>CAZJMY010000792.1:0-152252 GCA_964546845.1 uncultured Myxococcales bacterium | reverse complement strand
GTCGAGGGCGGGTCCGCCGGGTCGGCGGCGAGACGCAGGTACGGCTTGGGCATCCGTTATGAAGATGGCACTCTGAAGGGAATTCGGCTCATTCGCCCCTTCCGCGCCGCCTTCCTCATCTTAGACGCCGGCAGCCCGGTGAGGCACCTCGACGTTCGGCTGCCGGCGCGCGTCACCCGGCGGGTGGGGCCGTGAGGTTCCGCCTGGCCCCGCGGGGTCAGGCGAGCAGCTCGCTGAAAATTCCGGGCGGCAGCCAGGACGGCAAGGGCGGCGACCCCTCGGTGGCCGGAATGAACAAGATGCTGAACACCCTGTTGACGGCCGCGGGCGTCACGAAGGCGGGGGGCGCCCCGACGGACAACTTTGGCGATCCAAGCCTGCCTCCGGGCATCTTCAGCGAGCTGCTCGCCTGACCCCCCGGGGCCATGGGGAATCGCAAGGCGTCATGTCTGACGGTGTGCGGGGCGATTGCGGCCGTGTCGGTGGCGTGCACGTCGTCGGGTCAGGCCGGCGCTGGCCGTGAGGGCGGCTCCGGCGGCCATTCCGGCCAGGGGCAGGCCGGGAGCATCTCCGTCGGCGGCGCAGCGGGAGGCGCCGGGGGCAACCCCGCCGGCGGGCGCAGCGATGCCGGGACGACCGAGAGCGGCGGAGCTGCCGGCGGCCCGGCCGCGGGCGGCGGCGGCAGCGGTTCACGGGGCGGCGGCGGAGCGCCGGTCGGCGGTTCAACCGGCGGGGGCGGCGGCGCCGCCGGGGCGGGCGGCCGGGGGGCCGGCGCCTGCGTGGGGCTCTTCTGCGAGGACTTCGAGAGGGGCACCTTCGACCCTGCCGTCTGGGACGTGAAGACGTTCGGCGACCAGACCGCAACCGTCCAGGACAAGATGGCGGCCCACGGCAGGTACGCCGCGCAATTCCACGGCAATCCAAACCTGCTCAGCTACGCGTTGATTGCCACCCGCAATCTGCCGGCAGCGTTGCGCAGCCATCACTTCGGGCGCGCGTACCTCTACGCCACGCCGAATCGCCCCGGCGGCCACCTCACGCTGGTGTTCGCCGGAACGGCCGAAGTCCCCAGCTCGCGAAAGTACCTGGAGGTCGCCGAGACCAACGGCAAGTGGCAATTGACCTGGGTGGACTTCGACTCGGCGGGGCCGACCTCGGCCGCGGGCGGGCCGAACACCCAAGAGATGTATTCGATCGGCGACGCCGCGTCGGCCGATTCGCCCGTCGGCAAGTGGGTCTGCCTGGAGTGGGAGTTCAATGACGCTCCCGACGAGGTGCGGGTGTACGTCGACGGCGCCCTCGCGTGGTCGTACGCGCCGATCTCTTTCCAGAACATGCGCAGCAATCTGGTCGGCGGTTTCTCGAACGTCAGCTTCGGCTACTACGTCTGGCATCCGGGCACCGCCGCGTTCGACGTCTACTACGACGACATCGTCCTCGACACGCGTCGCGTGGGCTGCCTGCCGTGACAGGGCGCGGTCCATCGTGAACGGCGCGTTCATCGCGCTGGCCGCTTGTCTGCTGGCGCTCGGCGGCGCGGCTTGCGGCAACGGCGCGCCTGGCGGCCAGACCTCCGGTGGTTCGAACGGAGGCGCCGCGGGTCGGGCCGGCGCGGGCGCGATGCCGGGAGGGGCCGCGGGGCACGCCACCGCGGGCAGCGGCGGCGTCGCGGGAACGTCGAGCCCCACCGGCGGAGCTGCCGGCGTTGCGGGCACGGGCGGCGTGAGCGGCGGCGCAGCAGGACCCGGCGGTGCTGCAGGCGGAGCACCCGGCGGAGCGGCAGGCGGAGCAGCCGGAACGTCGGCCGAGGACCCCAGCTCGGTCGACGTCTACTTGATCGGGGGCCAGTCCAACGCCGACGGCCAGGGTTACAGCAAGAACCTCCCGTCCGGGTTCACCATCGACACCCGCGTGCAGATCTACTACTCGGCGGACAAGAACCAGGGCGTTCAGGCCAGGACCTGGATCCCCAACTGCGCGGCTTCCGGCGGCGTGGACTTCTGCAACCTCGGCGCGACGTTCGGCCCCGAGCTCGGCTTCGGAAACGCCATCCAGGCCTTCTATCCCAGCCGTCGGATCGCGCTGATCAAGCACTCGAAGTCGGGCACGAATCTGTATTCGCAATGGGCGCCCGGCAGCAGCCCGACCGACACCGGTCATTTCGGGCCGGAGTTCACCACGTTCGTGAATACCGTGACGGGAGGTCTCGAGGCCCTGAAGAGCCGCGGCCTCCATCCCGTTCTCCGCGGGATGTTGTGGCAACAAGGCGAGGCGGACGCGGACGCCGGCGGCCAGAACTATGGGCCGAACTTGCAGGCCTTCATCCGTCGGGTGAGGGAACAGTGGACCGCGCCCGACATGCTCTTCATCTACGGCTACGTCTATCCGGTCGCCGCGGCGGCCAGCAATCGAACCGGCCGGGACGTCGTGCGGGCGGCGGAGAAAGACGTCGACCAGGATTCGGGAGCCGCCCTCGCGACGCGGCGAGCGTTCGTGGTCGAAACCGACGGCCTCGAGATGCGCGCCCAGGATCCGAACGTCTGCGGCATCGTCGCCAACGACCAGATCCACTTCGGAACCGCGGGCCAGCTCGAACTGGGAAAACGGATGGCCGTGAAGGTCCACGACGAGCTCTGAACGCGCCCCCCCCCGCCGGCTGACGCGCCCCGGCAGCCGAACATCGAGGGGCCTCGCCGGACTGCCGGCGTCTAAGATGAGGGAGGCGGCGCGGAAGGGGCGAATGAGCCGAATTCGCTTCAGAGTGCCATCTTCATAACGGATGCCCAAGCCGCACCTGCGTCTCGCCGCCGACCCGGCGGACCCGCCCTCGACCGGACCGGTCGAGTTCGACGAGCTGTTCGCGCGGTACGGGGCTTACGTGGCGCGGCTCGCGGCGCGTCTGCTCGGCGCCGGTGATGCCGAGATCGACGACGTCGTGCAGGACGTGTTCTGGCTGGCCTCGCGCCGGCTGCGGCGCATCGTCGACATGATCCAGGCGCGCGGGTGGCTGGCGACCGTGACGGCGCGGGTGGTCCGTCGCCGCCTTCGCCGCCGGCGCTTCCGCGCCATTTTTCATGCGAGCCCGCGGCCTGACGACGTGCCGGCGCCCGGCGCGACCGCCGAGCAGCGCGCCGTCCTCATTCGGCTGTACGAGGTGCTGGAACAGTTGCCCGTGGACCAGCGGCTGGCATGGTCGCTGCGATACCTGGAGGGCGAGCCGCTGAACGCCGTGGCCCAGGCGTGCGGCTGTAGCCTCGCAACGGCGAAACGACGACTGAGCGCCGCGAAGAGCGTGATCGACGAGGTATTCCGAGATGAGTAAGCCGACGTGGAGTGTGCTGGGTGAGAAGGTCGATCCCGGGTGGAGCGCGGAACGCGCGCGCGCCGTCCACAAAGCGATCCTCGGTCGCGCCGGCCGCCGCCGCAGCACGGTCCGCGCGACGTTGGTGATGGCGTCGGCAGGCCTGATCGTGGGGGGCGCGGCCCGTTTGTGGGTCCGCGGCCGCTCGGGACCACCGGCCGTCGGAGTGGCGCAGTCCACCACGGCACCGCGGCCGCCGGTCGCCGCCCCGCCTGCGGCGACCGTGGTCGTCACCCCGCTGTCGCCGGATACCGTTCTCGAGCCGCTGCCTGACCGCCAGGGGCGCGGCTTCAAGCTGAGCGCGGGCGGCGCGCGGTTCGCGGTCCCGCACGATCCTCAGCACCCGTTCGTCGTCGCGGCAGGCGCCGCGACCATCGAGGACCTCGGAACGACCTTCACCGTGCGTTACGTCGGCGTCGACACGCTGGACGTCGCCGTCGAAGAGGGACGCGTCCGTGTCCGCGCCGCCGGCAGTGACACAGAGCTGGCCGCCGGCGCGACGCTGCGGGTCCCGGCGACGTTCGCGACGACGAACAAAGAGCGACCGCGCGCATCGAGCAAGACAGCGGCGTCCTCGTGGCGCCCCCTGGCGGAACACGGCGCGTACAGCGAGGCACGCCAGGCGCTTCGCCAGGCCGGCCCCAGCGCGGTACGGAACGACACCACCGACCTGCTGCTGGCGGCGGATGCCGCCCGCCTGAGCGGCCATCCAGCTGAAGCCGTGCCGTACCTGGAGCGGGTCATGCGCGAGCACGCGCGAGATCCGGGCGCCGGGCTCGCGGCGTTCACTCTCGGCCGCGTGTTGCTGGACGAGCTCGGGCGCCCCGCGGCCGCGATCGACGCCTTCGCCGCCGCGCGCGCGGCGGGCGGCCCGCTGGCGGAGGACGCGCTGGCGCGCGAGGTGGAAGCCGCGTCGCGTGCCGGTGACCGGCCGCGAAGTCACGAGCTGGCGCTGCTCTATCGGCAGCTCTACCCCGGCGGACGGCGCGCGACGGCGGTGGCGAGATTCGGCGGCCTGGACTGATCGGCGTGCTCGCGTCCGTGGCCGCGAGCGTCACGCTCGCCGCGGCCGCGATGGCGATGGACCGACCGCGGGTGGCGATCGAGGTCGTGGGCTGCGACGCGCCGCTGGCGAGCGAGGTGCGCCGGATCGCGGCGATCGAGCTGCGCGCGACGCTCATGGAGCCGACGCCCGGCGGCGCGGCGGACGAACCGGTGACGCGCGTGATCGCCAGCTGCGGAAGCGGGGACGCCCGACTGGACGTGAACGACCCGACGACGGGCAAGTCCTTGCAGCGGCCCGTGGCCCTGACGGAGGCGGCGCCGCGCGAGCGCCCGCGCCTGCTGGCGCTTGCGATCGCCGAGCTGGTTACGGCCAGCTGGTCGGAACTCGAGACCAACCCGCACCCGACGGGGAGCACGACGACGGTGTTGGCCTCGTACGGCAGCCGGGAGGCGGCGCGGGCGGCGGTCGCCGGACGAGCCGTGGAGGCGGCGGCGATCCTCGATACGCACGTGCTGTCGAGCGGCGACGCGCTGTTCGGCGGCGGCGCGCGGGTCGCCGTCTGGCTGACACCTCGCCTGTTCCTGAGCGCCGACGTCCTGACCGACTACGGCGTCGCGGATCGGACCGCAGGCCGGGTGGCCGTCGTCATGCCGAGCGCCTCGATGGCGGTCGGGTTCTCGCGGCCGAGAGACGCGTGGCTTCGCGCGGCCGTCACGGCCGGGCTCCGCGGGGGCTACGTCTGGATGACGGGCACGGCCGCCGGTCCCGCGGCAACCGGAACACAGGAACAGGGCGCCTGGCTGGGCCCCGAGCTGACGGTTCAGGTCGGCGGCTGGGCGTACGCGCGCGTGCATCCCACGCTGGCCTTGTCGGCCGGCGTCCATCTGCTGGGCGTGCGCGGGACGGTCGGCGGAGGCGGCGGCGACGTCGACGCCGGGGGATGGTGGGCCTCCGCGGGCGCGGGGGTCGTTTTGCGGTAGGAGACCATGGCGGACAATCGACGCGCCACCTCCAACCGTCCCCCGCGGCGCAGGCGACCATCGATCGTGAACGCGACCGCGCTGGTCGCCGTCCTCGCCGGCGTACCCGCTTGCGAGACGACGGGGCCGGTGCTGAGCGGAATCGCGACGCCTGCGCCTGTGGCGCCGGTCCCGTCGTCGGCACAGCTCGCGTGGGAGAGCCAGGAACTGTCGGCGTTCCTGCACTTCGGGCTGAACACCTTCACGGACAAGGAGCTGTCCGACGGCACCGACAGCCCGACGCTGTTCAACCCGACGGGGCTGGACGCGCGGCAGTGGATCGGGACCTTGCGGGCCGCCGGTTTTCGCCAGGCGATGCTGACGGCGAAGCACCACGACGGCTTCTGCCTCTGGCCGACGAAGTGCACCAGCTATTCGGTCGCGGCCAGCCCGTTCCGAGGCGGGCACGGCGACGTCGTACGAGAGTTCGTCGATGCTGCGCGGGAGGCGAACGTGCGCGTCGCCCTTGCGCTGTCGCCGCTGGATTATCACGAACCGACTTACGGAACGCCCGCCTACGCGGACGTCTTCGAGTGCCAGCTGACCGAGCTTCTGACCAACTACGGCGCCATCGACGAGATCTGGTTCTGGCAGCAACCGAGCGCGCCGAGCCTGGACTGGGTCGGGATTCACGAGCTGGTGCACCGACTGCAACCGAGCGCTCTGCTGGAAATGGCCAATCAGGCGCCGACGACCGCCAACGACGTTCGCGCGCTGTTCGACTCGTCGGCCGCGGCCGATCAGTCGAGCGTGCAGGCACCGACGGATGCGCCGGCCACCAACGCATGGACTCCGGCCGAGTGGGCCTACTCGATTCGCCCGAGCTGGTTCTGGCACGCCGCTGAAGACAGCAAGGTCAAGTCCGCGAGCACGCTCGTCGGGCTGTACGTCGGCGCGGTCGGGCGAAACAGCATGCTTCGTCTCAACGTCCCGCCCGACACGGACGGGCTTCTGGCGGACGCCGACGTCGCCGCCCTGGGTCAGTTCGGCGCGGGTGTCACCGCGCTCTACGGCGCGAACGTGGCGGCAGGGCGGGCGGCGACCGCCGATTCAGTGTTCGACGGGGCGCAGGCCTACGGCGCGGCATCCGCCTTCGACGGCAAGCTCGACACCTATTGGGCCGCCGCCAGAGCCGTCACCAGCGGGCGGCTGGAAGTCGCGCTCGACGGCGCACGATCATTCGATCTGATCAGTATCCAGGAGCCGATCGCGCTGGGCGAACGAACCACCCAGTTCCACGTCGACGCCCGCATGAACGGGACCTGGACGACAATCGCCACCGGCACGTCGATCGGCCAGCGAAAGCTCTTCCGCCTGCCCCCCGTCGCCGCCGAAGCCGTCGCCCTGGTGATCACGTCGGCCCGCGGCGCGCCCGCCATCTCCGAGCTGGGACTCTACGAGACGGGTTCCCCCTGACCGGACGCCTGGGGCTGTCCGGCGTCGCGCCGTTTCCGCGGCCGACGCAAGCTCAGTCCTGCCCCTCCAGCGACCACCAGGCACGCGGGGATGTCGGTTAAGATGTCGGCGGTCGAAGCCGGACATGGTCGAGGTCGCCTTCCCTGAGGTCGCGCCGCGGTGGTGAGCCCCGAGCCAGAGCGCCGTCGCGATCGCCGGTCCGTCCTGTTGGTGGCGCTCTGCGCGGTGGCGGTTCGGGCCGCATATCTCTGGACCCGAGCGGGAACCGATTCGTTCGACTTGCCCATCGTCGACTCGGACCTGTTCGACCGACTGGCGCGGAGTTTCGCGGCGGGTCGGCCCGCGCCTGCGGAAGATTGGTTTTCCCACGGCGTCGGATATCCGCTGTTCCTCTCCCTGATTTACCGGCTGCTGGCGCCGTCAGTGCTGCTCGCGAAGGCCATTCAACTGCTCCTCGGCGTCGGAACGTCCGTCGCAACCTATTCCCTCGCCCGCCGGACCTTCGGCCGCAGCGAAGGACTGATCGCCGGCCTCATCGTCGCCTTCTACGCACCTCTGATCTTCCTGGAGGGCGAGCTCCTCGACGCAGGGTTGACGGCCTTGCTCGCCGTGAGCGCCGTCCTGCTGACTCTCGAGCTCACCGGGAGCGGTCGATGGTTCTGGGGCGTTGCGTGGGGGATCATCGCAGCGCTCTCGGTCCTCGTTCGGTCCACCTTCCTGCCGTTCTGCCTCGTCGCTCTCGTCGGGCTGGCGCGTGCGGCGCATCGTGCACCGCCGCCGCGGCGTCTCCGCGGGCTCGTCTGCGCCACCGCCCTTTTCGCTGGTGTGCTCTTCGTGACGGCATTCGCGACCTACCGTGAGACGGGCCGATTCACGGTCATGCCTGCCGCCGCCGGTCTGAACCTGTTCATCGGCAACAACGACCAGGGCTGCCGGATCTTGGCCATGCGCCCCGGGCTGGATTGGGATCTCGCGGTGCGCCAACCTCTCGCTGAAAGCGTGACGGGGCTGTGGCAGCAAGACGACTGGTTTCGGCGACAGGCGATCCAGTTCGCCGTCCACTCGCCCGGGAAGTTTCTCGCAGGACTCGGCGCCAAGGTGCTGGCTCTGGTCGCCTCTCGCGAGCTGCCGCGAAACCTGGACATCTATCTCTTCCGGCCGGACTCCTGGGTTCTGCGCGCCGGTGTCTGGAAGGCGGGTTTCTTCGGGTTCCCGTTCGGCATGCTGCTGCCTCTCGCGGCGCTGGGGGCCGCAGTCGGAAGACTTCGTCTCCGCTGGCCCTTCTGGCTGATGTTGTTCAGTTACGGTGCCGTCCTCGTGATCGTGTTCGTTGTCGGCCGGTACCGGATCGCTCTGGTCCCGCTGCTGGCCGTCCTGGCCGCGCGAGGGTTCATCTTCCTCGCGGAGGCCGCGAGATCACGAAGGTGGGCCCTCGGTTGGCCGGCGACAATCGCAGTTGTGACGTCGCTCATCCTCACCGTGGCGCCGTGGCCGTTTTGCGCGGAACGCGACGACATGAAACCGGAGCTGGTGTACTTCCTTGCAGGCGCTCACCAACGTCGGGGAGAGCTGGACGCCGCGGAGCAGGGGTATCGGAATGCGCTTCGGCTGCGCCCGACCTACTTCGAGGCGCTTCACGACCTGGGGCGCCTCCTGGCCGACGAGCGACGGTTTCCGGAAGCGGCAACGGAGCTCAGGAAGGCCGCCGCGCTTCGCCCATCGCATGCTCCTCTGCTGGTCGATCTAGGCGTCGCGCTCGCCCGAACGGGCGACGTTCACGCTGCCACAGAGGCTCTCCAGAGAGCCGCGCAGCTTCGGCCCGACGATCCCGTCATCTACAACGACCTCGGCATGATCGCCGTGTCCGCCAGAGACTTCGAGACCGCCGCCGCCCAGTTCCAGAAGGCGAGTCAGCTCGATCCAGCCTCCCCCGTCTACCGCCGAAACTTCGAACACGCATCGGCGGACGCACGCCGAAACCGCACCTTTCAGCCGCCAGGGCAGAAGGAATAGCGGATGTTGTCGAAGTACTGGGCGTTGTCGGCCATGTCCTTCAGGGTCCAACTGAAGACGGTGTTCCATCCGTGGTGGGCCGCTGTCGAACGCCTCCGCCGAGGTGACGCTCGAGAACGGTGACGCATTGGCGGCCGCGCGAAGCTGTCAGCCGCTTGCGGCGCACAAAATGTTAACGGAATACGCACGCGGTCGTGCGTTCCTTCGCTGGGTGTAAATCCGTCAACGCTGACGTTGACGGTACACACTGGCTGGGGGTGTCATGTCGAAACGAGTTGGGGCCTGCATTGCGTGGGTTGTCTCGCTTACGGCTGTTGCGGGTTGTTCCCGCGAGCCAACGACTGAAACGCCGGTGGTCATTGCGGCCGCGGGCGCCCTCGCTACGGCGCCCGTGATGACCTTCACCGCGACGATCACGACACCGCACCTGGTTTCGCCGCTGACCGTGGTCCTGGGCGCCAACGGAAACCTGGCCGTCGACAGCGGCGCCAAGGTCAACGGCCCGGGCACGACGATCAGCGTCGCGACGAACATGGGAACGGCGGGCGTCAACGTGCAACCGGATGCCGTGATGGGCACCGTTTACAGCGCGTCGCCCGTCACCCTGGGCGATCGCAGTCATCTGCTCGGCAAGGTGGTGGCGGCGAGGACGACGCAGGGGACGAACGTCCACGTGGACGGGGGCCTCGATACCAAGACGGTGCTCACGCCGGCAACGATCACGACCTGGACGGTGACCTACCCCGCGGCGACGGTGACGAACGTGGTCGTTCCTATCAACGGAACCAGCACCGCCGCCCCGGGCCGCTACGGCACGTTCCAGGTCTTCGCCGGAGCCAAGCTGAATCTGACCGCCGGCACGTATTTCCTCGACACCCTGGACCTGGAGCCGGGCGGCAAGCTGATCTTGAATCAAGACGCAGGACCCGTGCTTCTGTACGTCCGCACCTCCGTCATCTATCGGGGGGCGGTCTCCACGACCTCCGGCGTCGCGCCCGATCTGCTGTTTGGCTATTTTGGGACCGCCGATCTGTCGATCGAAGCTCCGTTCGTCGGCACGATCGTGGCCCCGGCCGCGAAGATCATCCTGCGCACGGTGACGGGCGGACATACCGGCGCGTTCTTCGGCGCGAACATCGAAGTCTCCTCCAGCGCGACCGTCACCTATCGCCCGGGCAACGTCATCTTGACGGTTCAGCCGGGCGGAGCGGTCGATACGTGCGCCGCCGCCGTTCAACCGAACCGCGCGCTGACGGGCAACGCCCTCGAGGTGCAGTTTCAGGCCGACATCCTCCGCTACTGCACCGGCACACACGTCACCTCCTGTGAACGAACGATCCGCGCGCGGATGAACGTCGACTTCTTCATGGCGGCGTCCAGCGTGCTCTCCAGCCACATGACCACCGGCCAGTACCAGCAGGTGGTCATCGACCGCGACACCAAGCTGGCCAGCTTCCGGCAGAACCAGACGCTGGCTTGCGACGTCGCCGCGCACGACGTGGACGGGGACTACGTGCCGGACAGCAAGGACGCCTGCAACAACACGCCGCCGCTGACGCCGGTCCTCGCGAACGGCTGTACGAACACCCAGCCGCCGACGGGACCAGACATCAATACGCTTCAAAACATCGTCAAGCTGATCGGAATCAACGTCGATCCTCGTTGCGTCGGCGCGCCGCAGCCGGGCATTCCGACCCCGCTGGGCGCCTTTCGCTCCGGCGACCCGTCCCTGGGCAAGGCCATCTGGGTGTCGCGCAACTCCGGCACGACGACCTGCCCGCTCTATTACCAGATCGAGGCCCGCCTCACCGACGGGTCGCCGCCTCGGGCGATGCTCTTCCAGGCCAGCGAGGACACCGTCCTCCCCTGGATCACGCGTCCATCGGGCGCCGTCCAGTTCAACCTTCACGTCTCGGACGGCGGCAACCGCGGCGCCTGGGCCAGTTACTCGGTTTTCACCGTCACGTTCCGCGTCCGCGCCCTGAATCTGGCCGGCGGCGTCTCGGAGTGGTCGGACTTCTTCGAGTTCGACAACGTCGACTGCGTGGCGGGTCAGCCCTGCCAGGACCTTTGAGGGTGCCTGCCGTGAGCGCTCCCCGAGGGTGCCTGGTCCGTTCTGTGATGTCGCGATTGGAGAGGGTGATGGAGAAACAGACACATCGAAATGGTCGGCGGCGGGCTGTCTGGACGGCCGCGGTCGTCGGGGTGGTCTCCGCGTTCAGCTCGGGACCAGCGCACGCCTGGAGCGGAAGCGAGCACATTCGCTTCCCTGACCAGGCCTACCAGATCATGAACATTCTCCGTCGCAATGCCGCCGCGACTTACGCGAAGGAGACGGGGCTTTCGTCGCTCACGACCTGCCCGGCCACCATCTGCACGCCGGCGGCGTGTGGATCGGCGGGCTGCGGCTCCGGAAGCACCTGCGCCGCCTGCACACAGTGGAACCGCTTCATCGCGCAGGCGACCGCCGCGCCGCCCAAGCTCGACAACATCCGGACCGACCTTTCCGACTTCAAGCTGCACGCGCCCGACTGCGACAACTTGTTCCCGACGATGCAGGCAGGGCAGCTCGCGAAGTGCCGCGCGGGGGACGTCTGGTTCGCGCCGCGGCGCAACTGGGGCGGCGAGAACAGCGATAACGACTGCTTTCTACGCCCGGGTTACAAGTTCGGCGGCGCCGACCAGCACGAGTCGAAGGAAACGACGATCCGTCCGTTCTTCCAGACTCTTCCCTCGAACTTCACCGGCGCCGTGCTGGGCGAGTGGGCGACCGGCCCCGACGACTACAACCCCGACCTCCGTCTCTGGGTTCGCCCGACCAGCGTTCTCTTCGAGGCCGAGCTCACCGGGCTGGCGCAGGACGCCGTCGACGTCGGCCTGGCGATCATCGTTGCGCCGGTGTTCTGCCTCGCCGATCTCGTGTTCGGGGGCGGCGATTGCATCGACGACGCGGAGAACTTCTCGCACGACGTCGATCCGGTCACGTGGGTCGACGAGGGGGCGGGGCTCCTCGAGCTCGAGACCATCGGGCAGCTGACCGTCGACTCGGGGGACTGGCCGCTGAAAGGCAACGTCTCCCTGCCCGCGATGTTCCACTTCGCCAGCGTCGCGGACTCCGGGTCGTTCAACCACATCCCCGGCTATCAGGCCAGCGCCGCCGGCATCGGCGCGTTCGGCGGTCCGAATGGCTGGTCGGTGCTGGACATGGCAATCGTCGCACTGGGTGATCTCACCGGCCTGACGGTCCAGCCGGACAAGTCCGACGGCGTCGCGCACTATAGCCAGTACGCCGACGGGCCCGAGACGCGCCTGCTGGACGACTGGATCATCTCGCCCGTCGGTCACGCCGAGATGGAGCCCGTCTACAACCTCGCCAAGTGGGGATGGGATTCTTTCACGAACGGTTCGCTGGGCGCGAAGGGGATCGGCTGGGTCCTGCACGCCATCGGGGACGCCGATCAACCTCACCACACGGCGGGCACCTGCGGATACGGGCACCAGCCCTGGGAGAAGTTCGCGCTGCTCAACTGGCAGAAGTCGTTCCAGGAGACGGACCTGCCCACGGACTACCAGCACATGCAGACGATCATGGGCTACGCCTTCCACTGGTGGAAGTACCTCGACGACGCTCAGACGGCGCAACACACGACCCAGCTCCCCGTCCGCGACATGATCCGGGCCCTCGCCCTGGAGACCGCCGGCTTGCCGGTCACCCGCTGGGGGCACGCCTTCCAGCAAGCGAACTATCTCGACACGCCGAACCCGGACGACTCGGACATCCACGCGACGTTCGACAGTGAGTCGACGAGCATGCTCGACCTCATGGAGCGGACGATCGGCGCCTCCCTGGGGTTCCTGGCCAAGGCCTCGGACTACGTTCCGGCCGTGGCCGCCAACAGCGATCCCTGCTCGTGTCCGAGCGGACGGTCGCGGTTCGGCCAGACCGCGGCCGGCGACATCATTCAGGCCGCCAACGGGGCGTGCCTTCAATGCGGAACCGGAACGTTTCAAGGCCTCCCGGTCTACAACGACGGTGAATGCGTGACCGCTTGCCCGGCCGACAAACCGACCCTCAATCAGGGGGTGTGCACCGCCGCCGGTGCCTGCCCCGCCACGGCGCCCTTCTCGCAGAATGGGACGTGCGTCACCAGCTGCAACGCCACGTCCGTCGTGGTCAACAACTACAAGTGCCAGACGGGTCCGTGCCCGGCAGGCACGAAGCCGAGCAGGTTCAACGCCAAGTTTTGCGATCCAATCCCTCCCGCGACGTCGCCGGCCGTGTGCGGGCCCGTCAACGGTGATTCCCAGGTCGCTTGCTGCGGTCCCGACCACGGGCTATGCGCCACCAACGCCGATTGCTGTTCGCACGGTTGCCGTGACGACGGAATCTGTCTGGCCGGAACCGGCAACGGCTGCAACAGCGACAACGATTGCCTGTCCGGAAGCTGCGGCGACGGGTTCTGCAATCCCGGACACCCCGGATCTTTCTGCGGTAAGCCCAGCGACTGCCTGTCGGGACAGTGCCCGACGGCGCCGCCGTTCGTATGCCCGCTCGGCGCCCCAGGCAGCACCTGTTCCGCGCCGTCGGATTGCGCCTCGGGCGTGTGCGGATCCAGCGGTGTCTGCCTGGGCGGCACCGGCGAGTCCTGCGGGACTCAGAACTCCCTGTGCATTTACAGTCTCTGTGTGAACGGCGCCTGCGCGGGCGGCCCCGGAGATTCGTGCTTGAGCCAACCCTGCGGGGTCGGGGAGCAGTGCGCGTTCACCGGCCTGTGCTGCGGGAACACGGGTGCCGTTTGCAAGACCAATGCGGATTGCTGCAGCAACGCCTGCAGCAACACCCTCAGCCCGACGATCCCGGGGACGTGCTCGTTCACCGGCCCGGGTTGACAAGCGTGCGTCGCCGCAGGCCGATCGACGCGTTGGCTGCGTTAGCCGTCGCTTCGACGGTTGTCGCGCTGGCGCCGCTCGCGTCGTGCCGAAAGGCGAAGGCGCCGCCTCCCACACTCGCGCCCGTGGGGAGCCTCCCGTCCGGGTGCGCGGTCGCGGCGGAGCTCGATCGGCGGGCGATGGACGGGCTCGGCAACCTCGCCGACTCGCTGTTCGCAGCGCCCGGGGGGACGCTGATTCCAGACGGCCTGGATCTCCGCCGCGCCGTCGAACACATCCGCCTCTGCCGGTTCGCCCCCGATCCGTCGACTGGGGACGCGACGGCGCTTTACATGACCGGAGCGATCCCCGGCGACATCCTGGACCGGATGGCGCCCATTCGGGCGGACCTTTCGCGTGAGACCCTCGACGGGGTCCCGGTGTTGGGCGGCGGCCGCCTGTGGATGGCGCACCGGGGACCGGCGAGCACCGGCGAGCTGGTGGTCGCGACCAGTCGAGGCGAGCTGCGGCGGGCCCTCACGGAACGGCCAGCCACGTATGCGCTGGACCCGGCCGCCTCATTCTCGGTTGTGCTCTCGTCCAGCGAGATGAGCCGCCTGGCGGTGCCGCGCCGTCAAGGAGAGGAGCCGTCGCCCTTGACCGCCGTGCAGGAGCTGCGGGCCAGCTTGTCGGCCAGCAGCTCGATCCTCGACGTGCGGCTGGTGGTCGGCAATGAGGAGACCTCTCGCCGGCTGGTATATAGTCTCCAAGCGGCCGTTGGCGCGGCGCTTCGGAAGATTCATCCGGAAGTGGAGAACATCCCGGTGATCGAACTGCAGGTGGAATCGGGAGACGTCGTCGGGCATGTGGAGTTTCCCTCCCACGGCCTGACCGCCATCACCACCAGACTGGCCGCTGCCTGGTCGAGAACACCACGCGGGCGACGATGAACACGCGAGGGGCTTTTCGACGGATCGTCGTTGCTCAACGGCAGTGGTCGGGCCTGCTGACCGCGCTGGCGCTGTCGGCGTGCCATTCCAGCGGAACGCCGACGGTGGTCGACGGCGGGTTGCTCGACGCCGGTGGACGAGGAGGACCGGATCACCCGGCTGTCGACGGTGCCGCGACAGACGTGGGATCCGGAGAGACCACCTCATCAGCGTGTGTGAAAGCGATCCGGGTCCAATGCGAGCGGCAGGCGGCCTGCGAAGGGGTCGACCTCGCCGATTGCATGGCCTACGCGGCGCTGTGCCCGGACTACTACTTCAACGCGGACTCGGCGCGGACGGTCGCGGGCCTGGTCGCCTGCCTCGGACCGCTGGCGGCGCGGACGTGCACCGACGTCGTCATGGGGGTGTTTCCTTCCTGCTACGTGTACGGTCATCGACCGACCGGTGCGGGCTGCGCCTACCCGAGTCAATGTGAGAGCGGCGTTTGCGGATCGCTCGCCGCGTGCGCGACCTGCGCGAGCGGCGGACTGGCCAACGGAACCACCTGCACGAAAACCGCCGACTGTCGTCCGGGCAGCTATTGCCAGGGCGGCAAATGCGCCGACGCGGGCACGATCACGCACGCATCCGAAGGGCAGCCGTGCAATCTGGCGGGCGCGCCCGCCGTCGGGTGTGCGGGCGATCTCATCTGCCACCCGACGTCGGCTGGCAGCGCCGCCGGGACGTGCACCGCTCCACCAGGTGTGGGTGAGCCTTGCGCCCTGGCTGGTTTCAGCGCGAACGTCTGTGCCGACGGCAGCGTCTGTTCGAATGTGACCGGCGGTACGTGCATGGCCGCCGGAGATGCGGGAACGGCGCCGCCGCCTCAGCCGGGGACCGCTTGCGACGCTCAGAATCCCTGCCACAATCCTTTGTTGTGCAGGTCGGGTGTTTGCCAGCCGCTCGGGTCGAAGAGCTGTCCGGCGAACGTGACGGACGGCGGCGCCACTTGACGATCAAGCTCGCGCTACTGGCGATCGTGGCCGCTGCGGTGGGCTGCAACTCGAAGACGTGCGGCGGCATCGCCACCTGTTACGGCGATCAGGCGGCGCAGTGCCAAAAAATCCCCGGCTGCAGCCCGACGCCAGGGTGCGTGGTGAGCCCGGCGATTGGATTGGACTGCGCAGCGGAGCTCACGGAGGCCGATTGCCGTACGAATGTGCTGCCCGACGGCTGCACCTGGACGAACGGAAAATGCGTCGGCCCCTGCAACGCCGCCACGACCATGGCGACCTGTCAGGACATGCCCGAGTGCCGCTGGTCGGCCTGCACGGGCGCGCCCAAAACCTGCGACCACTATTCCGCGGACTCCTGCCCCGCCTCCCCGCTCGGCTGCTACGTGACGAGCGAACAGAACGGCAGAATCTTCGAGTAGACGCCGCGAGATCAGACCGAACCCGAACGCACGCGCCGCATTCTCTTCGGGCAGGAGAGTGCTGCCATGCGTTCAATGTCCATTCGTTCGTTCGTTCCGATCCTGTCGCTGTCCATGCTGGCGACCGCGTTGTTCCTGTCGGCGTGCGGTGAGTCCGAGCACGCGGACGCTTCGCCGGGGCCGCTGGTCGCGGTGGCGGCCACGCCGGCGCACGAGCCGGTGATCGCCGCTGCCCGGGCCTCCGACGAGGTTCAGTCGAAGATCGAGGTGATCCACCAGGCGGGGTGGACCGGCGGGGATCAGGCGACGCCGCTCGCGAACGCGCGCGGCGACCTGGCCGTCGGCTTTCACTTCAGCGGCCCGACCGCCGGCACGGCCATCGATCTCATCTACTTGCCGAGCGCCGCCAGCGACGCGCACGTGGTTGTGCGCCCGTCGAGCGCCGCGTCCGCGGCGCTGTTCGACCAGACCATGCGCGACCCGCAGGACCTGCCGGTCGCCGACGACGCTGCGCCGATCACCGCCGTGGACACTCTGCCGGAGATCTCCGTTGGCTTCGTCGCGCCGACCAGCTGCGGCGCGCTGGCCGCCAACCAGGGGCTCAGCACGAACCAGACGTTGCATTCGTGCAAGAACAACTATCGCCTGATCATGCAGTCCGACGGCAACGCGGTCGCCTACATCGGCAGCAAGGCGACCTGGGCCTCGAACACCGTCGGCAAGGGCGGGACGCGGCTGGTCATGCAGACCGACGGGAACCTGGTCGTCTACACCAGCGCCGGCAAGGCGGTGTGGGCCTCGCACACCAACGGCAACCCGGGCGCCTACTTCCGGCTGCAGAACGACGGCAACCTGGTCGTCTACTCCTCGAAGGGCAAAGCGCTCTGGTCCAGCGGCACGTATTGCGATTCGGGCTGCGTCGGCGCCTGCCGCCCGTGGAGCTGCGAATACGTCAGCTCGATCGGCGTCAGCCTCGCCTGCTTCAACCTCCACGACAATCCGCTCGGCGCGTACTACATGACCACCGTTCGCAGCGGCCACACCGACCCCGCCTTCTGCGTGGCGCTCTACGCCGACCATTCGGGAGACGGCATCGCGTGCCCCAACCCCGCCAAGACGATCAGCTTCCTGACCTGCGGCGAGGCGCCCTAACCCGATCGCGCACGGCGCGCGAAATCGGAGCTACCTCTGATTGCGCGCCGTGCCGAGGTCACCAGGTTCGGGACATGCGCAGAAAAGAGCTGGATGGGGTTCGGGTGGCGGTGCTCGCGGCGGACGGGTTCGAGCAGGTCGAGCTGACGTTTCCGGCGCGCGCTGCGCAAGGCGGGCGCGGACGTGCGGGTCATCTCCCTTCGACCGGGCCGGATACGGGGCGTCAACCTGATCTGGCGGGGGCGGAAGGTGCCCGTCGACGACACGGTCTTCAAGGCGCGCCCCGAGGACTACGGCGCGCTCTACATTCCGGGGGGCTTCGTCAACCCGGACTTGCTGCGCCAGAGCGAGCACGTTCGCCAGTTCGTCACGCGCTTCGAAGCCCTGGGGCGCCCCATCGCGACGATGTGCCACGGTCCCGAGGTGTTGATCTCCGCCGGCCTCGCCCGCGGCCGGCGCCTGACTTCGTGGCCCGGGATCGCGGACGACCTCCGCAACGCGGGCGCCGCATGGCAAGACGAGCGTGTCGTGCGCGACGGCGTGCTGGTGTCGAGCCGCGGCCCCCACGACCTGGCGGCCTTCATCCCGGCGATGCTGGAGCTGTTCGCCCAGCACGCGCCGCGGGCCGTTTCTCCCTTGCCGCGCCGCACCCGCTGGGTCGCGCAGTTGCTTCGCATGGGAACGTCCGCCGCGATGGGCGGTCTGGTGTGGCGCGCAGCCACCCGCGGCTCGATGAGCTCCCGGAGTTTCGGGCGCCCGCGCACGGGCGACTCGGAGCGGCCTACCGGCACGCTGCTGTTGCTGCTGGGCCTGGCGGCGGGCGGGCTGATGTACGCGGCGCGCGACAGGCGCCAGGCGCGCGCGGGGATGAGCGGCCTTCGCACCGCGACGGGCTGACCGGCCGGCGCGTCGAGATCGATCTTCGTGTTGCCGGTCACGTCGAGGGGACGTACGGGCGGAAGTCGGTCTTGACGGTTCCGCAGTCCGGGCAGCGCCAGTCATCCGGGAGCTGCGCGAACGCCGTGCCCGCCGGGAGGCCCGCCGGGCCCGGGACGCCTTTGGTCTCGTCGTAGATGTAGTAGCAGCCGCGACAGATGAAGGCGGCCAGGCCGTCGGGCGCGCGGTTCCAGGCGACCATCGGCTGCGGCGTCTGCTTCGACTCCGGGACCGTCACGTCATCGCCCACCACCACTTTGCCCCCCGTTCGAACCACGAGATACACGCCCAGGTCCTTGTGCCCGAACGACTTGCGAAGAGACGCCGGCAAATCCAGGTCGCGCGCCCCCGTCGCCGGGTTCACGTTCGTCGCGCCACAGCGGCCGTTGCGGCGGTCGACCCGAAACAGCGCGTCCCCCAGCATGACGTCGCTGCCGATCCAGTCGAACTCGGCCCAGGGGGGCGCGCCGTCGATGTAGAAGTTGGCGCGAAACCGGAGCGGATCGATCGCGATTCCCCATTCCTGCTCGAGGCTGCGGATCGTCGCCAGGTTGATGCAAGAGACGACGTTGTCGGGCTTGTCCATGAAGTGCCCCTCGCGCGAGCGCACCAGCTTGGGTGAGGACGTCAGGCCCGGCACTTCGCGAAAAAAGAAGCTCTCGACGGCGCGCCGTCCGTCGTCGCTGGCGAGATCGGCCCGCAGCACCGGCGCGTCGACCCCGGGCGAGCGGGCCCAAACGGTGAGTTGCATCGAGTCGACGTCGACATGCGTGCGGAAGCGCGCCAGCGCCTCGTCCAGCATCAGCATCAAGAACAGGCCCTTCTTGGCCCAGCGGGGTTCTTGCGCGTCGATCGGCGCGCCCGGGCGCGCCAGCGCGAACACGCGATCCAGCGGAAATGGCCGGCCTTGCTCGACCACCACACCGGGGATGGGCTGGGGGCTGAGGCCCTTGATGGGGTAGCGATAGATGCCGCGCACGATGGGCATGCGAACCTCCGACTGGGGCAGCGCGCGCTGTTTTCGCGTCAAGGCAGGCGCCACGGTTCTGATCGCGGACGGCCGCTGCAGCTGGAACCGCCCGGCTCTCCGCGCCGGCCGCGCGCGGTCCAGCGGTGGGTCGTCCATGAGCAGCTCGCGCAAGAAGGCATGGTCGCGGTCCAGCGTGTCGTCGACCGCATCCGACAGGCGCGCGATGCCTTGATCGATCTGCGCCGGGGTGAGCCCCGCAAACCCGATCAGCACGCTGCGCCGGCTCAGGGTCCCACCCGGAGGCTCGTAGGCGGCCGCCGACGCCAGCGAATAGACCCGGACCCTCTGAGCGAGAGCCAGCTCCTCCAGGCGAGCTGCCTCGGGGACGCCGGCAGGCAGGCGCCAGAACAGGTGCAGCCCGGCCGCCTCGCCGGTGACGTGCACCGGACCGAAACAGCGGCGCAGCGACGCGATCAGCGCGTCGCGCCGTTCCCGATACACAGCCCGGGTCCGGGTCAGATGGGCGCGATAGCAGCCGGTGCGCAGGAACTCGGCCAACGTCGCTTGATCCAGCCAGGAGTTGCCCCCGTTCCAGAGGGTCTTCAGCGCCCGCGCGGCATCGGCCAGAGCGGGGGGAACGATCATGTAACCGAGCCGCAGTCCGGCGCCCAGCGTCGTCGAGAAGGTTCCCAGATGAATCGTGCAGTCGGGCGCGCTGCCGGCCAGCGCCTGCATGGGCGACCCGTCGTACTGGTAGGCGCTGTCGTAGTCATCCTCCAGCAAGGTGCAGCCCTGCCGGCGCGCCCAGACGATCATCTGGGTGCGGCGCTCGGGCGAAAGCGCGTACCCGGTCGGGTATTGATGCGCTGGCGTGACGTACAGCAGACGCGCACCTTCGTCGGGAAGCTGCGCCGTCAGAAGGCCGTCCTCGTTGACCGGCAGCGCGGCCACTCGAGCGCCGGCGGCTTCGAACGCAAAGACCGCGTCACGGTACGTCGGCGTCTCGGTCAAGACCACGGCCCCTGGCGAAAGGAGCAGCCGGGCGGTGATGCTGAGCCCTTCTTGAATGCCGCCCACGATGAGGATCTGCGCCGGGTCGGCCAGGATTCCGCGGCTCATCGACACGTGCTCGGCGATGGCGTGCCGCAGGGCCGGCAGGCCGGCGGCGTCGGTCTGTTCCGACAGACCGGCCGCACCACCGTAGGACAGGCAGCCTTGTAACAGCCGGCGCCAGATCTTGACCGGGAACAGGTCGGGATCCGGTCGCCCCGGAACGAAGTCGTAGAACCGGTGCTGCCGAGAGGCGGCGACGCGGGCACGGGCACGGACGACGGCGGGGACAGGGCGCGCCTCGACGCCGGATGGATCGCTGGCCGGCGGCGCGGCGACCGGTTGGGGCGCGGCGGCCGGCTGGTCCGGGGTCGCGAAGAAACCCGACGCCGCGCGCGACGCGACCAATCCTTCGATGCTCAGGGTCTCGTACGCCTGGACCACGGTGTTGCGGGCGACCCCCAGTTGCTCCGCCAGCGTCCGCGAGGACGGCAGCCGGGTGCCGGACGGGATGCGGCGCTCCCGGATCAGGCGTGCGAGGTGAGCAACCAGCTGTGCGGCCAGCGGCGTTTTGGAGGCCCGATCGAGCTCGATCGGAATCTTCATTCCAGCGCCACGTACAGCTCACCGTCGTCGCTGCGGACGGGAAAAGTCCGCAGCCGCTCGGTGGCCGCGCCCAGCGGGGCGCCGCGCTTCACGTCGAATTGCCACATGTGCTCGAGGCAGGTCAGCGTCGTCCCTTCGACCAACCCGTCCTCGAGCGGAACCGCCTCGTGCGGGCAGAGCGGCTGGACGGCCACCAGCTCCCCGCCCGCCCGGAGCACCAGCACCGTGACCCCGTCCGCCGAGAAGGTCTTGAGCCCACCGGCCGGCAGGTCGCGCTCGGCGCCGACCCGCCGCCAGGTGAGGGTGGGCCCGTTGGGGGACGCGCCTCGGGCGACGGGGCAGCTGGCTGCGCCCGGGCACGGGGCGCGGGGGGGATCGGCGCTCATGTGGCTCTCCTGCATCGTCGTGGAATGGTCGCATGGGATCCGGCCGGCGGGCCCGCGGCATCGATCATTTGGACGCTTCGCGTACGACCTTCTTTGCGGGACCGTCCACGTACGGGTTCCAGGGATTGGGCGCGATTGGCTTGCTCTTGTAGACGATCTTGAACTGACCGTTGGCCTTCACTTCGCCGATCATGACCGGCTTCGTCACGTGGTGGTTGGCGTTCATCGTGACCTTGTAGCCGGTGGGCGACACCACCGTCTGGCCGATCATGGCCTTGCGCACCGCGCCGACCTCGGTCGTGCCGGCCTTTTTCACCGCCTGAGCCCACATGTTGAACAGGATGTACGCCGACTCCATGGGATCGTTGGTCACGACGTTGTCGTCGTGCTTATAGGCCTTCCAGTGGGCGACGAACGCCTTGTTCTCGGGCGAATCGATGGATTCGAAGTAGCTCCACCCGGCCATGTGTCCGAGCAGGGGCTTGGTGTCGATTCCCTTCAGCTCCTCTTCCCCGACGGAGAACGCGATCGACGGAATGTCGCTGGCCCTGATTCCCTGGTTACCGAGCTCCTTGTAAAATGGCACGTTGGCGTCGCCGTTGATGGTCGAGATCACGGCGGTGGGCTTGCCCTGGCTGCCGAACGCCTTGATGGCCTGGACCTCGGTCTGCCAGTCCGCGAACCCGAACGGCGTATAGTTCTCGCGGATGTCGGCGTCGGCGACCCCTTCGTGTTTGAGGAACGCGCGGATGATCTTGTTGCTGGTGCGCGGGTAGACGTAGTCGGTCCCCTCCAGCACGAAGCGGCGGATCCCGCCCCCCTTCTTGCTCATCAGGTACTGGATGGCGGGGATCGCCTTGTTGTCCGGCACCGAGCCGCCGTAAAAGACGTTGTTCGAATCTTCTTCACCCTCGTACTCCAGCGGATAATAGAGGAGGCCGTTCAACTCCTCGACGACCGGCAGCACCGACTTCCGCGAGACGGAGGTCCAGCAGCCGAAGATGGCGGCCACCTTGTCACGCTGCAAGAGGTCGCGGGCCTTCTCGGCGAACAGCGGCCAGTTGGAGGCCGGGTCCACGACCACGGCCTCGACCTTCTTGCCGAGCAAGCCCCCTTTGGCGTTGAGGTCCTCGACCTGCATCAGCATGAAATCCTTCAGGATGGTTTCGCTGATCGCCATCGTGCCCGACAGCGAGTGCAGCACGCCGATCTTGATGGTCTCGGCAGCAGCGGCGGCGCGCGGCAGCAGCAAGCAGAGCGCCAGGGTCAGCGCGGACGCCGTGCCGGCGGCGAGCCGGCGAGGTGAACGATTGAGCCTCATCATGATGGTCCTCCGAGTTTGGTGTCGGATGCCATCCTAGAAGCACGCATCGACAAGGCTGAGAGCCAGCGCGGATAACTTTGGCGGTGCCAGTGCGTTGGCGGAATCGAAACATTCCGAATTTACAAATCTCGTTCCAACCCGAAACGCACCACGCGGCGGATGAAGAGCAGTGTCGGTTGCCGGGCCGGGGCACGATGGACGCCGAGATACGGTTGAGCCGGATCGAGATCTTTCCGATCAAGTCGCTGGACGGGTTGTGCCTGCAGGCGTCCCGCGTCGGCGAGGGCGGGATCCTGGCGAATGACCGCGTGTACGCGATCGTCGACGACGCGGGCGCCGTCGTGAACGGTAAGCGCACGCCGCGAGTCCACGACTTGCGTTGCGAGTACGGGCCCGACGCGACCGAGGTATCGCTCTGGGAGCGGGGCCAAAGCTCACGTCATCACTTCTTCCTGGGCGACCCCGGGCCGATCAACCGCTGGCTGCGAGACTTCTTCGGTTTCGACGTTCACCTGCGTCACGACCCCCGCAGTGGGTTCCCGGACGATTCCGAGGCGTATGGCCCGACGGTGGTCAGCGAGGCGAGCCTGCGGGCCGTTCAAGACTGGTACCCGGAGCTGTCTTTGGACAATGTCCGGCGGCGGTTCCGGACCAATCTCGAATTGGTGGGCGGGCCGGCGTTCTGCGAGGACGCCTTGTTCGGCGGCCCCGGCGAGCGCAGGCCATTTCGCGTGGGCGTGGTGGCCTTCCTTGGCCACAACCCGTGCCAGCGTTGCGTCGTCCCCACCCGCGATCCCGAGACGGGCCAGGTGACGCGCGCCTTTCAGAAGAGCTTCGCCACGCGTCGTGAGGCCCAGCTGCCGGGCTGGGCCGACGCGCGCAGGTTCAATCACTTTTACCGGTTTGCGCTGAACACCTCGATCCCTCTCACCGAGGCCGGCAAGCGCCTGGCCGTAGGAGATCCCTTGCTCACGACGTGAATCCAACCGCGGTCTCGCCCCCGGCTCCCCCCCGACCGACGCATTCCAAGAGCGAACGCATCACCCGCACCAAGGAGACCGGTCATGGACGGAACCGCCAATGAATCGAAGCTCAGACCCAACTGCTTGAACTTCACCGAGCTGCTCGCTCAAAACATCGCGCTCATCTCGCCCACGATGACGGCCGCGCTGATCGTGCCGCTCATGTTCTCGAATTGCGGGAACCTGAGCTGGCTCGCCTATGCGGTCGGCACCGTGATGTTGCTGTTCGTCGCCTTCAATTTGAATCAGTTCGCCAAGCGGACCTCGAACGTCGGCTCGATGTACGGATACGCCTCCGTCGGGCTGGGGTTCGGCGGCGGCGCGCTGTGCGGCTGGTGCCTGGTCTGGGCGTACGGTTTCATCGGTCTGGCCGGAACGACCGGTTTCGCGATCTTCTCGGGCAAGCTGCTGGCGATGATTCACGTCACCGTGCCGCCCGTGGTGCTGTTCGCGATCTGCCTCGGCACCAGCTTCTGGCTGGCGTACAAGGACATCCGGATTTCGACCCTCGTCATGCTGGGGCTCGAGGCGTTCTCTTGCCTGTTCATCCTGGTGCTCTGCTTGATCGTGCTCGGTCATCATCCAGCGCCCGATACCGCCCAGCTGCACGTGGGCGACATCTCGATGCCCAAGCTGGGGATGGGGGTCGTCGTCGCGATCTTCAGCCTGGTCGGATTCGAGAGCTCGACGGCTTTCGGCGACGAGGCCATCAAGCCGCTGAAGACCATTCCCCGTTCCATCATCTGGAGCCTGATCCTCACCGGGTCCTTCTTCATCCTGGTCAGCTACTG
Organism: uncultured Myxococcales bacterium; assembly: GCA_964546845.1. Taxonomy (GTDB): domain Bacteria; phylum Myxococcota_A; class Polyangia; order Fen-1088; family Fen-1088; genus JADGRB01. Next base: position 127,967 of record CAZJMY010000792.1, on the reverse strand, counting down.
CGAGGTGCTCGGCACCCGCGGCTACAAGGACGGCCTGGACAAGATCGACGCGCCGCTGAACGTACTGGCCGACATCTACCACGTGCCGCTGCTGTCGCCGCTGCTGTCGGCTGGAGCCATGTTCAGCTTCTTCGCGTTGGCCTCCTCGTGCATGAACGCTGGCGCGCGGGTGATGTTCGCCATGGGCCGGCACCAGTTCTTCCACGGCGCCACCAGCACCGCACATCGGGAGCACGGGACGCCGCACGTCGCGCTGGCGGTGATGGCCTGCACCATGTTCGTGGTGGTGACCTTCTGCCGGTACGCATTCAAGCTGGAGGTGCTGGACGAGTTCAACGACGCCGGCACCATGGGCGCCTTCGGGTTCCTGGGCGCCTACTTCCTGGTCACCATCGCGGCGCCCATCTTCGTCAAGCGCCTGGGCGAACGCCAGCCCAAGGACGTGGCGCTCTGCGCCGCGGCCATCGTGCTGATGCTGATCCCCGCGATCGGGAGCGTCTACCCGGTGCCCGACCCGCCCGTTCGCTACTTTCCCTATATTTTCCTGGGCTACGTGGCGATCGGGTTCGCGCGCATCACCTGGATGCGCATGAGCGCTCCCGAACGACTCCGACAGATCCGGCAGGACGTGCTCGCGCAGCACACCTAGTGTCCCCTCAACGAGCGGCGGCGCATGTCGCTCGATGGAAGCGGGCGCGGAGCGGCTTTTTGGTTTACCGTTCCCCTGCGCTCCCATCGAGCGCGCCCGATCCCATGCCGCGCGTCATCCAGTTCTTGCTACTCGGCACCCTGGCTCTCTCCTGCCGGGGCCGGGTGGCGCCCGCGTTCGTGGAGCTCGCCGAGGCCCGGCGCCTCGTGGCCGAGATGCGCGTCGACTTCGCCAAGGCCTCGGATGCGTCCGATCGGGCGGTGATGGCTGACACCGACGCGGATTCAGAGAAGTTCGCCCGCGAGTCCGAGCTTCACGCCGACGCGGTCCAGGCGGACGCCGCCAAGCTGGCGGCGCGGCTGTCGGACCTGGGCAACCGTACGGAAGCCGACCTGCTGTCCGTCTTCCAAGAACGGTTCGCCCGCTACCGGACGCTCGACCACGCGATCTTGGTCCTGGCCGTGGAGAACACCAACCTCAAGGCCCAGAGCCTGTCGTTCGGACCGGTCCGTCATGCCGCCGACGAGCTGAGCGCGGCGCTCGACGTGGTCGTCACCGCCGTGCCGGCCGCCGGTCGTTGCCGCGCGGACAGCTTGGCCGCTCGCGCCAAGCTGGCGGTCCGTGAGATCCAGGTCCTCCAGGCGCCCCACATCGCCGAGTCTCAGGACGCGGAGATGGATCGCCTGGAGAAGCAGATGGCGGAGCGCAAGAGCGCCGCCCATGCCGCCCTCGAATCCTTGGCCTCGACCGCCGCCGGCGCCGCCGCGCGCACCGCTCTGGACCGCGCCAGCACCGCCCTGGACGACTTCGACCGTTCGTCTGGCCAGCTGATCGCGCTTTCACGCGCGAACAGCAACGTCCGTTCGCTGCAGTTGACGCTCCGCCAGAAGCCCGCGCTGACCGCGTCGTGCGACGAAAGCCTTGGAGCGCTCGAAACGGCGCTGGCCAAAAAAGCCTTCGGCGCGACACGCTGAGTGTTCGCGCGCGTCAGCCCGTCGAACCGCCGGAAGCTTCACCAACCGCGCGTTCGAGCAGTTCCTTCAGGTGCAATCGGTCCGCCCACGATTCTAGGTACGAGCGGTCCATGGTCGGACCGCTCACGCGAAGGACTTCGACGACGTCGCGCCACTGCCGTTCCGAGATGCTTCTCCCCTCGACACACCAGAGCAGCTTTCTCAGGACCGTGTCCTCCGGGCTCTTGACCACGAGAGTTCCCGCAGGCGGCCGGACGAGCACCCGCGAGCGCCGGGCGAATTCGCTGGCGTCGAACGGCGAACGACCGACGCCGAACAGGTCCAGCTTCACCACCGTCGGAAGATAGAAGATGTTGCAGCGCCGGGCGTTGAGCAGAGCGTCGCGCAGCATGTCGACGTCGACCTCGAAATCATCCCCAAGCGCGTCGACAAGGTCGGCGATCCGGGCGGCCGACACGTCGATCACCAGATCGATGTCGTTCGTCGCGCGCGGTTCTCCCTGCAGCGAGCTCGCCAGACTGCCCCCGACGAAGTAAGCGCCGCTCACGGACTCGATGGCTTCGCCAACCCGCAGGGCGACCGCGATCGCATCCGGAGACGCCCGATCCTCCGCCATCAGGTTGCGTCTGCGGGAACGCGTCCGAAAAGGCGTTGGGCAACGGCCCGCCCGTAGAGGCGCACCGTCAGGCGCACGCGGATCTCGTCCGGCGTTGCGCCTGGATGACGCGTCTTGAGGCCGGCGACCGCGAGCTCTCTCACAGCCTGGCTGAGTGCGTTCGCCTGTTCCAGACGCTCGTGCGGTGCCTGCGCCCGCAGGAGCTGGTGATAGCGATCGACGGCCGGGGCTCGCGTGTCCCGATGCACGGCATGAGCTTACTGCATCGACACGCGGACCCGCGGATCCCCCGTCTCAGGTAGAAGTGGCGGGACCCAGGTTCCCTCTCCCCGCGAGCTTGGTGAGACTGTCCGCGTGAGGGCCTCGGAACATCTGCTGCAACGGGACTCGGCTCCTCGACCGCGGGGCCGTCCGACGCAAGGGTGTCGGCACCCGGCCCCGTACGCATGGGGTTACGGAGGTGGGTCGCCTTCGAGGCGGACCCAGGAATCACAACGATATCTGCGGGGTGGACGGGACTTGAAGGTGCGGCCTCCGGAGGGACACGCTGGGACGGCGCCGGACAGCGACGGACAGGTCGCGGAGAATCGCGGACTTGCGGCGGTGGCGGACGGACCGGAGCGGTCTGGAGCGGACCCGGCGTGTCAGAGTGTAAGTGCCCTCGTCGCGCACGTGATCGAGGCCCTCGACCGGGGCGACGTGGCCGAGGCGCGGGCCCTGCTTCGCGACGTGGCGGCTAGGGTGGCGCTTTCGCACGGGTGATGGGGTGATGGCCCCGGTCGGCCCTCATGCGCACGTGCCCCGGGCTGCGGCGCTCACACTGTTAGTCGATGACCCAGTGAAGATGCCATCCGTCTTGAGCGTGCCAGACGGACCGGATCTGATCGAGCGGCACGCCAGGATTCCCTTCAAGGACGAGGAGATTTGATGGCTCATCGACTGCGAGGACGCGAGCCGGGCCGATCCCTTGGGGCAAGCTGCTGTGGTTGGATAGTCTCTGACCGGAAATCTGTTGGCCTATGGCGGCCCGCAACAACACGATCGTTCTGCGCAGCTGGGGGATCATCAGCATGGGTAGTTGCTCCGGTTGCAGCCAAGCGGTGTTGTCCCCCACGCGCAGGGGGAAGCCGTAGATCTCTGGCGGCTGTTTAGTCTCACTCGGGTCGGTCTCTTCTCGCGGTTTGAACCGAACGCCGATAGCCTGACCCATCGAGGGTTCTATTCGGATGACAGCGAAGAACCTGCCGCCTTCTTCTTCGACCGACGTCGTGACAATTGTGGACGGTCGGATGCGCTGAGCCTGAGCCATAGCGTATTGGTCGCAGGCGAAGGCGGCGTCCTGGTGGGACAGGCCCCTAAGCTCGAAGAGAACACCCTTCGGCTTCTCGCTTGCACCCACGATGATCGTGCCCCCGTACGCGTTGGCGAACGCAGCGATGTCCTTGGCCAACTCCAGGTGGTCGGGCTTGCCACTCGATTGATCCAAGACGACCTTAAAGTCGAGTTCCTGGTCCTCTCGGGAACCGACGCTGGGGAAGAGGAACGGCATGGCCGGATTCTAACCAAGATGCGTGCGCCGGATCCTCCGCCGCACGCAGGTCCCGTTCGGCGCCTCGGCCTCGGCGCCCAACCAGTCGGCGAAGGCCGTCTTGACGGCCCGAGCACGGGTATGGAACCCTCCTTTCCGGAGTCGATGAGTTATGTGAGGTGCGGCAGCCGACGGACGGAGAGCGGCGTTGTATTGTCATAGGCTGGGCATCAAGAACAAAAGGACAACAGTCGTCCTTGGTGCTGGTGCGACGCGCGGGAGCTCCCGCTTTGAAGGAGCGTGGTGTGCTCCGCCGCTGGACGGCGACTTCTTCAATCAGGTTGAGAAGCTACGGTCGCTCGATACCACCGGCTATCTCGAAGGACTGCTTCGGTTCGTTCGCTACGAATATGGTGCGGGTCAGCTACCGCCTATGGAAAAGGTCTTCACGACCATAGAGGCGCTCGACGACTTTTATGGAACACTAAAGATCGACAAGGGGCCACGCCTCAAGAGCTACGGCGTTCAGCTCGCCCAGTTTACTGCCGCCATTGCTGCCACGTTTGGTTGTCTCGAGAAGTTTGTCGCCAATACGGCAGATCCGTGTGCGCATCACCTCGCACTGGTTGATCGGCTACAGACGACCGACACGATCATATCGTTCAACTATGACTGCACGATCGACAGTGCCCTGAAGGTCGGCGGCGGCAAGAGCTGGGACGCAGCCCGCGGTTACGGCTTCGAGCTGACGGACGGCGCAGCACTGTGGCACGATCACTCCGGCAAAGGTGCGACGGCGAAGAACTCGATAGCGTTACTTAAGCTGCACGGGTCCTTGAACTGGGACAGATCGAAGAAAGATGCTGTCCGTCTCCGAGACGACCCTTACCACTCCGAACGGCGGGCTCCGGGTGAGATCATTCCACCCGTTTGGGATAAGAGAATCGCCGGCGATCCGATACTTGAGGGAATCTGGAAGAATGCACGGAAAGCCCTGCGCGACAGCTACGCCTTGGTAATCGTCGGGTACTCCGCGCCGGACACAGACCTCTTGAGTCAGTCACTGCTAGCCGTGGCGCCAGCAGAAACAAATGAAAAGCTGAAACATCTAGTGATTGTGAATCCGGACAGCAGCTGTCGCCGCAAACTCCTTGACTTGCTCAAGCACGCTACCGACACGAAGACATCGGTCATCGAGTTCGAGTCGTTCAAGGCGTTCGCCTCCTGCCTTCCGACGCCCGTCGCCTAACAAGTTCACTGCGCGAAGCTCGATCGCTCAAGCGGTCCACGAGGCAGAGGAAATGTGCACGACCAGGCTGCACGCGCGCTTGCGTTTCTCCGTCGCTTCGAACTCTTCGGAATTCCTAAGAGGAGGTCCGCAAGAGACCGAGCGCTACAAGTTGATCTTAACCAGCCATTCCTGGGCGTCCGCGGCACCCTTGGCGCGCTCCCACTCCTCGTCCCCGGACAACAGGCGCGCCCGAGCGTAATCGCGCACCTGGGCTTTGGACACCCGGTGGATCCGCTCGGCTAGGGAGCCGCGCACCTGCCGGACGAGCGCGAGCAAGTCTTCTTTGTCTGTGAGGACCAACTCGCGATGCGACTCCATCGTGAATGAGAACCCCGTTTCTCCGGGCGTCGTATCGACCGGACGTCCCATACCTCCGAGGTCAACGCCCCCCGCGCTTCCGGGTGGGTTGAACGCGGTCGCGTGTTCGGCAAACGCCCGGATAACCTCGCTCGCGTCGATCTCGTACACCGATGGGCGAAGGTCAGGTTGACCGCGATTTCGATCCCAGAACTCCGTCTTCACCAGGTCGTCGTCGCCTGTCTCAGCCTCCCAGCTCGATAGGCGGCGCGCGAAGCGGATCAGCGGCTTGTTCACAGGTCGTCGAGGGTGTCATGCGCAGCCTGACGGATAGCCGGGCTGGGATCACTCGCGGCCAACCCTTTCAGCTTCTTGATCACTGCCTCATCGGCGTGCTTTCGAAGGCCGTAGATCGCACCCTCCCGCACGAGCGGGCTCGCGTGATCGAGCAACGGGAGCAGTGCCGTGCGAACTGCCGGGCCGAGCGAAGTGCTCCCGGCGATCTCGGCAGCGAAGGTCCTCGCCGGGGGCGAGAGGAGATCGCTGGAGACGAGCTTGAGCAGCTCGCTCGGATAGTTCGCTGCCAGGAACTCGAACATCGCCTCGCTCAAATCCGACCATCTGGCATCGACGGCCACGCGTGCCTCGGGTGACAGCAACGTCAGATACGGAGGGAGGGCGCGGCCACGCTGGAGATCGAGGAACGAGTTCCCCTGAGCCTCACGAATCGTCTTGGCATCGTCGCTCCTACCTGCACCGAAGGAGTCGCTCAACACGAACGGGGTTATCTGGGCCGAAGCTACCGTCATTGGTACCTCCTCCAAGTCGAATCCTGAAGCGATCCGAAAAAGCACTTATTCTTGATGACTCGAAGCTCATCGAGCTCATGCCAGAGCTGCGGGTCGCTGGCGTCGAATTCCCTCAAGGAGACCGCGTCCACGTCGAGGATGAGATCGCGCTCGTCGGCGCCAGGCTGTGGTGGGACGACCGTCTCCGTGAGAATGGCAACCCGATTGGCGGTGAAAGGGACCTCGACCCGCATCAAGAAGTTCCGCATCTCGTTCGGGAGCGACGGACCTAGCCGTGGATGCGTGAGCATGTGGTCGCCCAAGTCGCCCGAAGCCGGCAAAGTGAGTCTGTTGATGTACCGCAGAGCAAGCCGGGTCACCTTCTTGGGCTTGACGAGCGCGATGTACTGCTCCCAGAGCGGTTGGGCCTGCGCGCGGAGGACGGTCCAGGACTCGTAATGCTTGATGTGGTTGACCGTGAAGCCGTTCGTTCGGGCTTGAACGGCGCGCGTCTTGTCGGCGTTCCAGCAGATCCTGCCGATTACCTCGCTCTGGCTTCCCGAAACGCCGGATTGTCCAGGAGTGACAGAAAAGAAAGCCTCTATCGCGTGAACGGGCGACGAGTCGGGATACGAAGCCGCTACCTGCTTGGCGAAGGTCTCAGTTACGTCGAGCTTCGCGTCCGCCTCGACCTTAATGTCGAGGATCGCCTCGGTAATCGGCGCGCGATCGAGATGCGGGTGCGTCTCCTCTACCATTGGCGCTCTGGCTCGTGGAACCACTGCAGCAGCGGCCCGATTCCTAGCACGGTCAGATTCGTAAGGACCACTAGGTTGGTCACGCCATCGAGCTGCGTCAAAATCTCTTCCTCCCCACCCCACGACAACGCACATCTCAAAGGTACCATCGGCGTGCGGAAACTGGTTAGAAATCACGGATGTGCGTGCTTTCCAAGGGCGCCTTGGCTCGAACGCGCGAGAGCGATCCCCAGCGCCGTCGGACCTCCCGAACATGGGCTTCGGGGCCACCCACCCTCGTTCGTCGGAGTGTCCCGTCCGAGGTTCGGGCCGCGCGGAAATACCCGGAGGGTACCCCTCCCCGGGAAACCGGGGCCACCGGGGACACCGGACCCGGGGCTCGCTAACTCGCGGAAACCTCAGCATGAATGGCGGAGCCGCTGTGGACCCGGTCTCGCGCGAAACCGGAGACAAGAACCGGAGACAGCCGGATCGCGCGGACCGAACCATCGCGTCAGCCGCGATCCGGCGTGCGCGGAGAGATCGGTCACGGCTTCGGGCGGCCGCTGCGAAAGGGCCGAACGGGAAGAGCGACGAACGCGAGGGTCAGTCATCGAGCGACGGGACGAGCCTGAAACCTCCGCGCGGGAGCGATCGTTTCGTGACGATCTTCGAGCCAGGCTCGTGATGGAAGCGCCCAACCTGTCCCCGGTTTTGTTCCGTGGGTGGCCCCGGTCTTCCCCTGTCTTCGGAAGAACCGGAGACAGGGAGATCACCCACGATGTCGAGGAGATAGATCCGATTTGTCCCCGCTGGCCCCGGTGTCCCCGGTTTTGGGAGGGAGAGGGGGCAGCGTGCGCGCGGACGGGCGGACGCGGTGCCCATCCCAGATCTGGATCGTCGTCATTCGGCCTGGATCGCTTGCAGCGTGAGGCCGTACTTCGCCAGGTACTTGCGCAGGCGATCGGCATCGTTCGTCGTGGCGCGCGCCGCGCGCGACGCCGCGAACAGGACGCGGCCTGCTTCGGACAGTGAGCGCGCGTGCCGGCAGACGCGGACGACTTCCTCCAGCTGGATGCGGTCGAAACGATCGAGGGTAGAGAGGCGCCTGGCGTCTAGCAAATGGTCGAGGGTCTCGTCTGAATCGGGCAGGTCTCTGACCGGCCCGCGCTCAGCGCGCCAGTGGGTACGCAGTCGTTCTACCTCGTCGTCGACCTCGGAGACACTGATGCGGCCACCGTCGCAGAGTGTCGCCATCCGGCGCAGCGACGCACCGAAGTCGCGGAAGTTCCCGCTCCAGAGCGCTTCCGCCGAACGGGCGAAGTGCAGATAGCGCTCGCGTGCCTCACGGCTCATGGTGAGGCGGTGCTTCAAGTCGTCGCCGGCGCGCTCGAGCTCGAAGTCGAGGTTCGGCTCGATGTCCTCGGGGCGGTCACGAAGACCTGGAAGCACGAAAGTCCACAGATTGATGCGCGCAAGCAGGTCCTCCCGGAATCGGCCGCCCGCAACACGTTCAGCAAGATCCCGGTTGGTCCCGGCAATGAGCTGAAAGTCGCTCTGGACCTCCTTGTCGGAGCCGACCGGGAAGAAGGTCTTGTCCTCGATGGCCCGCAGGAGCATCGCCTGCTCGTCCAGCCCCAGCTCGCCGATTTCGTCGAGGAACAGCACGCCCTTGTCGGCCTTGCGCAGCATCCCGCCGCGCGCCTCGGCTGCCCCGGTGTAGGCACCGCGGACGTGGCCAAACAACGTCGACATCGCGGCGTCTCCGCGCAGGGTCGCGCAGTTGACCTCGACGAGCTCGCCGGCCACCTGCCTGCGCGTCTTCTTGAGCTCGTAGATCCGCCGGGCAAGCTGTGACTTGCCCGACCCCGTCGGTCCGCAGAGCAGCACTGGATCCCGCGATGCGATCGCGACCTGCTCGACGCGCTCGATCAGGCGGTTGTAGGCTGCATTCTTTGTGTCGATGCCTGCCTTTAGAAAAGACAGCCCCTCGGTGCGTTCCTTCTGGAAGCGTCGCGCGATGCTGTCGTAGCGGGAGAGATCGAGGTCGATGATGGTGTAGGAGCCGGAGGCGTTCCCGTCCGGGTTGGGCGGCGGCGACGTCTGAACCAGACGCCCCGGGATGTGTCGCGACTCGACGAGAAGAAACAGCGAGATCTGCGCGATATGCGTTCCCGTGGTGATGTGAGCCAGGTAGTCCTCGCGGGAGGGATCGAACGGATACCGCTTCGCGAAATCGCGGAGTGCGCCGTAGGTCTCTTCCAGGTCCCACGGGTCGGAGATCTCCATGACCTCGAGCTGCACGACCGTCTCGGGTGAAACCTGCGCGACGTCGACCGCGACAGCCTTGGCCAGGCCCTCGAATCGGGAGCCGTGGAGCAGAACGAGCCGGTCGACCAGTAGGTCCTGGTGCTGGCAAAGGGAGACGGTCGGCCGCCACCGCTCCCACCGGGCGGGCCCCCGCTTTCCCTGGTCCAGGGTCGATCCCAGGAAGCCGATCACGGTCAGGCCGCGGCGTGACATCTAGCTAATAGTATACAAATTTATCCATTTGGATAAACCCGCGCCGCACTCCCTCGCGACGCCCCGCTGGTTCCGGGTTCGGAGTGACCGGGATGCCCATGGCACGTCGGCTGCACCTCAGCCGCCCATGACCAACGACGCGACCACCACGATGTCGCCCGCCCACCAGGTCATCACGCGCACGCAGCTTGACGTCATCCCCCGGTTCCTGAGCACCTCACTCTCATGTGCCCAGGACGCCGGCGGTACGTGGCGGGTCGAAGGGCGGCGGAAGGGATAGCCGGCGATGTGTACGATGATCTCGGTGTTCGTGGCGCGTACCGCAGACGTGGACGCGCTCGAGGAATGGTCGCGCCATTGCGGCGTGCACCGGCAGCGCCTCGCGGGCCCGGGCCCGGCGCGCGACATCGTCGTGCTCGGCACGACCGGGATGTGCGACTGCGGAGCTGCGATCGGCACTGGCCCGTCCCATCGCGACCCTCGAGCCCATGCGGACCGGATCGCCAGCGACCGCCGCGCGAGCGGGTGGAGCGAGGCGAAGATCGCGCGGGCGATCGAGCAGAGCACGAAGGCGCGCCGCCGTAAGGAAGACCGCAAGGAGGCGGCGGCCCTGGCCGGCGTCGAGGACTGGGTCGCCTTCTTCAAGGGCGCTCCCGCACGCGGGCGCGTCCGCTCGATCGGCGTCTTCTACCGCCACGACGGCCGATTCTTGTCCACGAAGGACCTCGAGGAACCCCGGCGCGAGCGAATGTCGCTCGCTTCCCTCGAGCCGCCGACGCTCGCGCACCTCGAAGAAGGCGTCATCTACGAGTTCGTTACCGGACGCTGAGGATCAAATGCTTCTCACCATCTCAACAACTGCACAGCCTGCCACCGACCTGGGATTCCTGCTGCACAAGCATCCCGGACGTGTGCAGCAGGTCGAGCTGTCGTTCGGCAAGGCGCACGTCTTCTATCCGGAGGCGTCGGCCGAACGGTGCACGGCGGCGCTCTTGCTGGAGGTTGATCCGGTGGGTCTCGTACGTGGGCGCGGAGATGGCGAGGGAACGCTCGATGCATATGTGAACGACCGCCCGTACGTCGCGTCCTCGTTCATGAGCGTGGCGATCGCGCGTGTTTTCGGAACCGCCCTTGCCGGTCGATGCCAGGACAAGCCGGACCTCGTTGAGCGGGCCCTACCGCTCCTCGCCCGCCTTGCTGTTCTTCCCTGCCGCGGGGGCGAGGGGCTGCTGCGCCGCCTGTTCGAGCCACTCGGTTACGAGGTTCACGCCGAGCACCACCCGCTTGACACCGCGTTCGCATCATGGGGCGAGGGCGCCTACTTCACCGTGGAGCTACGATCCGAGCGGACGCTCGCGGAGCTGCTGACCCACCTGTACGTTCTCATCCCGGTTCTCGACGACGACAAGCACTACTTCGTCGGACAGGACGAGCTCGAGAAGCTGTTGCGTCATGGTGACGGCTGGTTGGCGGGTCATCCCGAGAAGGACCTCATCGCCGGTCGCTACCTAAAGCACTTCAAGAGCCTCACGCGGCAGGCGCTTGCCCGGCTGGTGCAGGACGAAGGCGTCGATCCCGACCTCGCCGAGGCCGCGCACGCCGATGAAGAGGCCGACGTCGAGCGGCGGATCAGCCTCGCCGACGAACGCGTCGGTGCCGTACTCGCCGTCCTGAAGGCGGAGGGGGCGCGGTCCGTCCTCGATCTGGGCTGCGGAGAGGGACGGTTCCTGCGCGCGCTGCTCGCCGACACGACGTTCGAAAAGATCGTCGGCGTCGATGTCTCGTATCGCGCGCTCGAGCGGGCGACGGAGCGTCTCCGCCTCGAAGACCTTCCGGCACGCCGGCGTGAGCGCATCACCCTACTTCACGGCGCTCTCACCTACCGAGACAAGCGCCTCGCAGGGTTCGACGCCGCGGTGGTTGTCGAGGTCGTCGAGCACCTCGATCCAGACAGGTTGCGCGCGTTCGAACGCGTGCTGTTCGAATGCGCCCGGCCGACGTCGGTGGTGATCACGACGCCGAACGTCGAGTACAACGTCCACTTTCCCGGCCTACCACCCGGGCGCTTTCGGCACCGCGACCACCGGTTCGAGTGGACACGGACCGAGTTCGAGGGATGGGCAGCCGAGCAGGCCGCCCGCTACGGCTACGCCGTCCGATTCCTGCCGGTCGGCCCGAACGATCCGACGACCGGCTCGCCGACGCAGATGGGGGTGTTTCGCCGTGGCTAGCCTGAAGATCCCGGACCTGGCTCTGGTTGTACTCGTCGGTCCGTCGGGCGCCGGCAAGTCGACATTTGCGCGAAAGCACTTCAAGTCGACCGAGGTCCTGTCATCCGACTGGTGCCGCGGCCTCGTCTCGGACGACGAAAACGACCTCGAGGTCACAAACGAGGCATTCGAGGTGCTGCACTTCGTCGCACGCAAGCGCCTCGCGCTCGGCAAGCTCACCGTTGTCGATGCGACCAACGTGCAGCCCGAAGCACGCAAGCCGCTGGTCGCGCTCGCCCGCGAGTTTCATTGCCTCCCCGTCGCTATCGTCCTTGCCCTCCCTGAGCGGCTCTGCCACGACCGGAACGCCGGCCGTCCCGACCGGCAATTTGGCGCCCACGTCGTCCGCCAGCAGACGCAGCAGATGCGGCGCTCGATGCGGCGTCTCAGGGACGAGGGGTTCCGCCACGTCTTCGTTTTGGAGTCGCAGGAGGAGATCGACGCCGTCGCTGTCGAGCGGCAACCGCTCTGGAACGACCGGCGTCAGGACCACGGCCCGTTCGACGTGATTGGCGACGTCCACGGCTGCTTCGACGAACTCCGCGCGCTCCTCGGGCAGCTCGGCTACGTCGTCGAGCCCGCGACCGAGCCGGCGCCTGACGGCGGCTCTGGCTGGCGTGCGCGCCATCCGGCTGGCCGCAAGGCCGTGTTCCTCGGCGATCTCGTGGATCGGGGACCGAAGACACCGGACGTCATCCGCCTCGTCATGGGGATGGTGGCCGACGGGACGGCGTACTGCGTGCCCGGAAACCACGACGTGAAGCTGATGCGAAAACTCCGCGGCCGGGACGTTCGCGTCACGCACGGTCTCGCCGAGTCGCTGGCCCAGATCGAACGGGAGCCGCCAGCCTTCGCGGGGCGCGCCGCCGATTTCATCGACGGTCTGGTCAGCCACTACGTGCTCGACGACGGCAAGCTCGTCGTGGCCCACGCCGGCCTGCCCGCGAACATGCAGGGCCGCGGCTCCGGCAAGGTGCGCGACTTCGCGCTTTACGGCGACACCACGGGCGAGACGGACGAATACGGACTGCCCGTTCGATACCCCTGGGCACAGGAGTACCGAGGCCGCGCCATGGTCGTCTACGGCCACACACCGGTCCCTGAGCCCGAGTGGTTGAACCGCACGATTTGCATCGACACCGGGTGCGTCTTCGGTGGACGGCTGACCGCGCTCCGCTACCCCGAGCGCGAGCTGGTGTCCGTCCCGGCGACGGCCACCTACTACCAGCCCGCGAAGCCGTTCCTGCCACCCGAGGCCCAGGCCCCGGCGCTCACAGCACAGCAGGTGCACGACGACCTGCTCGACATGGAGGACGTGAGCGGCAAGCGAATCATCAAGACGCGCCTCGGCGGCAACGTGACCATACGCGAGGAGAACGCCACGGCCGCCCTAGAGCTGATGAGCCGCTTCGCCGTCGACCCGAAGTGGATCATCTACCTGCCCCCGACGATGTCGCCGAGCGAAACCACGACCCAGCCCGGTCTGCTCGAGCATCCTGCGGAGGCGTTCGCGTATTTCCGAGGTCAGGGCGTGCCCAAGGTGGTGTGCGAGGAGAAGCACATGGGCTCGCGCGCGGTGGTCGTCGTGTGCCGGGACGAAGAGGCTGCGCGCAAGCGCTTCGGTGTCGCCGACGGCGGTACCGGCATCTGCTTTACGCGGACCGGCCGACGGTTCTTCAGTGAATCCGCCCTGGAGTCTGGATTGCTGGCCCGCGTGCGTGTCGCCTTCGACGCAACAGACCTGTGGCGGAAGCTCGAGACTGACTGGGCGTGCCTGGACTGCGAGCTGATGCCGTGGTCGGTGAAGGCTCAGGAGCTTTTACGGTCGCAGTACGCGGCCGTCGGTTCCGCGGCCACGCCGGCTTTCGCCGCGGCTATGTCGGCGCTCGCGACCGCGGCCGAGCGAGGCGGCGACGTCGCGGCCGGCGTGAGCAGGTTACTCGAACGGACACGCGAGCGCGCCGACGCTATCCGCCGTTACGTCGAGGCCTATCGACGGTACTGCTGGGAGGTGACGTCTCTCTCCGATCTCAAGCTCGCGCCCTTCCACCTGATGGCGACCGAAGGCCGTGTCCACGTCGACCGGGATCATGCGTGGCACATGGCGCTCATCGCGGACCTCTGCGCTGCGGACGAGGGCCTACTGCGGGCGACGCCCTGGCGGACCGTCGACCTCACGGACGCGGCCAGTGAATCGGAGGCCATCGCCTGGTGGAAGGGCCTCACCGGTGGCGGCGGCGAGGGCATGGTCGTAAAGCCCCTCGCGTTCATCGCTCCCGGCTCCCGCGGTCTGGTGCAGCCAGCCGTGAAGTGCCGCGGCGCCGAGTACCTGCGCATCATCTATGGTCCCGAGTACCTCGCCCCCGAGAACTTGGAGCGGCTACGCGCCCGCGGTCTCTCCGCGAAGCGCGGCCTCGCGCTTCGAGAGTTCGCTCTGGGCGTCGAGGCGCTCGAACGCTTCGTTCGGCGCGAGCCGCTTCGACGAGTACACGAATGCGTTTTCGGGGTCTTGGCGCTCGAAAGTGAACCTGTGGATCCGAGGCTCTAGAATGGCAAAGAGACACACACCACTGGCGAAGCACAAGAAGGTTGGCTCCAAGCTCAAGGGCCCGATGGCCGAGCTGAACTTCGCGCCGTTCGACTGGGTTCGCGACCTACTTCCCGAACATCTCTGGATCGGATCTCTTGCGCTCGAGTTCGGTCTCGATCGCTGCCACGTTCCGTACCGTGAGTTCCTGGACGCACTCGACGCCTTCTACAGGGGTCCCCATTTATTGATCGGCCTGATCTCGGATTTCGACCATGTTCCTGGGGAGCGCCGAGCCGAGTTCCTCGAAGAGCACGCCGACCTGGTCGAAGCGGCGTTCGTTCGCCCTGTCGGACGACTACTTGCCTTCTATCCCGAGTGCCCGGCGAAGTGGCTGCTACAGCCAGCATCGATCGCTGCCGGGGGACCGCTCGATCCAGTGTTCGAACTCGGTCGGCTCCGACAACTCTTCGTGAAGCTATTCCCGGGGAAAGACGAGTTCGCCGGCCGGGTTCGAGCGCTGCCGTTGATGCGGTTCTTGCAACACAACAAGGTCCAGTTCCTATCGACGATCGAAGGCGTGAAGCTGATTCCGAAGTACCCGATTGATTGCACTCGAGACGAGCAGTGCCAAGTCGAGTCGCTTGCTCGTCAGCTCGTGAACATGTCCGTGTCCAACCCGAAGATCCGCCCTGACCTGGCCGACAAGACGTGGCCCAAGCACTTCTGGCGACACAATCACGATTTAGCCGTCTGTACCGCTCTCCACCCGCGGGCGGGTGCGGCATCCGTGTCGGACGAGGAGGCTGTCCATCTTCAGGACGTTCTCCGGGACAATGCCGGTGCCGCCCGGCACTACATGAAGGAACTATCTCGCAAGCTTGTGCCCGACCTCTACGATCCCCTTCAAGACGAGGTCCTCTTCGGCCTCTTCGGACGATTGACCAGGTTGCTCTGCCTACTCTTCGAAGATCCGAACCTGTGGGCCAGGGACGTCGGCGGCATCTTCCTCCGCTGCATGGCAGACACGGCAATCAGCTTCGCCTATTTGGCTCGCCGAGGAACGTCCGGCGAGTTCGCCGCATTCAAGGAGCATGGTGAGGGGCAGGAGAAGCTCCTCATGCTTCACCTCCAAGACAACCATCCAGAAAGTCGCTCACTCGAAGGACTAACATCAAAGGATCTCTCCGACGAGCTGGGCGACTTTCCGGCGGAGCTCTTGGACATTGAGCTTGGGCATTGGACCAAAAAGGACACTCGGCGGTTGGCCTACGAGGCAGGCGTGGAGAAACTCTACCGACTCGTCTTTTCACCTGCGAGCGGCGACGTCCATGGAATGTGGATGAGCCTCAAGCGCTCCAACCTCGTCTACTGCGGCGAACCGCTACACCGCCTCCACCGGCTGCCTAGCCTTGTCGAGCCGCCGTTCTACGTAGACATCGTCAATGTCGCCGCCGAACTATACGAATCCTGTCGGGCCATCGGGGCAGAGACGCGAGGCTATCCCGCGCCTGTCACTGCCCTCCAGCAGTTCGTTCCAGCCATGACGGCACCTGCACCGACGAGCCCACACGAGTCGACCGAGAATAACGATGACTGAATCGGATACTTCGCCACCCACCGACAACGCCAGGGATCCGCACTTGGATTGGTACCCAAAGCTTCTGATACCCGCCTCGCGGACGCTCCGCGAGGTGCTGAGCATCGACGAGGAGGCTTTCCGACGATACACGTTCCACGGCGCCCCTCGCGACTTCGTCTTTTGGACGGCGCTCGATGAAGTCGAGAAGACGGCGATGGTCTTGATGCGTCTTCATGAGTTCCTCGGAGATGAACCCATCAAGGCGGGCACGCCAGCAGACTCCACGGAGCGAACGGCGATCGGCATCGTGCTCGAGGAGGAGCGTCTTCGTGCACGACGACTCTGCGAGCTCCTGACAGAGCTCGTGCTTTTTGGCCAGAAGGACGAGCCAGCCTACTACGCGCACTTTCTACTGCTCAACGAGCTATGTGGCGCGTCCGGATTCAATGCAGACCTGCGAGAGTTTCATGGAGCCGAAAGCGCCTGGGTCAATGCCACGATTGATCGAGCGACGGTCGCCATTCGTGCACTCGAACCGAAGATCGATCCTGGATTGGCGTGGTACGCGACGTACACGCCACCTATTGATCCGAGCAAGTGGAAGCGCCTTCGCTCGAGCGCGCGTCAACGGCTCAAGCGCGCCCTGCCGTTGATGGCCGATTTCGAGCGGCTTGCGATGGGGACGACCTACGAGGAGGCCTTCGGTCTCCCAAGCGCATCCATCCACTACACCGCGGGCGCGGACGCAGCCGCATCGACTGGAGAGGCTCGCTCCGAGATTGCTGAGGCGACGAAGATCGGCATGCTTGGCTTGTGTGTGGTACGGCGCTGCTGGACGCTTCTGGGACGCCCACACGGAGTAGCCGTCGAGCAAGTCGCGCGAGTGCTAGACGCGAACACGGAAGCCTCACGCTATGTCGAGCTGCTGAATCAGGGAAAGAAGGTAGCAGTTGGTGATTTTGTGTTGGCTCGCGGATTCTTGGGCGAGGTCATGGAGGACGTGACATCACCGTATGGTTACCGGTCGCTTCGCGTGGAGCTGCTGGCGGAGCGCCCTGTTCCTCAGCTGGGTGGCGACTGGTTCCGGGTTCGAGACGTCGTGTTGCTCTTTGCCAGGGAGAAGCTGCAGGCGAGAGTCGCGAAGCTCCTCGGCGGCAAGTTGACGCTCACGGAGACCGCTGATCTGCGCTCTTCAGTTCTTGCGGCGTGGAACCTTGGGCTGCGCGACCAGCTCTGGACAGGGCGCCTCCCCCGCCGACTGGGTGAGTCAGCCCAAACGCCTCCGGCGGCCAGTCCGAGCGACGCGCCGGGGAAATGATCGGGAACCGATCGTGATTACGCGCATTCTTCCCGAGGGGCAGCCGCTTGACCTCGAACCGACGGTGCTTCGGCCCCTTGTGCGAGAGGCGCTGAAGTCCGCGGCACGGGCCCTGTCTGGCCACGGCATGAAGACACGACGTCGTCGCGGCGGCGTCATAGCGCCCGATGGAGTCCCGCACGAAACCCAGCTTGAAATTCCGGACTATCTCGAATTCCGCAGGCTCCTAACTGATCGGCTCGAACGCTCCCCGGCCGGCTCGGCACTTACCGAGTACCTGTGGGCGCGAAACGCGCAGAAACTCGAGCTCCGCACCGACGATGACTCAGAACCCTCCAAGGACTCGTGGACTTCATTCACATGGCGTCATCTGGTCTTGTCTCCGCTGAGTCACATCGCGCTGCGGTCCGCCATCGAAGACCTGACCCTTGGCCGCAACCATGTGACGTGGAGCGTGGCGAGTGCGGCCCTCGATGACGCTGCCGACGAGGTGGTTGGATTGTTGACGGGCGGCGAGCTGATCGTCACCGCCTTCTGTCCGCTCGTCGCGGTGCACATCGGGGACATGATGTCCGCTCCCGATCCCGGGACGGAAGTCGAACTGGCGCCCGGAATCAGTCTCGTCGAGTGGTCGTGGACGCCCGAACAACAGGTCTTCCTTAACCAGTACGGTCACCACTATCGGGATGACGATGGGGTCAGGCTGAGCCGTCTTCTTCGGATTCAGCTTCGGGTTCCCTGCGAAACGGACCCGGTCGCCGAGGTGGCGAGCTCGATCGACAAGGTCAAGTGGGCGATTCTCGTCGCGACGAATCGCGACATCCCGGTTCACGAACTTGCGACGATCGTGAGCTCGGCAAGTGGCCACGCCCGCGATGTCCTCCATCGAGGGTCTCCAAACTTCGGAGCCACCGAGGATAGAGCGACCCGGCCGATCGGTTGGCTTGAAACCAAAGGTTGGCAAGTCATCCACGTTGATCCGAGGGTCCACGCACGCGTGCGCGAGCTGCTGGCTGACCTGGATGCCACCTCAGCATCGGACGACGTTGCATCCGCGATGTGGTCGTTCGGACGATCGAGTGTCGCGCCCACGCCCCGGGACGCGCTCTTGGACGCCGTGATTGGTCTCGAACGTTTAGTGGTGCCGCATGCAGGTGGCGAGATCACCTACCGGTTTCGTCTGCATGGACAGGCGTTACTCGCAGCAGAAGGAGAGGTCTTCAAAGACCTTGGGGAACTCTATGGGCACAGGAGTACTGTCGCGCACGGCGACCGACACAGCAGGTCACCCCAGCAACGGGGGAAGACCGCCGCGCTTGGGTCCCGGGCACGGTACCTTCTGGCAAAGGCGATCCACGCGACGAATCAGCTTGTGATCCGCGGGACCTTGAAGATGGACGAGGGCCGCGATGTGTCGGCAGCGATTGCAGATCTCGTTCGCAGCCGAGCATCCAAGGAATAGTGCGCACCGTCGAGGGCAGCGACACACAGACAATAGGCAGCAGGAGGTCGTGCGATGGAACATCTGATTCGAGGAGTGCGGGACGCCGTTCAGAAGAAGAGTTGGTATGCCGCGACAGCGTTGGCGTTGGTGCTGCCCGATGCCTGCGGTGCCGTCGAGCAGCCTGGGCGTGGGCAGTCAGCGGGGCGTTACGTCCGCTGGGCGGATCGCTGGACAAGTTCCTACTTCAGCAACCCGGAGGGAAAGGTCTTCGTATCAGGCCATGACTTGTTCGCGCTGAGGTGCGCTTTCTTGCACGAGGGCGACTTCATGACGAACCCAGATGTGCCGCAAGCGACAGATGATTCATCTGCCATGTTCGAAGTGCTGAACCGGGTGACGTTTTACGGCGCGGACGTTCCCGTTGTCCCGGCGCGCACGATGACGAAGGGCGGCTCAGAGCGGACAACCGGCTACGGCATCGGCGTCGCCGAATTCTGCGAATGGATCTGTGCTGCAGTCGAGTCCTGGCTGGCACACGCGAGAACGAACTCGACCCTCGCAGGGCGGCTAGATCGGCTCGCGCAGACCGGCGCAATCACCCAAATCTTTCCGAACTTCGACATGCGTCCTCTGTAAGCAGGCGAGGCGCCAGGCCGGGACCGGGTTGATAGGATTGCACAACGGAGAAGGGTAGCTGTGAAGGAACTGCGAGCGGACTTTCTGGAGGACCTGGAGAATCTCGCCGAGAGGGAGCTTCGGAAGCGCTCTATCGGAAGGCCTAGATCGAGAAAGCTCCGTGGCGCTCATGAGCCGAGCGCCCTGACAAAACTACTGACGGTCGAGCACCGTCTCGTAACACCCCGGAGACGACGGACACTCTGGTCCGACAATCTCATGTCACGTCCGGACGATGCGAGGATCGAGGCGGTCAAGCAGATCGTCACGGAGTCCGAAGGTGGGCAGGACCTGAGTCACTACCTTGGGAGGGGTGTCGGCCGCGCAGAGCCTGACACACAGTTCAACGACCTGGCGATCACCCATTTTCACCTCGGTGGGCGGCAGCCCGGGCAGAGGTTTTCGAAAGGCAGCAGTGAGCTTCTCTTCGTGACGGTAACGATCGACGCTCTGTACCTTGTCGACATCGGCGATCACACAAGTTTTGATGATCCAGGGCTCTTTGAAACCGTACACCGCAATTGGCCGGAGCTCCTCGCCGCAGAACGAGTGCCCAACGTTGTTCCTGGTTCGATGAGCCTGACTGCGGAGAGGGCCGCCCGCTTCAGAAGGGCGGGCTTCACGACGCTAATCCAGGCCAACGACGGCACCATCTACTTTCCGCCCGGGCTCGGCAAGACATTCAGCGGAGTGAGCACGAGAGTCGGGCGCTTGGTCGACCGTGTGATGACGCGGGTTCGAGGGTTTCAGCTCTGTTGTGAAGAGGCCCTCGACCGAATCGTGACCGAGACAGCGCAGTTCGGAGTGTTCATCACCCGCCCGATCTCGCTGCGGCTCTGTGGGGTGGACGCCGTCCTGGTCGCCGAGGATGTTCAGCGTCGCTTTTGGGTCTTCCTCGACGAGAAGGGCAGCCTTCAGATCTCCAGAACCCGGCTGCACTAATTAGTGCGGCCTCTCTCTCGGCGACGCTTCGTAGAGCGAGGTCTTGTAGTCCGCGTAGAGGCTTCGCACCGCCGCGGGCGTCAGATGCAGTGCCATCACGACCTCGCGTAGCCCGCCGCCGAGCTCGAACATTTCGAACGCCAGCGCGGCGGTTTCCCCTTCCGTGCGCGGCCCTTTCACGCCGCGCTTGGCTGCAGCGCGGATGACGTCAGCTGGGTCATAGCGCCAGACGCCGGCGTCGTCGCGCTGAGGGTGTAGCTCGCCGTTGACCCGCAACCGGTGGACGGCGGTGACCCCAACGCCGAGATGGTGGGCGACTTGCGATCGCGTCAGGCCGGACGGTGGGATCTGGGTGCCGTCAGAGGGTTTGGTGTTTGGCATGGGACGACGATGGCTCCCCGGTCGTTGAAGTCCAGAACGGCAACGGGATCGCGCGCCATCTCCGCCAACTACGCCTCCGCCGCATCCCTGGCAGCCAGTCACTTCACCTGGGCGGCGCGCATCATTCGGTCGAGGTCGCGCGACTGTCGCTCGGCGTCGCGTTCGAACTGGCGCACCTGGCGCTGTTCAGCGGCCTCCTCGGCGGCCTGCCGGCGTTCTTGCTCGCCGTCCTCGAAGTCGGTCTTCCACTCGTGGTAGAGGGTCCGGACCAGCTGGGGTGGGACTTCCAGCTCCTCGACGATCTCGCGCAGCTCCTTGCCGCCGTCGATCAGGCGGAATACTCGCGCGGCGATCTGGCCGTCGTCGAGGCGGGCGCCAGCGCGGGTGCCCATCGGAAGGGAGCGCGCGACGTCGTCGAGGTCCGCCTTCGCGAAGTAGTGGACGCCGCCGATGACCTCGGGATGGAGGATGGTGCCCTCCATGGTCCGAACCTTGGAAACGCTGACGTTCAGACGTACCGCAGCTTGAGCGCGGGTCAACTTGCCGCGCAGGTCGGTCTTGGGGGGCTGTTTCTGTGCAGGCCCGCCTTCCGAAACAGGGTTCGCCATGGGCAGTTCCTCCGTCGGTGACGGGACAGTAGCTCCACGTTTCAACAGGTCAAGAACGGCCGAAAAGGCAGGGTCGCCCACAGGGGCGAAAACAGGGTCCGAACCGCCCAACTCGGGCCCTTGGCCCGTCCGCGTCACAAAAGACATGCCGACGGCGCTCTTCTCTCTCATGGGCATGTCCCGCCAGGACCCGAGGTGGCGTTTGAGGAGCCAAGGGACGAGATGCCGAAGCCACGGCCGAAAGTATCGTCACCTGTTTGCCCGCCCTGTCACGCCGAGGCGTTGGAGGGGCCTTTAAAAGGAAGACTCGATGAAGACATCGCGCACTGCATGTCCGTGCTTGGGCGGCAAATCCCGCATCGCCTCGACGTGTACGAATTCTGGTCGATTTCTTGTCGGCGGCGGTCGCCTACCTCGCGTTGGATGACTGAGGCCATGAGAATCTGGTGTCACACCGGCGTCCTTATCGCCGCCCCTAGAGGTTGGGGGGCGATGACGATCCAAGTGCGCGCGCCGGAGGTCGTCGATGTGGCGGTATCAGCGAAGTGGACGGACATGCAGGCGCCAGCACTTGAGCCTGGTTCGCTTCGGAGGGGCCCAACGTGAAGGGTCGCGACCACAACCCCTCGCAACCGGCCCGCCTGCGGCTGGTTCCCGACGGTCAGAATCCGTTCGCAATCGTCGAGAGATGCATGGCATCGTGGTTGGACGATCGGCTGCGGACGATACTCGAAGAGAAGCTCCGTGAGTGGATCTCCAAGGCGCCTCCTCCAGCCAACTCTCCTTCCACGGAGCAGCCGGAATATCTGTCCCGCGAGAGCGCCGCAAAGCTGGCCGGGTACAGCGCCAAAACGATCACCAGATGGATCCGCGCGGGCAAGCTCCGAGCCTACGGTCTGCGAGGTGAGCGCGTGAAACGGGCGGAGCTCGAGCAGCTCATGGCCGACCTCCCGTCCGCCGCTAAGGCCGACGGCTCCGCAGGCGAAACGGAAGCCGACATCGCGCGCCGGATCGTGGATGGCGAGCACGGCCCACGGGGGGATCGATGAGAGAACCGTACAAGTACATTCGCAAGCAGATCTGGTGGGTGGGTTACGTCGACGCCGACGGCACCTCCAGGCAGAAGTCGACCGGCTGCCGGATCCACGAGGAAGCCAAGGCCGAGCGAGTTCGCCTCCACGTCAAAAAAACCCTGATCTCCCGCGCCGAGGTCGCCGGTCAGGCCGGCGGCCCCGTCACGGTGCGCCTGTGGGCCAAGCGTTGGATCGATTCGCGCAGGGTCAAGGGGATCGTCACCGCCGACGACTACGAGGCACAGCTCGCCCGGTACGTGCTGCCGGTCATCGGCGACGTGCGCATCGAAGAGGTGACGCCCGAGCACGTCGCCTCCGTGCTGGCGGCGGTGGGCAAGCGCGCGCTCGCGCCGAGAACCGTCCGGCACATCTACTTCACGATGCACGCGATGTTCAAGAAGGCGGTCCCACGCCTCATCGACGTCAACCCCTGCTCGATCGACACGGAGGATCTCCCCGCCAAGATCGACCGAGATCCCGAATGGCGCGCGACGGCCGTGTTCACCAGGGACGAGCTCGTCGCGACCCTCACCACGGCCAAGATCCCCGACGACCGGCGGACCTGCTACGCGCTCCTATTCCTGGCCGGCCTACGCTTCGGGGAGTCGGCTGCCCTGCGCTGGCGCCATTACGACCCCGCGCTCAAACCGCTCGGCCGGCTCGTCGTCGCCCACAGCTACAGCACGAAGCGAAAGAAGGAGAAGTCGGTCAAGACCGACGAGCCCCGCTGGGTGCCTGTCCATCCAGCTTTGGCCGAGCGGCTCGCCGAATGGAGACGCTCGGGTTGGGAACAGCTCATCGGCCGCGCGCCCGGTCCCGACGATCTGATAGTTCCGTCCCGCCTCGGACGGAACCGCAGCGTCAACCACATGCTCAAGAAGTTCCACCAGGACCTGGAGCGGATCGGCCTCCGGCCGCGCCGCCAGCACGATGCGCGCCGCACCTTCATCTCGTTGGCCCTCGCAGACGGCGGCCGGAAGGACATCCTCCGTTGGATCACCCACGGGCCCGAGGGGGACATGATCGATCTCTACACGACGCTCCCCTGGCACACGCTCTGCGAGGAGGTGGCGCGCCTGCAGATCGATCTCCGGCCGGCGGAAGCGGAGGTCATCGCGCTCGCTAAGTACGCGAATTCACGCGAGCCGCACTTACACTCCACTTACACTGCTGAAAATTCTAAGTCGATTCCGATCGTTAAGTTGCGGGGTGGACGGGACTTGAACCCGCGGCCTCCGGCGTGACAGGCCTTTGGAAGTGTTATCCGTCGTGGTGCCTTGTTTCGTAAGTACGCGAGATGGGCCGCGATGGCAAGTCGAAATCGATGACAAGGATCCCGCGAGACCACCCCAGAGCACGAATCCCTCACTACGAATTCACTACGCCGTCAGCGCGGGCGTCATTCCTGCTTTCCTTCAGATCGGACAGCCGTCTTCGTAGCGCCTCCGTGTTGGGTTACTCGTGGGCGGCAGCGCACCTTGATCGCGTCGCGCGTGAAAGCCTCGTCGGTCGACTTGCTGCTCCAGACGTAGGCTTCGCCGGGCCCGAGCGCCGCCAGCTTCGAGGGTGTCAGCCCATCGAGCGCGGCGTTTGCCTTCTGGATGTGCTTCAGCCAGTTCGGTGAATTGAACTTGTGAAGGATGATCTGGCTCGAAAGCTCGATCAGCGACGCCGGTACCGAGGGAGGATCCTGAGACGCGACGAGGATGCTCGTGCCCTTGTGGCGCATCTCCCGAACGACCTCGACGAGCCCGGCAACGAGATCGGGGCTGTCTATGTACTTGTGGGCCTCGTCGAAGACCACGAGCTTGTTGAACTGGCGCCCCTGGTAGGTCGTCTCGGCGAACATCTGCAGGAGGACGACGAACAGGCCGAGGGCCTCGTCCTTCTCCACAAGCTCATCGCGGAGGTCGACAATGACGAGGCGCCCTGGCCGCAGGACGCTGGTGAGGTCGCGCTGGTCGTCGACGTATTCCTCGGCGAATCGAAGACGTAGCAGCGCGAGTTCCTTCAGATGGTCCGACAGCGCCGAGTCCTCGATGCCTTTCCGGAGCCCCGCGAGAGTCAGCTCGTCCCGGAGCTTCTTCATGATCAGGCCGACCTGCCGTATGTACATGCTCTGGCTTCCGACAGCGCCCATGAGGAACTTCCAGTGTGCGGCCTTCAGCTCTGACGACTTGAAGGCGATGGGCAGGACCTTCATGTCCGGATACTCGGCCGAGCGCTCGGCGACCTTGGCGGCCGGCGCGAGGATCACAACGTCCTTGAGCCCCTGCGGCTGCGCCCCGAACCGGTCGTGCAGCAGGCGGATCTGCGCGTCGTCAGTGTTCGGCGCCACCATCGAGGTGAACTCGGGTTTGTAGTCGAGCGTCGAGCTGTAGTGGAAGATGACCGCAGCGAGCGGCCGAGGCAGCACGTTCACGCCTGCGATGGGCATGCACGCCATCTCGATGATACTGCCCAGCGTGTAGCTCTTACCTCCCCCCTGGACGCCGAACAGGCTGATGGTGTGCGTCTGGTTCAAGTCCAGCGCGACCTTGCGGCCAGCAGCTTCGCCTAGCAGGCCGAACTGCGGCGACGGCTGGGCCACACCCAGGACGATGTCGTACGCCGGTTCCGCGTGAGCCCCGTTGCCCTTCTTCGTTTCGGGCTTCGCTGCAGCGGGAGCTGCCTCGCCTCCGCGCTGCTTCGGGCTGGTCCGCGAAGACGCCGGCTGCGGAGGCGACGTCGATTGTTCAGGCCTGCTGGGTGTTGGAGAAGCTTGGGCCGGTGGGAGTGTCGCCGACGCCGGCGTGGGCGGCTTCGCTGCCACACCGTCCTCGGGTGAGCTGGCCTCCTCGTCGTGTCCGTGGTCAACCGTGGTGTCGCGCTTCCTTTCCTCAACGAGGAAGGCGGCTGCTCCAAGACGTGGGATCGGCGGAGCGCTCGGGGGTGCGCCCGCTGGCGGAGTTGGCCCCGCACCGCCTTCGCCGCCGCCCTCGGTGGATGGGGATGGTGGCGCCTTCGGCGCCGCCTGCTCGACCAGCGCACGGATAAGGTCACTGCCAATCCGGTGGAACTCGATGCCCACCTCGCGCTCCGGAGGCTCTGTGCCGGGCTTGTCGAAGTCGAACACGAGGCCGCTGCGCGTGAAGCGGAGGGTGTAGCCCTGCTCGAGCACGTCGAGGAAGGTGCGCGCCTCCTCGGCGGCCGTCTCGATCATGAGCCCGTATCGAATGCTGCGCTCCAGATAGAAGTCGAGGAGCGTCGCCAGCTCTCGCGTCTTCAGGAGCCGGTCCGGCCTGTCCGGAGTAGTCCTGTGCGGGTCGAAGTGCTGCTGCAGAATTCGCTCGCTCTGGTTGAGCTGCTCGGTGATGCCCTCCTTCACCTGGCTGTAACCGCTCAGCCCAAGGTCCCGCGCGTAGCACTTCACCTCGACCAGGTTGCAGGTGATCGTACGTCGCGCGAGGTCGAGATCGAAGAGCGCGAGATCCGTTCTGCGCAGGGTGACTTCGTCGCCAATCGCCTCAGCGTGCTTCTTCGCCGCGTGGAACAAATCCAGGTGTGCGTCGAGCGGGACGATGATCTGGTTTCGCAGGGCTCCCTGGACGTTGAGGAACAACCGAGCGAGCGCCATCCCGAGCGCCTCGGCGCGCGCTGTCGGCGACGAGATCAACTTCAACGCCAAGCGCCCCGAAAGCGATCTCAGCTGCTCCAGGATGACGACCGCATGTCGGCCTTCAGCATCCAGGCTGTATTGCTTCAGCACGGGGCGCAGGATCGCTTCCAGCTCGGAGAGGGAGCGCGAACTGATGACGAGCCGGTGCCCATGCTCTGGAACCGTCGCCGGCGTGTAGTCGATCAGGTAGTCGGGACGGTCCCTCTTGCCACCGTGATCGAAGAACTCGATGCCCATGTTGCGATCGACCGTGAACACCCAATCGCTTGCATCGTGAACCTCACTGATGAGAGCGCGTTCATCGGCGTCCAGCTCGAGTCGAATGATTGGTCGTGACGCGAAGTCAGGAGTTGCCCTCGCCACGGTTGCCGTGGCCGCCGAGATGAGCGTCGGGAGCGCGCCGAGCAGCGCAGAGGTGTCCTCGCCTGCCTCGATGGCCAGGGGCGCCCCGTGCCGCGGCTGCCGCTCCCAGCCCGTTCCTGTGTCGTCGTCACGGAAGCGCACCGCGAAGTCCTGGACCAAGCCATGAAGAGGCACCGTTCGCTCCGGGCGGAACGGGCGTCCGGCAGCGACTTCCTCAGGCGGGAACACCTCGAAGAGGAAACTGAGGTGCGCCCTGTAGCGCATCGGGTCGGCCCTGAAGTCCTTCGTGGATCGGACGGCGACGTTGAGCTTCGGGAAGACGTGACTGCGACTCGGGATCGAGAAGGCCTCGCCAGCGGCTGTCCCCTCGCCTGCGAGTAGCGACGTGATGGCCTCGCCAACGCCCGGTGCGTCCGGGTCAGGTACGAACAGGCGCAGGTCGTATCGGAGGTCTTTGAATGCCTCCTGGCGCTGCAGCGACGTCAGCGCGCCCGCGAGCACCGTGGCGCGTCCGGGGTTGAAGGCGTTGACCGTCAGGGTACGCACATACGGGTGCTGCACCAGGTAGCGCTCGACTCGCGAGGCCAGAACGTCGCCTGTGATGACGGCGCCGCCAATTGACGGCTCTGGCAGCCCGAGTGCGGCACAGATGTCGCCCAGGAGCCCTCGCGGATCTTCCTCGGTTGCAGGTGCATAGAGCACCCAAAACGGATGGATGTTGTCGACCGCTAGGAAAACGCGGCCGTCGCTGGTCGGAAGCATCGGCGGGAAATTCGCCGACGAGATGCCTCGGAGAAGCGCGTCGCGTGCGGGGCTGACGTGCTCCTCCGGACCCTTTGCAGTCGTGCGCACCCACGCTGCCCCGAGCTGCGCCCATCCAAGTTGCTGGAGGGCGCGGAGCGGGTGTGTTGGACCGAGAAGAGCGGCTTCCCGAACGTGCCCGCGGTAATCCTCTACGACGAGCCGGACCGAGTCGACGGCAAGCGCGGTACGCAGTGCGATGATGGCCTTGAGCTGGTCTGCACCGGCCTCGCGTTCGACCTTGGCTGAGAAGTCTTTGACGAGGTCAACGTAGGCGCCTGCGTAAGCGACGATCTCGGGCGCCGCCGAGAGGAAGTCGAGCCCCTGAGAAACGAGCTCTTTCGTGCCCTGCAGCACGCGAGCGAAGTACGTCGCACGTGCGTCGAGGAAGCTGCGCACCGCCGTAGACGCAGGCCATTCTGCGATGTCGCCCGTTGGGAACTCCGGTTGACCAAGGTGGATCTGCATCCGCCAGCTCACCGGTCGTTCCGGGTTGGAGAGGATCCGCTGCTCGATGTGCTTCATCCATCGGGCGACGGCGATCTGGAACGCGCCTTCCTTTCCGAACTTCGCCTCGATGGTTTCCTGTGCGGCCAGCCTTCCCTGCGTGGTTCGCTGCGACCAGCCGATGCTCTCGGGGCGGACCGCGAGTGCGTCGCGGCGCTGAAGGACGGCCGTGAACTGGCGATCGATCCGCGCATGCTCCACGCTGTCTGCTTTAGGGATGGCTCGCTGCGGTGGTTCCTCTTCGAGGTCAGCGTCGGGCAAGACGTAGAAGGGCTCGCTCTCGTTGGAGCGCTTCGCGGCCTGCTCGGTCGGCTCTTCGATCGGTATTGGATCACCTTCTGCGGTCCAGGGGAGGACGCGGACGAAGTGCCATCCCTCTTCGAACTCGATCTTGTTGAGCTTGGTGAATGAAACCGTGCAGGTTGCCCGCGGTGCCTTCCAGACCTTGACCTTGCGGGCAACGCCCACCGGGCCAGAGTCCCGAGACATGATCTGAACGGTGAAGTGCTCGAGGCCCTGGACCTGGCCGGGATGCGGCTTGACCTCGACAGTCACATTGAACTGCCGCCGCTCCTTCGGGGCGAGGACTTGCTGCCCGACGAGGTCGATGAGGCGCTCGCTCTTCTCGTTCTCGGCGACGACGGGGAGATCGGTCTCAACGCGCAGGAATGAAATCTTGTCGGGAGCGATCTCCGACGCGAACTCCCACTTGTCGAACGAAAGGTCCCAGTTGGTCTTGTTGAGGACCACCTCACGTGTCCACGCGGATGGATCTTCGACGCCTGCCTCGACGAGGTACTCGGCAAGACGCCTCCGTAGGCCCTTGTTGATCAGGCCAAGCTCGAGCACCCGCGATCGGATCGACTGGTCGGAGTCGGTGAGCATCCGGACGCACTCGAGGTTCTTGCGGATGCGTCCGTACGAGGTCGTGGGATCGTCGAACAGCTTGAAGTCTGGCACGAGCCCCAGCTCGTAGAGCGCACCGCCGAAGGCCTCGCCATCGTTGCCGTTGGCAAGAGCGCAGAGAAGGTAGCGGACTTGGCCGATGGCGTTTGCCCAGCGCCATGCCTGGTTGGCGAGGTACTGGAGCACGTCCCGGACATAGCCCTGAAGCGTCGCCGGTACACGCTCGAGGAGACGACGGCAGAGCGCTTGGTATGAGTCGCCCACCGGGAACTCCTCAAACGTCGCTCGCCCGAAGGAATCCTCCGCGCTGGTGCGCACGTTCGCGGGCAAGAAGACGCAGAGCGGCGAGCGCAGCGAGCCATCTGCCTGGGGGTTGCGGAGCTCGACCAGCTTTGTCGACGAAACGCAGAGGTCGTCGCCTCCTGCCGCTCCGTCAGCCAGAACGTATACGGATGCGCCTGGGGCCTCCTTTCGCAACCCCTTGGCGAGAGCGACCATCAGGTCCCGGTCCAAGTCGGTCACGCGCATGCAGTGACCGGCCGCCTTCTCCCGAAGCGCGCCCGCGAGGCGCGGCAAGAGGAGCTCCTCTACCGCGCGGGTGACATCCGCGCCGGGTAGCGCACGGAAGCCGGTGCTCATCGCGCAGCTCCAGTCGGGGCCGCGATGGCATAGCGGGGCGTGATCGTCTGCGTGATGTACGCGTCGGAGAGGTCGCGGAAGAAGCCAATCTCCTGCAGCCTCGCCTTGAAGCGCTCCGCGTTTCCGCGGAGCGCGGCAAGGTCGTTGATGCTTGCCGTGCCGAAACCGTCTCCAGGTGGAAGGCGGTCGATGTAGAGCCCGTAGCGCTGCTGCAGGAACGTCAGCAGCTCATCGATGCGAAGCTCGCGCGTGTAGAAGCTCGTCGCCGTGGGGCGGAGAACCGCGATCTGGAGAAGAACCTCGAGCAGAAGACTTCCCATCGAGAATCGTCGCGCGCTCCCCCTTGACTGGTGCATGGCGCCGGCGTCGCCCCGCTTGAACACTGAGTCGAGGAACTCGGTGATGTACTTGCGGTGATAGGAGCCCCGCACCGCCATCAGGATCTCGATGAACATGTCGAGGTCGTTGAGCCCCATCTCGGTGACACGCCGAACCTCTGGATCGATTTCCTCTCGCGTTTCGCCAGCGGTGTCCTCCAGAAGGCCGGCCAGTCGCATTTTGAAGTAGCCGTCGCGCTCGCCCGCGAACGGTGGTTCGAGGAGGCGGAGCAAGTCTCCGATCCCAAAGAAGCCGCTTGGCGGCGCCGCGAGCTTGCCGATCTTCTTGCTCAAGTAGTCGGCGAACTCGTCAAGCTTGCGGACGAGGTAATGGGCTGCGATGTAGTTGGGGATGCGGCGGTAATGGACGTCGGCGCTGTGTCTCGCCAGGCTGGCCATGTGGCTGTCGAGGTCGTTCCCAAGATCCACGAGCAAGTAGACGCGGTACGGGCAGCCGCCGTGAGCCTGAAGATCGCCCGGCGCAACCGGGCAATTCTTGGGCTCGCAGATCGGATCTGCCCCGCGCCTACGAACGAGCGAGGGCAGGAGCTTGATCAGTCGAAGGTGGTACAGCCCGAGGTGGAACGCGAAGAGAGTCTTCAGGTACTCGACGAGGACCGAGCGCGGGATGTAGGGCTCATAAGCCAGCAGGCGCAGCGTATCGTCCGCTAGCAGATCCACCTGGCCCACGCACAAGGGCGGGAAGCGATCGGGGTCCTGCGAGTCCCGCGTGTCCACCGTGACCTGCCGGTCGAAGTGGAGGAGCGCCTGGGTCTCGACGTCGACCGACGCTGACGGGTCGTACTTGTCCGTGTGGAGATCCACGCCAGGGAAGAAGAAGCGAGTGAGCGCATCGCGAGCGGTCTGCCCACGCCCGTCGCGGGCATAGTAGAGCATCCAGTACAGGTGCTCGGCCGCGCCGTAATCCCGTGCATGGCGAGCGTTGCGGAACTTGTATGTGTTCCCGTGCAGCGGGCGCGGTGCCGCGAGGGCCTGATTTGGCCGACCGCGGTTCACCATGTCCATGAGATCGGTCTCGATCCACCGTTCGACGACGTCCTGATGCTCGGCGAAGCCGACAAACATCTTCGGATCTTTGAGGTACTCGCGAGCGAAATCGCCGACCGTCAGCTCGTTCTTCCTCGGCGGGCGTCGCGTGCCGTAGCCGCCGAAGCGCAACCGCGGGAAGAGCATCGTGAGCACCCTGTCCATGTTCAGGGGCTTGAAATCGATGTAGGAGAGCTTCTTCAGGCTGAACTCCTGGTCTCGGCCCTTGATGCCCATCAGCTCGCCCCTCCCTCGAGCGCCTCGAGGTACAGCGTTCCCGCGGCCTCGCGCCGGACGCGGTAGAAGTCGTGACCCGTCCGGGTGAGAAGCACCTCCTGGTAGGGGGCCGAAGCAAGCACGTTCTTGAACACCGCGAGGCTCAGGTAGTAGCCCTGCAGCTCCTCGAGGCTCGGCCGGTAGCCGTCATTCAGCCGCGCCAGCATCTCGTAGACATCCAGGCTGACCAGCAGCTCCGCCTGGTGCCCCGATGGCGACGAGTAGATGAGCCGCAGCGTCTGCGGGATGTGCTCGACGAAGTCGTTGCTCCCGGTGGTCGGCAAGACGAGCTGGAACTTGTCGCCCGGGAAAAGTCGGTAGCTGCGAATCGTGCCGTGCTCGACCACGCGCACCCGAAGCGCCAGCGTGTTACCGAGGCGCTTGGGGTCGCTGAGCCCCTCGCCGCGGTTGATGGCCGTGAGTAGGTCGTCGAGGTAGATCGCGGGCTCAGATTTTCCCGTCACGAGGCGCCAAAACTCGTTCCACTTCCGGTACGGCAGCATCTCTTCCCACTTGTCGTCGCGGCGCTCGAAGAACTGGCGCCGCCGCAACATCGCGACGTACTCGCGATGGTCGCTGACACGCTGCCAGGCGGTTCCAATCGCCGAATCGCGCGGAAGTTCGCCGTGCATTCGATCGAGTAGCTGCGAGTCGTAGTCGCCGCGGTGGGCAAACGAGAATCTCGCCATCTCTCGCGCGCTGGGCGGCAAGTAGTCGAGGGCGCGATCGATGTCCGGGTTGGTCGCCTCGCCAACGTCGATCTCTCGGAGCAATGAGAGAAGACGGTCCGCCGAGCCTTCGCCGCCGCGCCAGGAGTTGAAATAGAAACCTTCGAGGATTTGCCGCCGAGCTTCTGGTCCCGGCCTCGAATAGAGAGCGTGAATCTCGTCGCAGTCGCGCGTGCCGGCGATCGTAAACGCGAGCGCCGAACGCAAATCGCGCATCGTGAGGTGGAGGCGGCCCCGCAGGTGAGTGATCGCGTATAGGCCGCGCAGCCGCTCCGCGATCTTTGGGCCCGAAACCGGGTCCATGAGCGTGCGCGCGTTGTGGAAGACGTAGCAACGGTCACGGATGTCGCATGTGGCGCACGGCTCCCAGAACTGTTCGTGCACCAGACGTCGTAACTGCCGGTCGAAGATGGAGTCCGAGTCCGCGGCTGCCCCCGGCGGGTTCGCCACGATGGCTCGCAGGTTGAGGTTCACGGTAACGACGCCGTCCGAGGCTCGAGCACCACCGAGGCCAGCGAGGACGAGCCGCTTCAAGTGCGTGAACCGCTCTTCGCGCTCCGTCAGAAAGTCGACGAGGCGCCCCTCATTGATGGCGATGATCCGTGTCTCGTCGGTGGGCCAGCTGCTGGCGTCGCGTCCCTCGTATGGCTTCAGGAACTCCTCCAGCACGTCGTCGTTGGCCTTATCATCTTCGTCCTGACTGCCGTCGTAGTTCGTGAGGAACCGCCTGCCGTTGAGGACGAACTCCGACCCATTCGAGAGCTGCTTCAACCCGGAGGCGATCTTGCGCTCGATCTGCTGGATGAACGTCGTCTTCCCATCGCCGGCGTTGCCAGTGACGATGACGAGGCGAAACTCGCCAGATAGAACGGCGGGACGCAGCTTCTCGTCGAGCAGCGTCTTCACGTAGGTCTCGCGCCCAATAGTGCCGAGGCTGCGAGTGCCAGCATTCGTGTGCGTGCTCTGGCTGTACATCGTCAGCAGGTGGCTGACGAATGGATTGAAGTTGGGCTTGGAAGGTTGGAGGACCGAAAGCGACGGCGGCGTTTCAGCCTTCGGCGCGACGTTCACCGCAGGCGACGGCGCCAAGACACGCAACTTCGACACGCTCGCGAGCGCGGCGCGGAATTCGGCGGCCGACGAGAACCGCTCGGCTTTCCGAGGAGCGATCGCCTTGACGATGAGCTGACTGAACTCCGGACTGAGATCGGCGACGTGGGTTCGCGGATCGGTCGGGGCGACCTTGGGTGGCGGCGTGATCTCCGTCCACGGGTACTTGCCGGTCGCACATTCGTAGATCGTGATTCCGAGCGCGTACAAGTCGCGGTCGATCTCGTCCTCGGCGGCGAGTATCTCGCCCAGTTCCACGTCGGGCGGGATATACCGGCGGGTTCCGCCAGCGCGCGCTTCTCCGTCGTCCTCGTGGACGGCGACATTGAAATCGAAAATTCGGACACCCTGGTCGGTCCAGAGGAGGTTGGACGGCTTGATGTCGCGATGGAAGATACCGTTCCTGTGCAGGTGCTCGAGGCCAGCAAGCGTGTCGTTGGCGATGCGTCGCACGTCCTCCAGCGAAAGCGCGCCTGCGCTAAGCATCTCGCCCACGTCGAGCCCGGCCGCGTACTCGAAGACCATGTAGGGGGTCTCGTCTGGCAGCTTGTCGGCCCAAAGTACGTGAACGACGTTCGGATGAGGCTCGTCCAAACGGGACAGAAGCCGGTACTCCTGTTTCATGCGCTGGAACGTCGAGCGCCGGTCCTTTACGATGACCTTGAGGACGCGCGCCGTATCCGCGTAGGAGTCGAACACTTTGTAGGCGACGGCGAAGCCTCCCGAGCCGAGCTTCTCCTCGACGCGGAAACGGTTAGCGAGCTCGGTGCCGCGCTGAAGAACCTCGTATTCGATTTCCGGGCGCGGCGGAGAAGGGGGGAGCGCATCCTTCTTGGCCTTCGCTGCTTCTCGTGGATCCGGGCCGACGATGTCGTTGAATCGCGCGAGCGCCACGGCGGCACTGCTGGGTCGGCTCTCGACATCGAAGGCGCAGAGGCACTGGAGCCACTCGTTCAACCCGGCCGGCAGCTCGGGCTTGACCTCGGACGGTTTGACGGGGAAGAGGGCATCCTTCTCGAGCATGTCGTCGACCGACGACCAGGGCGGCTCGCCAACGAGCAGCTCGTAGAAGACGAGACCAGCGGAGTAGAGGTCCGATGCGACGCTCGCCTTCGATGGATCGCGGTAGCATTCGGGCGACTGGTAGATCGTATCGATCTCGTCGACGATGTCCTCTGCGATAGTGCTCGTCCGGTCCTTGCCAGCCCGCGCGTAGTCGAAGCCGCAGAGAAGGGCGCGCCCCGCGTTGCTGATGAGCACCGCGTCCGGGGTCATGTTGCGGTGGATGACCTGGGGCTCGTTTCGATGGGCGTGATCGAGTGCAGCGAGAACATCACGGATGACAGCGAGCTTCTGATCGTAGGTGAGCGCGAGACTGCTCTTCTTGATGTGCTGCCGCAGCGCCTGGCCGGCGACGTCCCCAGTCACGAGCGCGACCCAGTTCTTCGCGTCTTCATCGTCGAAGAACTCGCGGACCGATAGAATGTTGGGGTGGCCCGGCAGGCCGGCCAGGGAGCGGTAGGCGTTGCTGATGAGCTTCACCTGCCGCTGGCGTTCTGTCGGCACGTAGGCGTCGACCTGGTAGAGGCGCAGCCGGGCGGTGCCGCCACGACGCGCCCCGAGGAGGGTGTGCCTCGCGCGGTACTCCGTGTATCGGTCGGTCCCACCGAGCTTCTCCTCGACCTGCCAGTTCCCATAGCAGGGCGGCGCGCTCTTCGGCTTCGCACGCCCGACGACCGCCTGCTCGACGACGCCGAGCTTGGCTCGGATGTCCGAGGAGAACGTCCCCGGCACACGTGACTTGTCCTGGAAGAACGCGGCGCACTTCTTGAGGTAGGCGACCGACGGACCGTCCTGGCCGGCCGCGTCTTGAACGTGAGCCCCGGGGTCCGTCATGAGCACCGCGGCGTCGACATACACGCCGCGCAGCGCGGTGTCGGCAGGATGCTGATCGCAGATGAACGTCTTCAGCGCCTTGGCGTGTTTGCGGAGGATGGCGAGCGGCGAGTGGTACGGCGCGCGGCCCTCCGGGTACCACTTGGCCCCATAGACGTCGATCAGACCGCGCGTCCCCTTCACGTCGATAACGAAGACGGCGTGCGGCGCGAGGAGCGCGATATCGATCTCGTAGAGCTCGTGGCCCTGCTTCAGCTCGAAGTTGTGGATGACGACGTAGCTGTTCGGCAGGTGATCCCGAAGAAACGCGATCGCCTCGCGCTCAGAGTCGTTCACTGGCTGGCCGATGGCGATGACTCGGGCCATCAGGACGCCCCCTTCCGTTCGATCCAGCGCTCCACGACGGCTCTCGCTTCGCGCTCGTTGCGGACTGCATTTGAGCGCGCTACTGCCACCTGGAACGCGCGCAGCCCGAGGCTCTTGATCGAGTCGTCAGAGAGGCGAGGGACGACTGTCGAGCGGATCATCCGCACGTCGAGATGTGGAATCGACGATCCGAATGCGCGAGCCTTGAGCTGGCGTCGCCCATACTCCGACGAGATGCAGGCAAAGAGGTATCCAGCTGTCGCGTCGTCGGGCGCCACCACGCGAATGGCGTCTTCGCTCACGGCACCTCCGACAATGTCGCCGTGAGGAAGAACGGCGTGCCCGATGATCCCTACGAGCTGACCTGAGCGCGGGATCAGGATGGTGCTGGGGCTGACGACCAGATCATCGAGCCCAGGTGTACGTTTCACGATGTACTGACCAGCGACCGGCTCGGAACGCATGATGTCGGAGGTCCCGAAGAAGGGCACGCCGTGGTTTGGGTCATCGACGTTGATGCGCTTGAATCTCAGCGGCTCGAAGACGCGGGTCGCGAAATCGCCGACCGTCGCCCTCCGATTTGCCGGCAGCCGTAGCAGGGGAGCGAGCACGGAACGGTGGAAGCCGCTGTGGAACAAGCCGTCCATTCTCGAGCCGAGGGTCTGGGCCTTTACGATGGAGATATCAGGCGAGCCGCCGTCATAGCGGCTGTCCACCGGCGGAAGGTCGGCTGTCCTCTCGATGTCGCGGATGACGGCACGCAGCTCGGCCGACGCCTTGGTTCGGAGATCGGCGGCCTCCTCGACGAGCTTGTGCGCTGCCTCCTGAATACGGTCGGGGGCGATCGGGACTGGAAGGTCCGCAATGTGCTGCGGCTCGATGTGCTGGATGATGGCACCGTACGTTCCGCCGATGACGAGCGGAAGGCCGAACCGGCTGCAAAGAAAGGCGTATAGGTAGCCCGGCCGCACCTTCTTGGGATTGGGAATGACGCGGAGGACATCCTCGCTACAGGCCATTTCATTCATCTCGGGTCGCGCGAAGGCCATTCGGCCGATCGTCCCGGCGCGTGTCACAAGCGTCCAACCGGTTCGGATCGTCAGCTTCGGATTGTCGCGCACCGCGTGCTTCGAAATGAGGCTGAGGAATCGAAGATCAGCGTCGAGGATATCGGTGCTGCTGAGGAACGGCACCCCCTTCTCGACATCGGTAACCCAAAGGCGCTTGATGCGGCCCGCGTTGACCAAGTCGAGCGTGACCTGACTCAGTTGCACTTTCTCGACGGAGAGTCCTTGAAGTAGGAGCTTCGCCTCTATGGCGCCTGAAAGGTAGGGGCCGCAGTCGAGGCGACGCCCCTCCTTCTCGAGCAATGCGCTGGGGACGAGCTTCTCTTTCACGGTCCCCTCCGACCGCCATCGACGAACCGCCGGTAGTGCTCGGCCACGACCGGAAGCTCGTCGTCGATGCGCGACTGTCTGCGCACGATCCGGCGCGCTACCACCTGCCCGCCGACACGAACCCGCTCGACTACCTTCTCATCGACAATCAGCTCCTCGCCGTCCGGCTTTCGTTGGAAGAGCTTGTTGCCGCGGGCGTCGACGCCCGCGCGGTTCACCACGGCCATGAATACCCAGTAGTCGGGGTGACTCGTGTGAAGCAGCTCCTCTTGGCTGCGGCGTCGAAGGACGAGAAGGCTGGGCAGAGCTGGCGTCAGCCGGTAGTCCTTCAGGGTGACCTTAAACGGCTCGATAGGGAGGTCGACACCGGCGAGGACCTCGCAATGTTTGAGTATCCACCAGCGCACGTATTCGTCGCTCGGATTTCCGAGGAGCCCATCGGGCAGCAGGATGGCAATGCGACCTGTACCCGGCTTCGCCCACCGCCACGCGCGTTCGAGGAACAGAACCTCGGGGGGCACGCCGGCCGTGTTGAGTGCGCCGTTCTCCACGAAGTGACCCTCTTCGGTGCGCTTCCATTCGAGCCCGAGCCGGAACCGTCGGAGGATCGCCTCCTCCTTGATCGTGTCCTTGGTGCTGAACCACGGGTTCGTGAGAACGATATCCATGCTCTCGGTCGGGATGACGGTGCGCGCGCGGTCCAGTTCCTCGAGATCGCCGTCCGGGAAGGTGCGAGCATCGACGTGGAAGACGTTCCCCGCCTGCCCCGCCGTGAGCAGCATGTTCAGGCGCGACGTCACGACCAAGGACTGCGACAGGTCGCAGCCAAAGACGTGCTCCTTCGCCCACGCGGCAGTGCGAACCTGTGCCTCGCGTAGCTGGTCGGATGACGCCGTATCGAGCGTCGCACCGAGGTCAGTGAGAAGCTTTCCGAAGACGTGCGTCGCTGCCATGGCGAGGAACGTCCCTGTGCCGGCCGAGCCATCGAAGACGCGATCGCCCGGTCCAGGGTCAAGTATCGAGACCGCCATCTGCGCGACGTTGATCGGCGTCGGGTAGCGGCCCTCTTTGCCATCCATCGTCGAGGCTGCGCCTGCACGAAACGCAAACGTCCGGCTCAGGGGCAGACTGTCGGCGAGCGAGTACCGAGCGAGCTCCGTCGCCACGCGCGCCAACTGCGCAGCGTTCAGATAGCCGAGGTCCCAGCCGTGGAGAAGGACGTTCGGTTGCCAGGCCCGCCCCGCCTCGAAGCACGCCGCTACGCGTTGGCGGATGGCCTCCTGTCCCGCCGCGGTGAACGGCTCGTCGCCGCGGATCCAGAACTTGCGCTCTGAGCGTGGAAGCGTCTCGTCGTACAGCTTGGCGAGGAGCAGCGCGCCGAGTGGCTTGAACGCATCCGCGCCGAGAAGGCGGTTCTTGGTCAGGTATTGGTGGCAGCGTCGGAGCGCGGCTTCGAGATCTTCGGGATCAGCAGGGACCTGCGTCGCGCCGCCCTCTTTGAGCACGTCGTCGGTGCGCTCGCCGGGGGCGGGCCACGCACCGATGTTCGAGAAGCGCGTCTCGAACGTCTTGTCCTCCGCGCGAACGAAAAACTCCTCGTGCCCGTTGGTCCACATGCCGAGGTGGCACTTGGGGAACAGCTCCAGCTTCTCGTGCAGCTTGCGCAGGTCGGGCGCGGCTTCCTCTGGGCTGCGAAGCTTCTCGCGTGCCTTCTGCGGCTGGCAGACAATGACGCGCTCGATGTTCTCGTCACAGGGCTCCATCCCGTGGCGCACGATCGCGATGTCCACCGACTTCCCACGCTTGCCCGCCGTCGTAAGCCGGTACCCGACTTTGATGTCGGCGCGGTCGAAGCCATAGCTCTCGAGGAGCTGACGCGCGACCTTCTGCACCAATCGGTTCTTCGCCGACGGCGCGATCGCCTGCCCGGTGAGGATGTCGATGAGAGCTTCGGACTCGCTCTCGGACTCCTCTTCCGCTTCACCTTCGGCCTGCTCGTCGAGCTCGTCGCTCACGTCCCTGGCTCCGGGTTCTCGCGTCGAAAAGCGCGGTAGCGGTCGGCGATCACCGGAAGGTCGTCGTCGAGGATCTTCTGTTTGCGGCGGAGCGTCCTGGCCACCTTCCGACCACCCACCGTGATCGTCTCTACTTCTTCCACGTCTTTGGTCAACTCCTCACCTTCGGGAGAGCGCTTGAAGAGCGTGTTGCCGCGCCGGTCGAAGCCGACCTTCTCGGCGACGGCCATGAAGACGGGGTAGTCGTCGCGCTTGCCGCGAAGCCCCTCGCGGTTGATCACCTCTGGCGGCTTCTTCTTGAGGAAAAGGAGGCTCGTGAGGATGTTGACGTTGGCCTCGACGATGAACGTCTCGACGGGCAGGTCTACGCTGGCCAGCACCCACGCGTTTCGGAGGATCCAGTAGCGGATGTACTCGGCCGCGGGATTGCCGAGGATGCCATCGGGCAGGACGATGCCCATGCGTCCGCCGGGCTTGAGCCAGTCGAGGCAGCGCTCGATGAACAGCACCTCGGGCGCGACGCTGCCCTGAAGACGGGGCGTCATGCGGAAGGTGCCGTCCTCGGCCTTCTCCCAGACGTGCGCGAGGTCGTACTCCTTTAAGACGTTGTCGTCCGTGATGGGGATTTCCGACCCGAACGGCGGGTTGGTCATCACGACGTCCATCGTGCCCAGCTTGATGTGACGCTCCGCTGTTTTGACGCCGACGAGGTGGCCGTTCGGGAACTCGAGCGAGTTGAGGTGGTAAAGGTGACCCTTCCCGTCGCCCGCCATCACCATGTTCATCTGGCTGGCCCGGATG
Organism: uncultured Myxococcales bacterium; assembly: GCA_964546845.1. GTDB lineage: Bacteria > Myxococcota_A > Polyangia > Fen-1088 > Fen-1088 > JADGRB01. Next base: position 88,857 of record CAZJMY010000792.1, on the reverse strand, counting down.
AGGAACGGATCGAAGTCACAACCGAACAGCTGGTTGGTCGCGAATTTCCGCAGGCGCGCGTGCAGCGACTCGAACTCCTCGGAGGTCTCCGCGTCGGCGCGGATCTTCGCCGCCTCTCGGAAGCGGCCCATCATGTGCGCGAGCGTGGCGACGAGGAACCCACCTGTGCCGCACGCAGGGTCGAGGATTTTCTCGTGCTCTTTCGGGTCGAGGATCTGCACCACCAGCCGGATTGCACCGCGCGGAGTGAAGTACTGGCCGCGGTCGCCGCGGAGGTTTGTCCCGACGATCTCCTGGTACGCGGCACCTTTCGCGTCGACGTCGATGCGCGTGAATTCGTACTTCGCGAGCTCCGAAACCATGAAGGCCAGCGCGCGGGGCGAGAGCGTGATCTCGTCGCTCTCCCGGAAGATGGCCTTGTACTCCTGCTTGACCTCCTCGAAGAGAGGGAGAATCCGCTTCTGGATCTCCTTGCGGCCCGCGTCGGTGAACTGCTCCTGAGGGCCCGCCCAGAACTTGCGCCGATCTCGCGCCGCTCGCTCGTCGTGCATCTTGCAGAAGATGAGGTACAGGAACTGCCAGAAAGCGGCGTCCTTCGGCATGCCCTCGTTGCCGTGGATGAAGTTGTGGCAGCGGCGGAACGCCGTCCGAAGCATCTCAGGATCGGCGCGGCGCACCCGGGCATATGAGAACACGTCCCTCGTGCCGATCGACTCGTCGCCTGGAGGCCAGTCGCCGATCGGTTCGGCATCGATCTGGAACTTCGTCGCCTTCTTCTTCAGGAAGAAGAACTCGAGGCCATTGGTCCAAAGCCCGTATTGGCAGCCATCCACTTCCTCGAAGAACGGCTTGATCTCCTCGAGGTCCTTCGCAGCCTGATCGTAGTCGCGCATCTTGACCGCGCCCCGCTTGTTCTGCGTCGGCTCGGGTCGGCAGACGACGACGCGGCGCAGGTTCTCCTGAGCGTGTGGCTGGCCGGGCCTGAAGATCGCGATGTCCACACGACGGCGGCGACCGCCGACGCTGACCGAGAAGTCGGCCTCCATGTCTTCGATGGAGATCCCGTACTCGTGGAAGAGAGCGCGCGCGATGCGCTGGCGCACTTGCTCCTTCGGCGTGTCCTTCAGCTCCCTCGTGCCCGAGATGAAGTCGAGCAGGCGGCCATCCTGGACGACCTCGACTTCATCGCCAGCTCGCGTGGCCTGGTCGTCGGTCGCGGCAGCCCCTGTGTCCGCGGTGTCGACATCATCGTCCACGGAGCTGTGCTGCTTCGACGCGGCCCGTCTACCCATCGGATGTCCCCCCGGCGGCCTTTCTCTTCGTCTGCTCGTCGATCCAGCTATCAATGTCCTCGCGGCGAAACCGCCACTGCCCGCGGACCTTGAAAGCGGGCAGTTCCTTGTTCTGGGACATGGTGTAGACGGTCTTCTCGGCGACCTTCAGGAGATGCGCGACCTCCTTCAGCGTCAGGATCTCGTCATCTGGCACGGAGCGGCTCCCAGACTCACCCGCAGGTAGAACCTGCCAAGCGATGCCAAGCTACACCGCTGCGTACCAGGCGCACAACGGCGGGGCTTGACAACCGTCCAACATGTGTTTAGTGTTGTGCAACAGGAGCCACAAGGGTCGATGTCGAAAGGATTCGGAGAGACGATCCGGGAGATGCGGGAAGCGCAAGATCTCGGTCTTCGTGTAGCTGCCGAACGCCTCGGGATTTCGCCGGCCTACTTGAGCCGGATCGAGCGGGGGAAGGAGCGACCGCCGAAACCCGAACTCGTAAAGAAGATGGCGCGCCTTTTTGGCGGGGATGCAGATCTGCTTTTTCGGCTAGCCGATAGCACGGATCCCGACATCGCCGAGTTCATGAACCTCGTCCCGAACGTGCCTGAATTCTTGAGGACCGCCATGACACTGCGGCTGACCTCAGAAGATTTCGAACAGCTGATCACCGAGATCAAGCGGCGTCACTCGTCGAGCGATCGGTCCGGGTACGACTCGTAGACAAATGCGAGCTGGGGGGGCCCTTCGGCGCTTGGCTCGGGGACCTTGTTTAGTGTTATGCAACAGTCAAAAGGCCAAGGAGGAATCATGGACCTGCGCAACCCACTCGTGATCGACGTAAAGGTGACCGCTCGCGAAGTCGCGATTCGAGTAACAGATCGGCGCCCGGAGAGCCTCGGACTCTTCGGCGAACTCGCGGCCGCGCAACAGGAACAGCTTGCAATGGACGCCTGGAGCGTCGGACTCCGCGCGCTCGCAAACGCCTACACGCAGGCGCAGGAAGCCAAATTCGAGGACGTCGGCAAGGCCTTGGTCGAGGACATCGATCGACAACTGAAGGCCCATGTCGAAAGCCAGCAGCAAACGATAGCGCGTGTACTCGGAAGGTTCTTCGACCCAAGGGACGGGCAGGTGACGCAGCGGCTCGCCGCGTTCGTCGATGATCAGGGCGTCCTCGCGCGACTTCTCGAAAAGTACCTCGGGCCACAAAACAGCGTCCTAGCAGAGGCGCTGGCTCGGCAGGTGGGCGAGACGAGCCCGCTCTTCAAGAAGCTGAGTCCGACCGACAGCAACGGGTTGATAAAGATCCTTGAAGGCCAGCTTCGGACTGTGATGGTCGAGAGCCATGCCGAGCTTGTGCACGCGCTCGATCCTCTTGCCGAGGACGGCGCCGTCGCGCGGTTCCTCCGGAGCCTGCGTGAAGAGCTTAAAGGTGCCGACGAGGATCGCCAGAAGCAGCTCTCCGCCGCGCTGGCTGCACTCGATGCGAACGATGAGGGCTCGCTCCTGAGCCGCCTCGTTCGCGAGACCCACCAAGCGCGTCAAGAGGTTCTCACCGCCGTGAACCCGGACGCGCCAGCGTCGCCCCTGGCGATCTTGAAGGCGAGCCTGACCAAGATGCTGGAGGAACAGGCGGCGGTGCAGAACGATCTGGCGAAGCGGCAAGAACAACGGCAGACCCTCTTCGAGAAGGAAGTACGCGAAGCGCTTGCTCGGATCGAGACTCGACGCACACAAGACCAAAAGACGACTCGGGGAGGGTTCGACTTCGAAGATGCCGTCACGGCATTCGTCCGCGCGGCCACGCAGGGCGCCCCCTGCGTCTTCGACGTCACGGGAGCGACCGCGGGCGTCGGTCGCTGCAAGAAGGGTGACGCCGTCCTCCGCTTCACGGCGGAGAGCGCCTTCGCGCAGGCGGGCGTCGTTTTCGAGGCAAAGCGGGACAGCTCGTGCACCGTGCAGAAGGCGCTCGCCGAGCTGGACGCTGCGCGAAAGAACCGCGATGCGGCAGCCGGCGTGCTCGTCATGGCACGCTCTCATGCGTCCGACGTGTTCCCGCGCTTCGCGCGCTATGGGAACAACGTCCTCGTAACATGGGACGAGCACGACCCGGCTACCGACGCCTACCTCCATGCCGCCATTCTTCTGGGCATGGGTCTCGTCACGCGGACGCGAACCGCGGGCGATCCTGGCGACATCGCGGCGCTGCGCGACGTCGAGTCCCGCATCGAAAACGAGCTCTCGCGCCTCGAGAGGATGGAAAAGCACAGCGTCGCGATTCGAAACAACGTCGACGGTATCAGCGACGAGATCCGCAAGGCGCAGAAAGCGCTCGACGTCCTACTGCGAAAAGCGCAGAGCACGCTGCGCGCCTTGAACATCCACATGACCGACGAGGCTGTTGAAGTGCGGAGCCCGATCGTGCTTCAGCAGGATTCACTGGAGGCGGCAGAACTCGTACTCTCGAGTGCAACCGAGGCGGCTTGAGCATGGCCACTCAACGCGCGAGGAGTCGGTAGATGGCGAGGTCGGTGTTCGAAGCGATCCAGGCATTTCTGGCGAAGATCGAGCCGTCGGAGACGGAGGTCAACCAGCGCAAGGCGCATCGCCGCACAATCGAGCAGGCAATGCAATCGGAGTTCAAGAACTTCAACGAGCTGCTCGTGATCGGTAGCCATACGCGCGACTCCGCGATCCACGTCCGGAGCGATGTGGACTACTTTGCCAAAGTCGGTGTTGCAGACGTGACCCGGGGTGGCAGCCGCGTGGCCTCATCGACGACGCTGGAGCGAACCAAGTCTGCCTTGAAGGCGCGGTTTCCTGGTACCGCGGTGTGGATCGATGGTCCCGCCGCCGTGGTCGGATTCGGACAGGGCGTCGGTGCGGTCGATGTTGTGCCTGGGGTGTGGGTCGGGACCACCGACACCAGCCCACAGTACCCCGTGTTCGAGATCCCGGACGGCACCGGAGGCTGGAGACGGACATCTCCGGGACGGCACACCAAGTACTTGAGAGGCGAGGACGCGCGATCCGCCTTCAAGCTATCGAAGACCATTCGCCTCCTGAAAGCATGGAAGTATGCACGTGAGCCGAAGATCCCCGTCCTCGGATTCCATCTCGAAATGCTCTTGGCGGCGGGGCAACCGTGCGTGGGCGCGAAGGCCTATCAGAATTGCTTGGTGGACGCGTTCCGGCTGCTCCGAGATCGCAAGGGAGCGGCTTTGACGGACCCGCTCGGCATCGCAGGCTGGATTCCGGCGGCTTCGACCGAAGCGCAGCGCCGTTCGCTCACTGAACATGCCGCATACGCTGCTGATAAGGCCGTGGCCGCGATCGATGCAGAAATCGCTGGTAAGATCGACGTCGCGTTCTCGTACTGGAATCTCGTTTTCAACGGACAGTTCCCGGCGCGTTGAGTTTGGCGATGCAGAGTGACGCACACCTGGCCGGAACCTGTCAACGAGGATGAGACAGCGGCGGTTCGAGTTTAGTGAGCCTCCTCGACGTCGGACGACGTCAGCGTTGGTGGGTTGATCCAGACGGCCGTGGGCAGCCGCGGCGGCACGGGCACGCCAGCGGCGAAGCGCTCGGGGTGGGCAGCGTGGGCAGCCGCGAGTACGCGAGTGCGGGCAGCGACGCGATCGAGGGCAAGCCCGTGATGGACATCATGAGGCGTGAGCAGACCGATGCCGCCGTGGTGGTGCTGGCGGTTGTACCAGTCGAAGAAGGGACCGCAGTGAGCTCGGGCGTGCTGCGCGGAGCCGAAGCGCTCTGGGAAGTCGGGCCGGTACTTGAGCGTCTTGAACTGGGCCTCGGAGAACGGGTTGTCGTTCGAGACGTTCGGCCTCGAGTGGCTCTGCGTGACGCCGAGGTCGGCGTACAGGTGAGCGATCATCTTCGACGTCATCGACGGCCCACGATCGGCGTGGATGGCGAGATGGCCTGGCTCGATACGCTGGCGTTGGCACGTCTCCTCGATCAACTTCCTGGCGAGAGTCGCGCTCTCGCGGTGGGCGACCATCCAGCCGACGACGTAGCGGCTGAAAATGTCGAGCACGACGTACAAGTAGAAGTAGGTCCACTTCGCCGGGCCGAGCAGCTTCGTGATGTCCCAGCTCCACACCTGGTTCGGCGCCGTCGCCAGGAGCTCGGGCTTCTTGTACCTCGGGTGCCGCAGCTGATCGCGCCGCTCCCGGGCCTCGGCGTTCTTCGCGAGGATCCGGTACATCGTCCGCTCGGAACAAAGGTACCGGTTCTCGTCGAGAAGACGCGCGTAGACCTCGGCAGGCGCCTGATCGGCGAAGCGCGGCTCGTGCAAGGTGTCGAGGACGGCCTGCCGTTCTGCAGCGGTGAGTGCCCGGGCGGGCGTCGACCGCGGTGGCGGCGCCTTGGCGTCGAGGTGCCGGTAGTACGTCGCTCGCGGCACGGCCAACGCCCGGCACAAGCGCGCGACGCCCAGCCGCGGCCCGTGAAGCGCGACCGTCTCCATCACGATTCCTCGCTCGGGAAGGGACGTCCCAGCAGTGCGGCGACTTTTTTTTGGATCTCCGCGATGGCCTCGGCGCGCTCGGCCCGCGTCGTGAGCTTCACGACCTGCCGTTCGAGCTCCGCGATCCGCTTGTCGCGATCGTCGCGAGGCGTCGCCCGCGGGCCCCGCTTCTTTGCTGTGGCGCCCCGAGCCAACTCCCCTCGGTCCCGGGCCTGCCGCCACGTCGTCAGGTGTGACGAGTACAGCCCTTCACGCCGGAGTAGCGCTCCGACGTCGCCCGGCTCCTTGCAGGCGTCGGCCTCCTTCACGATCTGCAGCTTGTACTCGACGGTGTACGTCCGTCGCCTGGCCTTCTCCGGCACCTCGGTCTCCTCGCCGAGGGACGTTATCGCGGTCGCGGTCATCGTGGGGTCCTGGCTCGCCCTACTCAGTAAACTTCATGGGTCGAGCTGTCTCACTCACGTTGGCAGAGAGGGGGCGCCTCTCGCGCCGTCAATGCTCAGCCTTTCGCGTGCGCTCCTGTCCGATGCGAAGCGACAGAAGGTGACGTACTGGTGGCTTGAGATCGTGGCAGCGGTGTGCTCGGTCGCCGTGTCGCTAGTGCACCGCCGTTGAAATAGAATCAAGCACGGCGAGGTTCTTGCTCATGCATGATGCGAGAGCCTCACGTGATAGTTCCTTCTGCAAAACAGCGCGCACGTCTCGAGGAGATTGTCGCCCGTCCTTCCGAGGGAGCTGGCCTGGTACGGCGCGCGCGGGTCGTGTTGCTCAGCGCCGATGGCGTCTCTGGAACGGACATCGCGCTGCGGCTGGATCTTTCCCCCGAAGCGGTCTCACGGATCAGACGGCGGTTCGCGAAAGGTGGCGTGGATGGCCTCCTGGAGCGACCGAAGTCCGGCCGCAAAGATCACGCCGTTCCCGCAGAGACAGTGGAGCGCATCGTCGAGCTTGCGATGTCCCCACCGCCGGCGGGCCGCAGCCGCTGGACCACGCGCCTGCTCGGCAAGGAGCTCGGACTGACCAGCGGGTGCATTTCGGACATTCTCCGGAGCAAGGGTCTCAAGCCCCATCACGTGCGAACGTACAAGGTGAGCCGCGATCCGGCCTTCGCGAAGAAGGTGAAGGACATCGTAGGCCTCTACCTGAACCCGCCCGAGCACGCGATCGTCCTCAGCATCGATGAGAAGACTTCGATCCAGGCATTGGAGCGGACACAGATACCTCTGCCCCTGAGGTCAGGACGCGCCGTTCGTCACACGCACGACTACAAGCGCCACGGCGTCCTCGATCTCTACGCGGCTCTCGAGGTTGCAACGGGTAAGGTGACCCACGACCTACGGGACAGCCACACGGGCGCGGACTTCCTTAGCTTCATGAACAAGGTCGTCCGCCGTTATCCCGACCGCGAATTGCACGTGATCCTCGACAACTCATCGACGCACGGCACCCCGGCGATGATGGCGTGGCTGGCCGCCAACCCGCTCGTGCACTTCCACTACACCCCGACCAGCGCCTCCTGGCTCAATCAGGTCGAGGGCTTTTTCGGGGTCCTGGGCAAGCAATCCCTCAGCCTCACCAACTTTCCCTCCAAGCGTGCTCTTCGCGACCACATCGCCTCATTCATGGCCGGCTGGAACCGCTCCCCAACGCCCTTCGAGTGGACCAAGCCCGCTCGCGCAATCATCGCCTCCCACCGTCGCATGCTTGATCGCATCTCGACGGCGGTGCACTAGCGCCCGGGGCGAGGGTTGCCGCCACGCTGGCGGTTGTCGCGATATCTGTGAAGATCTCCGCGAAACTCAAGCTATCTGGTTCGCGCCGCGCCTTTCGACAGGGCGAGCGTGCGCGCCGGTACGATTTCTATGGACGAACGTTGGGATGGCCGGTCCCGCCGGCTCACCGAGCGGACTTGGCCCTGGCGCAGTTCCCAGTGGTTGTCCAGCAGCGTGCCCGTGTACTGGCGACTTCCGAAGTCGATTACTACGCGGATAGTGGGCCGCCCAGCACCAAGCGCTTGGTGTGTAACCTCGCCGAATCGATGTTCTGGACGGAGAAGTTGATGGGGGCGATGGCCAGAACTCGCTGGATCCAGGTGGCCGTTTCCGCCATCGCCGTGATCGTCGTCCTCGTCGGAACGATCGTGGTTCAGCCTAGCGGCTCACTCGAGGTACTGCGATTCCTAGGATCGGGCGTGACACTTCTGGTCGCAATCGACGTCCTTGGGGAGGCCCAGTCCTTTGAGCGCGGCGAACGGGAGGCCGGAAAGCTCTTGAACGCGATCGCTGCCGTGATGGGGCAGCCGCAACTGTCCCGCGATGAGGGCATGAGACTGCTCACGGAATACAATTGCTTGCTCGCTGACCTGCCTCTGCTTCCAGACCGCATCTACGACAAGAAGAGGGTCATCTTGAATGCGGCATGGACCGAGTTTCAAGCGGGTCTGCCCGGGGGATGCGGGGAAAGCAAGGAATGACGCTGAGCGCACTTCCGCGTCCCTGAAGTCACCCGTCCGCCCGAGTCTCGTTGACGCGGAGGGCACACGTTCGCGCCGCGTGGTCGTCGGCTGCAAACGGGCGAGCACCGTTTTCGCAAATCCCTGGACACGCGCTGAAGCTGGTCAGGAAACATGGCTCGCTCGATGGCCGACCGGAACGTCGAGGTGAACATGATGAAAATGCTGCGGCAGCTTTCCAGACGGCACCGGCATCACCGCGGTATCGCACTCGCGATGTTTGTGGCTGGCGTGACCGCAGGCGCGGCGGTCAAGGCCCAGGATCTCGAATCCGGCGTCAGCACCGCCGCCGGCGAGCTGAAGCGAGTCATCAAAGTGGGCCTGTCCGTCGCCGCGGTCGTCATCGTCGCGATCGGCCTCGTCGTGAGCGCGCTGAAGTTCTCGCGCAAGGAGCCGGAGGCGATCTGGTACCTGCTCGGCACGGGCGTCGGGTCCGTGCTGTGCGGGATCGCCGCCGCGATGATGTGAGGGCGCCATGGCGACGGAAAGCGCTCCGATGTATCGCTCTCTCCACGGCGCCCCGATGCTGGCGGGCGTACCGGCGCACTACGCCCTCGTGCTGGTCGGCGTGGCGGCGCTCCTCGGGTTCGGCATCATGGCTGTCGACAAGATCGTCGGGCTCGGCGTGGTCGCGGCCGTGCTGCTGCTTTGGGCGGTGATGGCGATCGTGTTTGCGCAGGACCGGGTGCAGGTGCCGCTCTTCGTGTTGCGGCTGGTCCACCGCTTCCCGCAGCGGATCACCAGCTACAGCCGTAGCCGGCAGCGCGTCGTCATCGTCGACTGACATGGGGCTGCCGAAAGCGACGCGGTCGCTCGATCGGGCGTGGAACGCGGCCGACGCGAACCTCGAAGACGAGCTCCTCCTCTATGACTTCTTCCGTCGGGAGGAGGGGTACGCCCCCGAGCGGCCGCTGGTGATCTGCAAAGACGGTGGGCTGATGGCGCTGTACCGCATGGACGGCATCGATCCGGAACCGCTCGGCGGTGAGGGCCTGGCCGGCGCGAGCGCGGCGCTCCGGCGGGCCTTCGACGTGCTGAACCCGGAGGCGCTGGAGGGGGACTGGCGCCGGGGCACGTGGGAGGTGCAGAACATCTTTACGCGCGGCGAGGGCTCCGCGCCGAAGATCGCGACGCCCACGCGCGACTCGGACGCGCTCCGATACCTGTCCCGCGCGACGAATGACTACTGGCGCCAGCGAACGGTATTCCACGACGAGATCCTGTGGGTGTTCAAGTACGCGCCGCGGTTCAGAGAGCGGCGCACGCTGAGCTGGCCCATCTGGAAACTGCGCGACGCGCAGACGGAGGTGGTGCTCCGCTTGGCCGACCTGCGCGAGCAGGCGCGGATGGTCCGGCGCGTCCTGCGTGTCATCGAAGAGAACCTGCTCGCGTTCTCGACGCGACGCCCGAAGATGGGCTTCGGGTTCCGGCCGCTCGACGAGGAGCAGGTGCTGGAGGCGCTCTGGCGCCAGGTGAACCGCCGCTGGGACTCTCCGGGGGCGCTCCGATCGGACCTGCCGCTGCTCGCGCAGGTCGCGGCGTCAGAGCGCGACAACACCGGCGCGCAGTACCGGATTGACGGCCGCCTCACCAAGGTGCTGACGTGGAAGGTGGCTCCGTCCTCCTCTATCGCGTACCTGTTCGCGCGGCTTCAGAACGAGATCCGGTTCCCCCTCGTGCTCGCGCAAACGTTCCGGGCCGTCCACTTTGCGCAAATCGGTCGGCACATCTCGCGGCTGGCGAACTTTGCCGGCGCGCTCGCGGCCAAGCACAGAGAGAGCGCCCTCTATCACGCCGAGGCGCAGGACTTCCTCTCGTCCGTCAGCACGGAGAACGCCTGCCCGTTCAACTGGTACTTCACGCTTGTCGTGCAGGCGGACGCGCACCCGGAGCTGGAGGACCGGGTGGCGAAGCTCGGCACCCAGATGAAGTTGATGCACGGCGGCGACGTACTCGAGGAGCGCGCAAACCGCGTGCTCGCCGAGCTGGCCAGCCTCCCTGGGAATGGCCAGTACGGGCTGCGCCTCAATCGCGTGACCAGCCGGCAGGCCGGGGATCTGGCGATGGCGTACCGTCTCTCGCCAGGCGATCGCACGCCGTTCCTGCTCTTCGGCGACCGGAAGGGGGGCGTGTTCAGCTACTCACTGTTCTCGCGACGCGAGCCGTCCTGGAACAAGGCTGTCCTAGGCTTGCCCGGCTCCGGCAAGTCCATGCTGATGAACGCGTTCCTCCTCGGGAACGCCATGTTCGACAGCCAGGCGTACGTCCTCGACAAGGGCAACTCGTTCGGCCCCATCTTCGAGCTGCTGGCCCAGGAGATGCCGTGGGAGGTGGCGGTCATGAGGTTGCGCGGCGGGGAGTTCCGGTTCAACCCGTTTCCCCTCGCCTGGGCGCTCGCCGAGCGCGACCGGCAGGTCGCGGCGGGCGAGTATCGGATGATCCTCGAAGGGGGCGAGCAACTCCCATGCCCGGTCGAGGACGCGCGGCTGTTCTTCGAGGCGTGGCTCGACTGCCTGGTCGGCCAGCAGCGCAGCCTCACGCCCGCGGAGAAGAACCGACTCGATCGCGCCCTGAAGGGTGGAGACGGTCAGGGTGGCTTCTTCCGGGACTTCGAAAACCAGTGCCGATCATACCTGCGCGCGACGGAGCGGCGCACGCCCGCGCGCCCGCCGCGCCCGTTGTCGATCCTCCTCACCCACCTCAAGAATGAAGCGCCCGAGTTCGTGCCGGCCGTCGAGCTGTGGACGCGCCCCCCGCGCGATCGCTACTTCGATTCGGGAACCGACAGTGTGGCGACGGCCCGGTACGTCTACTTCGAGCTCACCGGGCTCGAGGACGACAAGCTCCTCGCCGCTCCCTTTGTTTCGGCGCTGATGGGATCGATCTGGAAGCGGATCCAGAACCCGCGCGCGATTCGGGAACGCAAGGCCGTCTTCATCGACGAGGCATGGTCGTTCCTCACGCACCCGGCGCTATTCCAGGTGATCGAGGACATGTTCCGGACAATCCGCAAGTTCAACGGGTTCGTGACGCTGTCGACGCAGTCGCCGAAGGACGTCAAGGACGGTGACGCCCGGAAGCTGCTCCAGACGATGGCCGAAGTGTTCCTCTATCGCGGATTCTCCGAGCCCGACTTCATGCAGGGCGACCTGCACCTGACGGCCCATCACCTGAAGCTGCACGAGAGCCTGCGCGAGGACGACCAGCGCCGCGAGGTCTTCTACGTCTCGAAGAACGGCCTCAACCGCGTGCTCTCCGTCGAGATCTCGCCCGCGCTTTACTGGTTCGCGACCACCGACGGGGAGGACAAGCACTGGCGCAGCCTGTTCTGCCGTCGGTTCGGCCTCGTTGGGGGGATCCGTCACCTGGTGGCGGCGTGCGGCAACCGGACGATCGCGGGTGGTGAGCTGCGGCTCTCGAAGATACGGGACTACGCCGAGAGGCTCGGACTTAGGGCGCAGCCAGAAACCAGGTGAAGGTGGGCTACGTCAGGCCCAGCTCACGGGCCGCGTCGACGACCGACGCGTACATCTCCGAGCCGCGCCGCCGAGCCTGTGGATGTGCGACCGCGAATACGAGCGGCCGTCCATTCTTCAGATCGATCAGCCTCGTGCCGGACTCCAGGCGGCGCGTCGGCGCGCCATCGAAGAGGAACGGCGCCGCAAGGTCGCCCGTACCGCCGCAGACCACGACACTCGGATCGAGGAGCGCGAGTTGTTCCCGGAGCAGGTCGGCATCTCTGGCGGCGATGTCGCGGAGCCTCTGGTGGTCGCAACTCGCGCTTCCGCCGGCCTTGTTCAGGTTGACGACGGCAATTCGACGGAGCCACTGTCGTCGGAAGTCCTCATTTGCCTGCGGGACGTCAACCCATTGCGGCAACCCGTTGAGCAAGCCGAAGGTCCAGTAAGCGATCATGTTCCACGTCGGACCTCGCTTGGCTTCCAGCAGGAAGGAAGGCAGGTCCCATGGGTCCTCGCCCTCGGTGACGTTCACTTCTTTGAGCAGGTAGACGATTCGCTGAGGTTGCCGCCAGTACACCCCCTCCTCCACGATGCCGTCTCGGAAAACGCGCTGAGCGCGCTCCGTCCATCTCGTGAGAAGCGCATCGTGCCGCTCACGCCAGTCCTGCCGCGTCACGAAAGCCCTACCTCGCCGGGGTCATGGTCGGCTTGTGGCACTTCGGGCAGGTCGAGCCCGCGCACGCTGCACACGCTCGCTGTCCACAGCTCTTGCACTGCCGCACGGTCGACGATGCGGTTCGTCCGCAGTTCGGACAGGGGTTCTTGGGTCCCGTGAGCGGCATGCCGTCCTCCCGATGGTCGGTCTCGCGCATCATAACAGGCCCGACCCGTCCGCTCGCCTGCTGTGCTGCTTGGAGCATACCGAAACAACGGAAGCCGTGCGGCCGACCTGACCAACGTGAAGAAGGTCATCTTCGGCCTCGTCGTCGTCGCCGCCGTGACGATCGGGTCCCGACGCGCGGAAGCGCAGTGGGAGGTCCATGACCTCGCCGCGATCACGCAGCGTGCGACCCAGTTCGCCCAGTACCTGATCCAGTTCAACGAGATCATCACGGCGGCACGGTCGCACCTCGAAGCGTTCAAGGAGGTGTACGACGGGCTCAAGGACTGGCGGAACCTGGGGTGGGCCGACATCCTGCAACTCGTCGACCTGCCGTGGTTCGACGGCATCGACGGAATCGACGACATCCGACGCGCGACGTACGTGACGGTGATGGATGTGCAGCAGGCGGAAGGCCTCTGGGACAACGTGAATTACGTCGATCACTGGCGATCGAACCCGCGCTACCAGTCCGACCCGTGGTTCCGGGCCAAGGTCGATTCACTGCTCCGCCAGTCGAAGCGCGCGCAGGCGACGCGCGCGGCGCTGCTGCGCCAGATGCAGATGCAGAACAAAGCGGTCAGCGACGACGTGAAGAAGATCAAGCGGCTGCGCGACGCAATCGAGCAGGAGAACCACAACAGCCCGGTCAATCAGGGGAAGATCGCCAGTCTCCAGGCGGAGATCGCCGCGGTCGAGGCCCGCTACAAGGGCGAGGACCTGATGCTGAAGAACCAGCAGGCGATCATCTTCCTCGTCGGCGAGGACGAGGCGCAGCGCGCATACCTGGAGACACGGGATCGTGGCTGGATCACGTCGAACAATACGCGCCTGCAGGCCTTCGGGCCCGCGATGAGCCGCTGACATGTCGGGCGGAACTCTGGCCTTCGGGATCGCGCACGTCGTCGACGCAGTCATCGACTACGGTCGCGCCTTCGTGGCGAACGACGCCAGCCGCGTCGGGATGGTGATCTTCTGGCTGATCTTCTTCTTCCACGTCATCGAGGGCGCGGCGGAGGTGACGGACGATCCGGGGTCGTGCCGGTTGTTCAAGCGCAAGTTCTGGCTGCGCATCATCCTCGTCGCGGCGCTGCTCGGCGGGTACCAGTCGGTCGTCGTGGGCACGGTGGCGACGGTCCAGCCGAAGTACATGACCGCCTTCACGGACAAGTGGGCGGAGGTCTGGGTCGGCGAGGAAAAGGCGATCGAGACGATCAAGAACGCCGAGGCCGACAACCAGGACCTCAAGTACAACGAGGTCGCGGCGACGAAGACGGGCCACCAGGACGACTCTTGGGGCGCGAAGATCGCGCGCTACGTGGTCGACGGGTTGATCACCGCCGTCGGGTGGGTGCTCGCTTGCGCGACGGGCGGGCTGATCACGATCTTCATGCTGATGGAGGGGTTCTACGGTCTGGGGGTGAACATGGTCCTCATCGCGGTCGGCCCGGTGTGCGTCGCGTTCGCCGCGCACGAGAAGACGGAAGTCATCTTCTGGTCGTACGTCCGCGCATTCCTCGTGCTCGGGCTCCTCTACATGCCCATGCTCGGCGTCGCCTGCGGGTTCGCCGGGATCATCATGGCCCAGATGACGACCATGGTCGCAAACTCCGGCATCGTCTACGGCGACGGTTCGGACATCTGGGTCCACCTCATCATGGTCGTCCTGGGGCCGATCTGCTCGTTCGCCGTGGTGCGGGCCGTCCCGGCGATGATGGCGCAACTTCTCCAGTCGATGAGCGGCGGTGGCGGCAGCAGCTTCGCCGCCGGCGTGGGCGTCGCGATGATGTTGGCCCGAGGTGGTGGAGGTGGCGGGGCCAACGGCCGCGATCCCGGCGGGAACGGCGGCAGCCAGGGTGGAGCGGGCGGTCTCGACGCGGCGGCGGAGCGCGGGCGCGCGGACGCCGCGATCGCGGCGCTCGGACGTATGGGCGGCGCCGGAACACGCCCGGCAACCGCGGATGCCACAAGTGAGGCCGAGACCCGCGCCGACGAGGTCCGAGGAGATACCTGATGGACGACGAGTCGACCGTCATTGATCTCGACCTCCAATCGCGAATCCGGCAATCCGCCGCTCGCCAGGAGCGAGGGAATTCGCGCCGCCGCGTCCTTCCCGCCGCCGCTAACGCGGCCGCAGGCGAGATCGGTGGCGAGGACGCGTTCATCCTCGCCTGGGGCCGGAGCCACGCCGCGCTGCGGAGCAAGGCCGTTCAGCTCTGGGTGTCGATGATCCTGAACGTCGCCCTCGCCGGCGTTGTGGCGTTCCTCGCCTGGCGAAACGAGCGCAAGGAGCCGCTCGTCTTCGTGCGGGACGCCCTGGGTAACGTCGTGCAGGCGGACGCGGCCAGCTTCCTCCACGCCGGCGACGCGCGCACCGAGGTGGAGATCAAGGGCTTCATGCGTCGCTGGGTGCTCGACGCCTTCACCTGGACGCCCCTCGACGTCGAAGATCGCCTGAAGGCGTGCCTCCGCGTCGTCGACGGCAAGGCGCAGGCCGTGGCTCGGGCCGGCCTACGCCTCGCCGAACGCCAGCTTCTCGTCGAACGCGGCGCCTCCGGCCGCGTGTACGACGACAGGAGCGCCGGTCGCGAGCCGCAGGTCGTGATCACTCGCCGGACGCCTCTGGAGGTGATGGTCTCGTTCGACCAGTATTTGATCGACAAGTCGGGCCGCGTCACCGATGCGGGCCACTACTTCGCGCGCGCGATCCTGAAGGAGGTCCCCCGGTCATCCATCAACCCGAGCGGGCTGATGATTGCTGACGTCCAGATTTCGCAGAACTTCTAGGCCGCAGATCCTCCGGCTGGAGATCGATCAGGCGCTTCCCCCAGACCCGCTCGCCCGTCTCTGGGTGGAAGTTGACGCGTGCGAACCGACCTCCGATGTCCGCGGACTTGGCGTCGTAGGCGTCAGCGGCATCACGCTCTCGTCGGTACTCGCCAAGGTGAAACACTCTTCCAGCGCGCCGCATCTGCGCTCGCCAGATCTGTTTCCGCCCGTCCCAGACCACTCCGACGTACTGGCTCGCGCAGGTGACCTTGAATGCCCTGCGGGCCTCAGCGGCGAGTGTCGCGGCATCGGCGGGCTGTAGATCCTCGTCAGGGAGATTCAGCTCGGCGGCAGCGCCGACGTAGAACTGGGCCGCTCGATCATAAGCGCGGGCGGCATCCAGCTCAGTGGTCCAGCTTCCCAAGTGCTTGTGCTTCCTGCCCGGCGGCGCGAGCTCCGCAGTCCACGGCAGGATTCCGCCTCGAAAACGAACGCCCACGTACTTGCTCGTCGCAGTCTCGGTCTTCCGCGCGAACCTCGACAACCGTCGAAGCTCCGACGGCGACATCGGCTGGAGGCGGCGCTCGGGAAAGTTCAGCTCGGCCCGATCGCCGAGGGTGTGGCGGGCGGCGCGGTCGTAGGCTTCGGCGGCTTGGACCTGCGTGGCCCAGGCGCCGAGCGGCTCGTGCCTGCCGTGGTGACTGAGGCGGGCCTCCCAGCGAGCCCGCAGGGGGAAGACGCCGCGGTACCGGCTGCCCGTTTCTCGCTTGAATTGCTGCCGCGCCTTGGACTTCAGCGTATCGGGATCTGCGGGAGCGAGGCGGCGACCGGGAAAGTTTCTGGTCGCCTCCGGCCCCAGGAGGTGCAGCGCGGCGCGATCGTAGGCTTCCGCCGCCTCGGCGTCGGTCGTCCAGAAGCCGAGCGCATAGAGCCTTCGGTCGACGACGATCCGGGCACCCCATGCCCGCTTCCCGGGTTGGCTCTTCCGAAAGACGCCGAGGAACCGGCTGGTCTTGTCTTCCAGGCGACGCGTCGAATGGCGTGGGCGCGGGCTCACGGTGCGGAAGATTGACCATAGCGGAAACCCGACCTTGTTGGCGAACGACTGAACAGGTGGAACGGGAACAGTCCGCCGTCGCCAAACAAGGAGAGGACATGTACATCCGTAAGCGAGTACCTCGCGCGAGCCATGTGATCCCGCTGGTGGTGATCACCTTGCTACCAATTGCCGCGACCCGCAGCGCCCAGGCACGCGCGCGGGAGCCGAGAGCTCAGAGCACGGGCGAGATGGGGGCCGACACTCTGCGTCTGCCCTACAGTCGGGGAAAGGCCTATCGGGTCCGATTGGTTCCCGGGGCTCCGTTCGCCCTCGAATTGCCGGCAGGCGAGTCCGCGAAGAATCTCTGGTACGACAATCGCTGGTGGGCGGCAGAGACGACGCCCGGTGGTACCCGCGTCTTCATCCGCGCCGTGGCATCGTCGGATGTCGTCGGCCGTAGCGGATTCATCCACATCGAGACGGAGCCTTCGGATCTACGAATCTCGCTAAGGGTCGAAGCCGTGGAGGACACCGTAGGCGTGCCCGCCGCGATGGAGATCTACGTCGAGGGGAGCGCGCTCAATGATCCCGTGCAGCGCCAGATGCGCAAGTCCTTCGATCGCGACCTGGTCTATGCGCAGAAGCAGGCGGAGGAGCGGGCGCACGCGCAGTTCGAAGCGTGGCGAAAAGGGGCACTCACGAATCTACGATGCGACGAGGCGTACGACCGTGGCGGCGATTTCAGGATTGCACGCGTCGTCGACGACCGCGTGCAGACGTTCGTCTCGATCCCGAATGCGACGGACCGCGCGGTCATCCAGTTCATCGACAAGACCGGACGCGCGGAGCTGGTCAACTACGAGGTCGAGAACGGCACCTACGTCATCCAGAACAAGGTCCTGCGGCCCGGGGAGAAGTTCAGGCTGATCCTCGGCAAGGAACAGGGCTGGGTAGCGCTCAAGTAGGTGGTGGCGATCATGTCGATCAAGCTGTCGAATGCCGCCGCGACCGGCGGGTTGGGTCGGGCGCAGATCGTGTCGCTCGCTACAGTGGGAGTTCTCGGGCTGGGAGGCTCGGGCGTCCTGGTCTACAAGCTCGTGTCCAGTCCGAGCGCGCCGGCCGCCGCCGTGTCACCGGACGAGGCGAAGCTCGCGGCTCGCGCCGGGGAGCGACGGGCGAGGACCGCAGCGGAGGCGCGCAAGCTCCACCAGCAGGATCTCGGGCAGGGGTACCAATTCGATGACCAAGGAAACCTGCTCGGCGCCAGCACCGACACCTCCGAATTGCCACAAAATCGGCCGCTCCAGGGCGTCAAGGCGCCGGAGCCCGATCCCGCGCCGCTGGCCGCGATCGGCCGTGGCATCGATCGAGGAGCGGGCAATATCTCGACGGACGACGACGGAGACGACTACGGTGCCCCCCGACGGCGACGCGGAATCGAAAACGATGAGGACGACGAGCCCGCGCCCACTCCGGCCCGCGGCGGTACCCAGACGTCGATGCTCGGATACAGCACGGTCACGGGAGCGGCCTGGGCGGCGCGCCGTCCTGAGTGCTCGGCGCCCGAGCAGGCGCGCGGGGTTGACGGCAAGAGCGCGGCGGCGGGGTCGAGCGATGAGCACCGCACCAAGGCGATTGATCGCCTCGTCGATACGATGGAGAAGTCGACGCGCGTGGCCGCGGAGCAGGCCGGCGCGACGAACGCCGCGGGCGCAGCGAAGGCGCCAGCCGCGCCTGTCGGCGCGCCCGGCATGTGGGGCGCGGCGGCGATGGTCTCGCCGGGGCCGTCCGCAGCAGGCGATGGGCTGTACGCGGCCCGTCCGGGAACACGAGCGGAACGGGCGCCGCAGGCGTTTCAATCGGGCGGCGTAGGAGATATGCGGATCGGGGGCAGCGTCGGTCCCGACCAGATCGTCAGGCAGGGCAAGTTCCTCGACTGCGCGCTGGTGAACCAGATCCGCGCGGACCTGGTCGACTCTCCGGTGATCGCGATGGTTTCGCGCGACTACGTGTCGCTAGACGGCAAGTACGTGCTGGTTCCCGCAGGCGCGAAGCTGCTGGGAGAAGCGGGCCGCGTCCAGAATCTTCAGCAGGAGCGCGTCTACATCAAGTTCGACCGGGTGATCTTCCCGGATCAGCGTTCCGCGTACTTCCCCGTACGGCAGGTGCCGGCAGTCGATCGGATCGGCGCCGTCGGGATCGACGGTGACGTCGACAGACACATGATGTTGCAGTTCGGCGCCGCGGTGATGCTCGGCGTGCTGGACGGGGTCGGGGCGGCGGTCCAGAGCCCGAGTGCCGGGACGAACCCGACGCTGCGCGATCTCGTGATGGCGCGGACGAGCGCCGATTTCTCCAGCGTGATCGCGGGCGCGATCCAGAAGTACGCGAACGTCGTCCCGACGGTGACCGTCGAGGCGGGGGCCAAGATGAAGGTCTTCTTCGCCGAGGACGTGCGCATGTCGCCGTACATGGCGACGAGCGATCTTACGTGGGTACGCGAGCGATGACGGGCGGGAGCGGGATCGCCCTCGTGGTCCTGGCGACTGTCGCCCTACCGGGGGGACCGGCTCGGGCGGACGATCCGACCCGCGCGTCGAATCCGTGGACGCCGGAGCAGGGCGCGCGGATCCTGGAGCGGCTCGGCGACCGCGAGCCGTTCCTCGGATCGCGCGAGGCAGCGCGCCATCCCGAGAGCCTGGGTCACTTCTTCGGGGCGCACGAATACAGGCGCCTCCGCGGCAATCCGGTCTACGGCTACTGGGCCGATGACGGATTTCGCTGGGTGGGCGCTCGGGTGACCTGGGACGGCATCACGCCGGCGGCGGCGAGCGCACGGCCGATCCGCCGGCGCGCGTGGGACGCGGCGTTCGCGTATGTCGCAAAGAAGCGCGGATTCACGATCGACCGCCGGGCGCCGGTCCGTGTCCGCGGCGCCTGCATCGCCGCCGTTGTCGACCCCTCTGTCGACGAGCCGAACCGGGGCGTGGTCCTGGAGCTGCGCATAGAGAGCCCCGCCGGTCGGTTCTGGTACCGGTTCGGGATGGGCAAGCCGTCGCTGGAGGACGCCATCGGCGCCAGCCTCGATTGGGCGATCGGGTTCGCCCAGACGATCAACCGCGACGCCCCAAGGCTGCCGAGGACGCCGTGATGGAAATGGAGGCAGGAACGCCCAAGTTGCGCGGGACCTGGCCCGACGGCCTCATCTCGGCGCTGACGCCCCTGCTCGATCTGCTGACGGACGAGACCGTCACCGAGATCGAGGCCAACGGCTTCGACGACGTCTGGATCAAGGGCTCACGGTGGCGAGGGCACCGCCGGGCGGAAGGCGTGGGGTGGAACGATCGGGCCGACTTCGAGATCGCCTGCATCCGCATCAGCGACGTGATCGGGCGCGCCCTGAACAGGAAGGCGCCTCTCTTGAACGCCCGTCTGCCGGGCGGCGAGCGCGTCAACATCGCCATCGCGCCCGCCTGCGACCGCATCGCCATCACCATCCGTAAATTCCCGGCGGAGACGATGACGTTCGATGTCCTCGAACGGAACGGCTCCGTCAATCGGCTGGTGCGGCGGCTCTGTGAAGCCATGGTGCGCGCGCGCCAATCCATCCTCGTCGCCGGCGGGACGGGGGCCGGCAAGACGTCGCTCCTCAATGCGCTCTCGCGCGTGATACCGGCGCACGAGCGGATCGTGACCGTCGAGGACGCGCGCGAGCTGCAGATCCAGCAGCCGAACTGGGTGGCGATGGAGACCGTCGAGCCCTACGAGCCGGGTGCGACTCCCGTGAGCATCGGCGATCTCGTGCGGAACGCGCTCCGCCAGGCTCCGGACCGGATCCTCGTCGGCGAGGTCCGCGGAGACGAGGCGTTCTACCTCCTGCGCGCGTTCTCGACGGGACATGGCGGCGGGTTCGGGACGATCCACGCGAACGACGGTGAAGACGCCCTCCACCAACTACAACTGCTCGCCCAGATGGCGCCGATCGCTGGTCTGAACGCCCAGGTCGTCGCATCAATGGTGGCCCGAGCGGTCGACATCGTCATCTACCAGAGGCACTTCGAGGACGAGAACGCGCGGCGCATCGCCGAGATCCTCGAGGTGGACCGGCCGGGCGTGAGGTTCGGCCCCGCGGGCGAAATCGAGTATCGGTTCCGGCGCCTGGTCACATGGACCTCGGATGGACGCGCGTGGGAGTTCCCGGAGGATCCGTCGGCACGGCTGCGGCACGCGCTGGAGCTGAAGGGTGTCGCATGGCCGCCCGTCGATCTGCCCGCGAGCTTCGACGAGCCGACGGAGGTCGAGCCGTGATCCGCTGGCTCGGAAAGGCACTCCGCTTCGGGGATCACGCTGCCATCTGGCACGCGGCGCGGCCCCGGGTTGTGCCCCCGAGCGCAACATGGTTCGGCAATCGGTTTCTGACGGCGAGCTCGATCGTCGTCCGCCGCTGGGGGCCGCGCTGGGCGGTCGGGCGCCGGGTCTTCGGCCATGAGATCGGAGCCTGGCTCCTCGTCCTGGCGTGGGTCGGTGTCCCAGTCGCCCTGCTCGTACGTGTGACGTGGCGACTCTTTCATTGAAAACATCTCGGCGCGGGCGGCCGAAGTGGAGATCGTGAGAAGTCTTTTTTTCATCCTCGCGTGGAACG
The DNA here is from genome assembly GCA_964546845.1 of uncultured Myxococcales bacterium. Taxonomy (GTDB): domain Bacteria; phylum Myxococcota_A; class Polyangia; order Fen-1088; family Fen-1088; genus JADGRB01. The sequence goes on along the minus strand of CAZJMY010000792.1, from coordinate 67,784 downwards.
AATGTGTCCGGGCCGCCTGGCTACTGGCGGGACGGCAGCAGCGCGCCGCGGCGGAGACCCTGGCGTCCGCCGGTCGGCTTCTCGAGCAGAGCGCCCGGAGCACGGATCATGGGTTCCGTTGGCACCGCATCCTGGCGCCCCATCACGGCCTCACCGTCAGCCCCCGCCATCCTTGATCAACCGTTCCGCCAAGCGCTGGCGGCGGTACCCTCGGGAAGCGATGGATCGACCGGAGCCGCTACCTTGTTCCGGATGTGGTGTCCGGCTCGCTGCTTAAGAAGCTGGCGTACGTGCTGCGGCAGGCGCCTCAGCTGAGTGCCGCGCGCTCTACCATCAAGCTCGCGGCGCGAACGCTCACCGACCGGCTTGAGGAGATGGGTCCGCGAGGTCTGGTCCTCGTGGGAACCAGAGCACGGGCGTGTTGCGGCGCTTGTTCGTGAGCGCCTCGACCGCTCGTATCGAGACGCGGACGGTTGAGATGCTTGTTCCATCGGATCTCGGTCGACGCGCGCTCGGCACCGCGCTAAAGAACCGAGACCGGTTTGTTCGCAGTGAGTACCCCTGCATCCCGTGCCCAGTCCCGTTGGAAACAAGGGCCCGCCGTACGGCCGAACAGTATCCGAGGGCCGGTGCATGTCCGCTGAACGGCACAAGAACAGGCGCATCGGGCGCTACGAGCTGCAGGCGCTCATCGGCGAGGGAGGTATGGGTAACGTGTATCGCGGGCTGGACACGAAGACCGGCCGGGCGATTGCGATCAAGGTGGTCAATCTCCCGGACGATGCGGATCTCGCCGAGAAGCTGCGCCTGCGCTTCATGCGGGAAGTGCTCGCGGTGTCACGCGTCGGACACCCGAACGTCGTGCGGGTGCACGACTACGGCTTCGATGACGACAACACGCCGTATCTGGTGATGGAGCTCCTGGACGGGACCGATCTCGGCAAGGTGCTACGGTCCAGCCGAGCACCGCTCCCGATCTCGTACGCCGTCGACATGGCCCTGGAGGTCTGCGCGGCGGTCCGGGCGTGCCATGCCGCGAAGGTCGTCCATCGTGACCTGAAGCCGGGGAATGTTTTCCTGGCGAAGATCGATGCTGGACCCGGGTGGCAGGTGAAGGTGCTGGATTTCGGCGTCGCGAAGTCGCCGATCTTCGGCGGGGCCCTCACCAAGCTCGGGCAGATCGTGGGTACGCTCCAGTACGTCTCGCCCGAGCAGGTGAACGGCACCGCGGGCCCGGAGAGCGATCAGTACGCGATCGGCGTCATTCTCTATGCGTGCTTGACGAAGCGGCTGCCGTTCGGTGGCCTCAAGGACATCGCGCTGCTGAAGGCGATCAGCCGCGGCGACTTCCTGCCGCCTCGGACGCACCGGCCGGAGCTGCCCGAAGCGCTCGAATCTATCGTCGTTCGCGCGATGAGCGTGGCGCCCGCGGACCGATTCGAGTCCGTGTACGCCCTGGGCCAGCAGCTCTGGCCCTTCGCGAGCCGCCTGGGCCGGAACAGGTGGGAGCGGTATTACGGGGGAGATCCCGTCGCTGCGGTCCGGGCGACGACCACGACCTGGTCGCAATCAGGAACGGTCGCGGCGCCTGTGGAGCGTGAGCCGGCGCCGACGCCCTCCGACGGAATGACAGAGATCGCGCGCTATGACGCAACGACCGTGATCGGCGTCGATACCGGGGCCTTGATCGCCAGCGTGCCGACGCAGATCCTCACGGGGCCGTCCGCCGATGTAAGCCCGAGTCCGAAAGAGCGCCCCGTCGCGGCGCCGTCGGGAAATGTTGCCGCCACGAAGTTGTTGCCACCCGCCGGGCCGCGAGGTGCTCGTTGGCGGATCTTCCTGGCAGTCGGAGTGTTGGCGTTGCTGTTCGTCGGACTGGCCTGCCTCATGCGCACCCACGTGAGGCAAACCACCGAGAGCCTCCGCTCGCCCGCGTCACAAGCGACGGCACTGAAGGGCAGCGCCGAGATCGAAAGCAACCACGAACCGCGGGACCTGCGCGCCGGACTGTCGCTTCACGTCGAGACGCGCACATCGACGGATACGTCCGACAGCCACCCCGCGAAGCAGGAGCGCCGAAAGGTTCAGCGCACTCGGCGTCCACGGACGCGTCGAGCGTCACGGCTCGACGAGCCGGCGAGCGAACCCGAGCGCGACGCCAACGGCATTCCCATCCTCCCCTGAGGTTGAATCGAGCGAATCAGGATCCTCGGCCCATCGAGTTCTTCCTTCAAGGCGGGCCGCAGCCTACCGGGATCGGCACTCCGACAGCGGCGTCACTCGTCATCGAAGGGCATATCGGCAAACGGATCGCCCGCGCGGATCGTGGCGATGATCGGTTGAAGCGAGCTGGTAGGAGCGGCGCTATTCTGAGGGGCGCAGGGCGCCTCGGGCTGGTCGCCGGACCCTGTCGGAATCGGCGGCGAGGTCAAGAGAACCGCAGCCGTCGATTCGGCCGGCGCTGAAGCGGGCCGGACGGCTGGCGCCGGTCGCGGCGGCGCTTCCCTTTCGACGGTCTGGACGAACCGACCGAGCCGGTCCAGGGCCGGGACAACGGCGGATTCATCGAGCGGGCCGTCGATCTCCCACCCCCGCCAGCTCGCCTGCTGAGGAATGCTGTCCAGGTCGTACGTCGCGCGCAGTTCGGCCGGCCAGTCGAGCCAAGAGGTCTCAATGGGGAGGTCCGGCCGTTTTCTGTAGACCCAGAGCGGGCGGAGATAGCCGATGGTCGCGGGCAGCGTCCGGTCGCCGTTGCTCGGGAGGACGACGGCGACGTTGTTCGGCAAGCCCTTGAGCTCATCGATCTCGATGAAGGGCTTCTCCTCGGTCGCGACGGTCTTGGTCGCGGAGACGCCGACGGCGTCATGGACGATGCCGCCCTGGACGTAGGACAGCTCGGACGCACGGCCGCCCTCCGTGATCGCCAGGCTCGTCCGCTGTACCAGCTTCTTCCCGCACTCTTCCTGGATCGTCTTCATCGAGTCGATGTCGCTCTGGCGCAGGTAGATGTGCGTCATGCTGTTTTGGAAGTAGGTATTGGCGTCGGCCGTCCGCTGCGGACCGAACGCCCCGCGGATCGAGCCGTGCGACTGGGTCAGCTCCCACATAGAGGCGCGCTTCGAGCGGCAGACGGCCTTGAATTCGGCGTCCTTAGGCGTGGCGGACTGCTGCGCCTCATCGGCCATCAGGAAGGTCGGGCAGTAGCCGATCCGTTCACCGAAGCGCGGCGGCAGCAGCGCTCGCCCAGCCGATCCGATCGCTTCCCGTCGCAGGACGGAGTCCTGCCACTGCGATTTGAGTGCGACCTGCGTGAACACCGCCGCGTCGAAGTAGACGTTCTTGGGCATCTCCAGCCCGACGACCCGGCCGTGATCGAGCACCTGGTCGAACCCGGTGAAGACGTTTGCGCGCGGACGGAGGACGCCGGTGTCCTCGTCCCGCTCAAAATACTCGTCGCGGGTCGGACAGAACGTGCGGCGCAGCTCGGGGAAGCGGAACATGTCGATGCCGGCCCGGGCGCACGCCTCCAGCGCGCCGCGCAGATTGACGCTCATCTCGTTCCGGCGGCGCAGGATCGCCTTCCAGCGACGCTCGATTTCCATCACCCGCTCACGGTCGGCCGCGTGGCGAGCCAGGGCCTTCTCTTGTAGCGCGTTCTGGCGGGCGTCGTCGATGAGGGTCTCGAGGTAGTCGAACAGCGTGTAGTAGCTCTCGGCATCGTCGAGCAATCCGAGGTACTCGGTCACGAGCTCTTTCGGAGCGTTCTCCCAGAATGGGTCGCCGCCCGTGGCGCCCTTGTTGAAGTTCTTGAGGATCCACCCGAGCTGGTAGGCGACCGCCCATGTCGGTAGGTTCGGGTTGTAGATGACGTTCCAGACCCAATTCCCGCCGGGCGCGATCCGGATGACGTCGTCGGCGCGTCCCCACTCCGCCGCGAACTCCACCGCGGCGCGCGTGAAGTCTCCCTTCTCGTCGAGCACGAGACCGGAGAACTTCCACTCTTCCTCACGCACGATGCCGTCGCGGGCCCGAACCGTCACGAGGCGGCGAAAGCCGAGGAGCTGCTTGAGGGCCGGATAGGCGACCGCGCTGGTCTTGCCGGAGCCGATGCCACCCGTCACGAACACGCCCGTGTAGAGCGCAAGCTCGGGGAGGGTCAGCCAGCGTGGTCTGAGGTCCGGTGACCGATCGCTCGGGACCCGCGATCCGTCCCGGTCCTGCAGCTCGCCCAGGACGAGCGTGAAGCTCTCGCGGGAATAGGGCCAGCGCGGCAGAGGCAGCTTTTCCTCGCGCGCATCCTTCACCACGACGTCGCGGCCGGTCCTCTGGAGTGTGAACGCGACGAACGTCCGGACGGAGGACGTGACCCAGGCGCCCGTGAGGCCGAACGTCACGGCCACGAACACCCGGTAGAAGATCCCGGCTTCTCGGTACGCGGGGTGGAACCAGAGGCGGCGGAGCAGAGGCGCCACGAAGACGTCATTCGTCGCGAGCCATCGGGCGAGGAGGAGCCCGGCGATCGGCGCGGCGATCAGCGAAATGGCGCGGACGAGATCGATCCCAAGCATCGCCGGGTGCGTGGCCCGGATGTACGCGCGGACCTTCATGGCCGCGACTCGCGGGTCTTCTTGTTGGCGGCCAGCGCCTTGTCGTCGAGGCCCGTCCCGGCGAACCTCATTGTCTCACCCGAGCCACGGGCCCGGAGCCAGACCTCGAAACGCCGGACGTAAATTCCGGTCCCCACCGCGAACAGCGACAGCACAACCAGTCCACCCATCACGTCGGGCGCGGTCAACACCAGCGCCGCGCCGACGGCGCGAGCGCGGCGCCCGAATTCCCCCGCGGCGCGGTCAGGCATCGCGGCACCGGAGCGGCGCAGATGGTGGGCGGCCGTGGCGCCGCGATCGTGCGCGAGCAGCTCGCGCGCAGGCGTGTGCCGCCAGAAATACATCGACCACCACACCAGGAGACCGGCCATAGCGAAGACATGAAGGACGGCCAGCGCGTGCATGGGCGTGCGTTGGCCGCTCACGACGCACTCCTCCGCTTGAGCAGGGCGTCGGTCACGAGGCGGTCGGCGTCGAGCGCCCGATCGATCGTGCGCGCCAGATCTTGGGCGAGCGAGCGCGCCGCGCTCGCCTTGAGCGTCCATCCCGGTCCGTCGTCGAGCAGACCGGCCCTCCTGAAGGCCGCGAGCGAGCGATCCAGCTCGGCGGGCGCAACGGCGCTGAGCCCATTATCTGATAGGCGCGCGTCGATGCCGAATGCGTGCAGGCGGCGGCCGACGCGAACGAGATCCTGGTTATCGGTAAGCCGAGAGGGCAGCTTGGGGGCAGCCGCCGTCTGCTCCCGTGCGAGTAGACGCCCGACCTGTCCGGCGCGGATGGCCGCCTGACATTCGTCGGCCGCCATCGAACCGGTGGCGTTCGACTTCGCACCGCGAGCCGCGACGTACACTGCCCGCACGAGTTCCTCTTCCCGGCCGAACCATTTCTCTAGGATGGCGGCCTCTGGTCGCCCGAGCTGCTCGAGTGCGGCGCGGCCCCGCTCGTACATGTCGCGCGCGCCCGGCGCCGGGCGCTCCAGGAAGGAGCGCCGCCAGTCGAGATAGGCGCGACGGATCTCCTCGCGCTCGATCCGGCGGATTTCCTGCGAGTACGCCAACCGGCTGCACCGCTCGACGGCCTTTTCGAGCCGGCGTGCGTCGCGCGGCATGGCGACCTTCACGGCCCAGAAAATCGGCCGCAGGCCGGTCGCGAGCTGCGCGAGCCGGCGCTCCTTCGCGTAGAAGAGGTCCCGCTGCGCAGTCTTGAGCAGCCGTTCGGCGATCTTCTTGTTGTCCGCCAGCCGGAGCGTCGCGGCGCCGGAGACGAGCAGGTACAGCCGCAGTGCCCGCGCCTTCTGCAGATCGACGAACGCCCGGATGATCGTCTTCGTCTGTGGGAGGGCACGAACCGGTTGGGACAGCGCCCGCTTGGCGGCGTCGATGCGGATAGACCTCAGCATCTCCGGGGTGGGCCGCTTCGCGCGCGCCGCGCGGTCCGCGCGTGCGAATTCTTCCGCGTCGACGCCGAGGCGCTCGATGCGGCGGCGTACCCGCTCGCCGGAGCGCGAACGGGCGCTTTCTTCCCTTTCATTCCTGGCGCGGCGAGCAGGCTGCCGCGCGAGGTCGAGCCGGATGCGCTGCAGCTCGGGCGTGTTGATGCCGTGCCGCACGGCGAAGTGCAGCCGGAACTCGGGCGTCAGGCGGCCATCGGGCGTCAGGTAACCGATCGTCTTCAGGGTCTCGACGCGCTTTTCATAGCGGGCGACGAAGCGCTCCTGCTCCGGGAACATCTTCCGGAAGGCGTCGACGTCCCATCCCGAAGCACCTCGGTCGCCGGCCGCGATCTCGAAGATCCGATCGTCCATCACGCTCAACCGTAGCTGGCGCTGCATGAGGCCGCCCGACTTGTCCGGGGCGGCGTACCAGGGCGCGACATCCTTCTCGAGCAGGCGGCGGCTGGCGCGGTTGAGGGATTCCAGGCGGGTCCCGTCCGGCAGCACCAGCGCCGGGCCGGCATTCGGCGCGCGCTGCTCGATGGTCAGACCCAGCCGCTCCTTGAATTCCTTGTCAACAACGTCCTTCCAGCCCTGCTTGATCTCGCGGACTCGGCCGGCGCCATTTCCGCCCGCGCTGCTGTTAAGAGAGACGGTCCGGCCGCTCGCCACATCCGTCGCGAACTTCGCGACCAGGACGTGGACGTGGTAGTGAATTTCTCCCGCCTCGTTTCGGGTGTGAATCGCGGCGACCGCGGCGTAGCTCTTGCCTTGGAATGCGCGATCGAGCGCGGACTCGGCCGCCGCAAGCATCGCCTCCTTCGCCCGTTCGCGATAACCCTCGGCGAATAGGCTCACCTCCTTCGGCAGCGTGAAGGTGATGCTCTTGTAACCGGTCGTCGATCGCTTGTCGTGCAGCGAGTAACAGGCGCGCTCGAATTCGGCGGCGATATCCGCTTCATCAGCCCGACCTCGGAGCGTCCCGAAACCGGTCAGCGGAACACGACCGCCCTCCAAGTCGGTCTTCCAACCCTCGCCCATGCGTGCGATGTAAGCGAGCTCCGCGTCGGAGTACCCGGGATCCCGACGGGTATCGTGCCCGTCGGTGATGTAGTCGATTGCTTGACGTGGGCTGCCCTTCTTCGCCGCCTTGGCGCCTCGCGTCGCGAGCTTTACGTAGTACACAGCTCCGGTCCGTCACCCCGCGAGAGGCTTTGCCTCCGTGGGGTGGAAATGCATCCGCAGCCGCTTTGGGCGGAGGATGTATGATGTCCATCCCGAACGGCGCTTTTTGACGTTCGGGTGCCGTCGCGCCAGCGACGGGGGCCACTCCGGCTCCGGGGTCCGTGATCGGTTTCCGGCACGATCTCCAGGTCGGGCTGATGGGCGCCGATGTTTCGCGCCGCCCCGACGGAAGTCCCCTGGTCGGGACCGCCGCCGGGTGGCGGGCGTCTTTAGAACGGGACGTCCTCGTCGGTGCCGGCGGGCTGCTCCTTCTCCTCCGGCGCCTCGGCCTCGGGCGCGGGCTCGGCCTTCTCCGGGCGCAGGGGGACGAAGGCGTTCGCCTGGATCGCCCACCGGACGGTCACCTCGCCCGTCTCCTCGTTCGTGACGGGGCGGCTGCGGAGCTGCCCCTCGACCAGAACGTGCGAGCCCTTCTTGAGGAGTCGCGCGGCGGCCTCGGCGCGCTTGCCCCAGCAGAACACCGTGTGCCACTCGGTCCGCACCTGGTACTCGCCCTCCTTGTCCTTCCACCGCTCCGAGGTGGCGAGGGACAGGCGGGTGAAGGCGCGGCCGTTCGCGCTGCTCTTGAGCTCCGGGTCCTGTCCGAGGAATCCGATCAGTTCGACGTGGTTCTTGTACATGGTTCCGTTCTCCGTTTTGGAGCCCCTCAATCGGGGCACCCCAGGGGCGCCGGGACCGAGCTCCCAAACCAAGGCGCGCATTTTTGGGCGGGCCCCAAAACCCGCAGGGCGGCCGAAGGCCGAAGCAGAGCGCAGCAGGTGCAGGGCGCGAGATGTAGGCCCGGCGCCGTGCCCGATTGAGGCGCGTCGAAAATGGAGCGGCGACCATTCTCATGAAGGCGCCGAGCTGGCCGGATGCTCGGGCCGGCGCGAGATCGAGCTGGGCTGAAGGCGCCCGGCTTCGAACGCCGTCGGCTCAACATCGGACGGTCGGGGCTGGGCTAATCCAGGTGCGACCGCGTGGCGCTGCGGTGCTGGCGCCTGCGCCGGGGCGTCGCCCGGCGCCTCATGAAGGGCGGCCGTCCTGGCGGCGGCGTGCGGGAGGTGAGGCTTCACGTGAGACGGGTCGGGCGGAAACCGGCGGCGTGTTTCGGGCCGACAGATCCAGCGCCTCCGGAGCGGGTCCGACCCGGCCGCAGGGGCGCCACCAGGAAAGGAGTCAGCCCGATGGACACGACCACCCCACCCCGCCGAGGACGGCCGCCCACGCCGGTCCCCACCATGCCGCTCTTCCTCGGGGCGGCGCGCAGCCGCGTGAAGCGAGAGATCGCCATGTCGGCGGCAACGTCGCGCGAGCTGGACAGCTATATCGACTGGGCGAGCGCTCGCGCCATGATGCCCTCGGACGAGGTACTGGTACGGATCGTCGATCATGCGCTCGTCGAGTACCTCAAGAAAGACTCCGCCTGGCAGAACGAGCGTGCCGACGTCACGGACGGGCGCGCGGCGAAGCGGACGCCGGCCAAGACGGACGTTGCGCCCACGCCCGCTTTGCCTCCCCGGCAAGAATCCAAGCCTGTGGTTCAACCCCCGCCGGCGCCGCTCGCCGGAAAGGGGGTGTGAGCCGTGTGGCGAATGATCGTGGTGCCGCTGGGTGGAGTGCTCATCGCGAGCTGCGCGACGACGTCGAGACTGCACGAGGGCCAGACCGCCCTCGCGTCATCGGAGTCGGCGACCGCCGCGACGGGAGCCCCAAATGGAGGCGGCGACGGATTTCGCCGCCTGTGGCGCAGCCCGGGGCTCAAGCCCTGGCGGCTCCTGAAATGGGACCAGGATCACTCGACGGCGGCGCCCGGATCGCCCGCGACGCTGCTGCAGAGCATTCGCGAGGAGGTCGGGCGCCTGAATCAGCGGCCGGCCAGCGGCGACGACCTGCTACTCACCTGCACCATCTACGTGTATCGCGGCGGCGGCTGGTTCTCGGATCCAAAGGCGCACTACGAGCTGGTCGCCCGCAACCCTGCGGGCAAGGCGCTGTGGGTCGCGGATGACGAAGTCGTCGCGAGACCTGGTCTCGCGCGCAGCCTGGCGGATCCGGAGGAGGCGATCATCGCACGCGAAATCGCCCGAAAGATCCGGCAGGCATTCGGCCTCTGACCGGACTTGGGCCGCCCGGTGGCGGCGTCAAGGGCGAACTCGTGGCGCTCGTCGCCTGCGGCCACCCTTGACGTCGCGCCCGGCGCGGGCCGGGGTGGCCACTATGCCGGGCTGGGGGGCAGCCCGGCGCTGCAGGGAAGAAAGCCGATCTGATGTTTATTCGACGACGGACTCGGCTTGTCGTCGATTGCGCCGCTGATCTCGTTTCTCGCTCTCGGCGTTCTGGTGGCTGCATTGCAGGTACGCCTCACGAAGGGTCTTCCACTCCATCGACTCGACGACGGAATACGTCGCACTTTCGATTCCATACATTACGTTCTTCGTGACCGACAAGAAGCGGGCGGAATCACCTCTCGGTTTGAGCACGCTGTGGACGGCGCCGACGTCCCGGTTCGTCGTGATGGCTGGTCCTGCGGTCTTCTTGAGCAGTGCACGGCCCGTCGGCCCTCTGGAGATGAAGCTTCGGCGGACATCTGCACTCCAACAAACCTTCCCGTTCGGCAGTAGGCGGTGAAGTCGACATCGCCTGCTGAGCCGGCAGCTTCCGCATACGGAGACCCACTCCCGAACGCGGCGGTCATCGCGGTATCGTTGCCGGGACACCAGGCGTTCGGGATGTACCAATCACCGTAGCCCAGCGGCCCGCCGCTACTCGCACTGTTCGCGAATCCCTCTCTACGTGTGGAGCTGTTGAAGGTCCGAAACTCGACGCCAGAGTTTTCTAGCCGCGCAATCGCGTCCTCGCAGGCGGTACCCCATGGGATGCCCTTGTATCCGTTCCCGTCCGCGGCGCCCACGTCTGTTCCGAGCGCGCAGAGCGCCAAGTGCGCGCCTGCGATGAGCGCAACCTCGATGACGGGGCGGTTCATTCCGATCCCAGGCTATTTCCTGCAGTTCCCCGAGTCCTTCACGACACAGATGTCGTTTGTGATCTCGCACGTTGGGGGCCGGTCCAGGTCGAAATTTGCATAGGCGTGATTGTGGGCTTGCTCGCTGTTCGCTCCGCAGCATCGCAGCGTCTTCTTCTTGCCGTCGATTCGACCCTTACAGAGATACCAATGACCTTCGCTGCCCGGCTGCTGTCCGAGCCCGCTCCCGGACCAGAGGGCGATCGGCACGAAGAGGGCGGCGGCGACGAGAACGGTCCGCATATTCATCTCCTTGGATGCGCCCTCATCGAGGCGGTCGCGGTGGCGTCGGGGGTTTGGGCGGAGACGGCGCTTTTGGTGGCGTCGGGGGCTTGGGAGGAGTCGGAGGACGTGGCGGCTTTGGTGGAGTCGGCATTCCGGAACGCTCTTCGACAGATTGCCCGGATGAGTTGAGCGCGCTCCCGCGAGGCTGCGGTGGACGCTCGAAGCCTACCCACGGAAAAGAGAAACCGGATCTCTGTCCAGGAGTTGCTCCGCCTTGAGCGCGGTGAGCAGGAGGTCGCCCCTGGTCGCGACCTTCCGTAGACCGTGAATGATCGTCGAGTGGTCCATGCCGAACAGCTCCGCGATTTTTGCGTAGGACCATCGGCGGCGGTGCAGCACCCAGGCCGCCACATAGCGGGCAGACGTAACGTCCGTGCGGCGATTTCGTTCGAGCAGCCTCTTCGCGGGAACATGAAACAGCGAGGCCGCGGTGGCGATGGCGCGCTTCGGCAGGTCCTGGTCGGCGTGCCGCGCGAGGGCTTCGCGCGCCCGATACGTGTCGAGCACCTCCAGTGCGATCGCGATCGAGCGCGCGTCGGCGTAGACGCGGCTGAAGACGTCGGCGTAGCGTTCGTAAGCAGACGGTGGCTGGTGGCCTTCGGGGGCGGTGGATAAGGTAGCGGGTGAGTCCATGACGTTGATTCCTTTCGGCGGTGTCGGGTCGCCCGTGGGGCGCGGCGCCGGCTCCCGGCTGCCGAGGGCCGCTTTTTCGGAGGGACCCGCATCGCGGGAGGAACCGGAAAAGCAGAGGCCCGAGCCTTCGGTCCGCGGCCCGGCGCCGAGCAGAGTCGCCCGCGCGCCCGACACATCCGAGGGAACCATCGGCATGACCGCACCGCGTACCGTCGACCGCATGCAAGGAAGTCAGGCCCGCGGGATGATCCCGAAGGCGAACGAGGCGTCCTCCCCGGGTCCGGACGGCGCGGCTTCGACCGTCACGCTGAGGTTACCGGTCTCGTTCAGCCCGAGCACCACGTCGACCTGGACGCCTGCGGCATCCGTCACGCCGTACTTGATCTGCGTGAAGCCGCCATCGAACCCCATGGCCGAGAGCCGCTCGATCGAGATGGGCGCCCGCTCGAAATCCTGGTCATCCGCGACCTGACAGTCGGCACCGTCGTCATGGAGCCGCCAAATCTGGACGGCCTCCGCGGGCAGCTCGCTCCAAGAATGATCGGTCAGCGTCAGGAGCAGCCGACCCGATTCGAGTCGTAGCTCGTCGGCCCCGGCTTCGAGGAACCCGTTCGCGAAGAGAGCGGCGTCCTCGGCGGTCTCGAATCCGCGGTGAGTCGTCTCGATTTCCCAGGTCGGATCGGCATCCGCCTGCCACCGGATCCGGGCGAAGAAGCGCTCCTCTGACATCGTTCCTCCGCGGCGGCATCAATCCGCCTGCGGATATGGTCGGCCGGGCGCACGGCGTAGTTTCCGGCGGCCGCGGCCCGCGTGCAGAGGTGCGTCAGCGCGCGCGAATTCGGTCCGCGACCTTCACGGCGGCGGCGACGCCTTTCGTGCGCGCCAGCTCTTGAACGCGCCGCCGATCATGACCTTTCAGAGATCGCAAGGCCCCGAGGTACCTACCCTGCAACCGGCGGCTCGCGCTTGCAGCGCCGGATGCGCCGCGAGCGGGTGCGCGAGCACCAGCCGGGAGGGCGGCACCGGCGCGGGCCAGCAGCTCCGCGCGGATGAGCATCTCAAGGCGGGAGGCGAAATCCTCCACGAGTATTCGGACGTTGCTCCTGTCCATGCGTCACCGTACCATTACGTGCACGTACCGGGACATGCCGGTCCGGTCGAGCCGCACGCCACGGACGAATTCCTCCGGCGCCGCTGCCGGCGCGAAGAGTGTTAGCTGAGCGGGTCGCATGGCTCCGCATCCGTGCCGGTGCCGAGGATGTGGTCGACCGCGCGCTGGGCTTGGGCCGCCGCGATCACCACCGCCCGGACGTCCGCCTGGATCGTCTTGAGCCAACCGGCGATGTAAGCCGCCTGGTTCTCGATCGTGGCGCACGAGATCCCGGCGCGGGCGCAGAGGAGTGCGGAGCCCATCTCCGCGACCAGCTCCTCGCGCGAGTAGTCGGGCGAGCCGAAGGGGGCCGGTGCGTCGGTGGGGGAGAATCGAGCGAGCCGGTCGGGGTGACCCGTTGCATGGGTGGCCTCATGAAACAGCGTGGCGTAATACTCCTCGGGTGTGCGAAACGCGGCCGGCGCGGGCATCGCGATGCGGTCGTCGGCGACGGAGTACGAGGCGGAGTTGAACCCGTGCTCGATTCGCGGGCCGCGGGCGAAGCCGGAAAGGATGCGCTCGCACGGGAAGATTCGCCGCTCTGGCGCCGCGTCGGGGTTGGGGGAAAACCGCGCGGGGAGTCCCTCGCACTGCTCGATGTTGAAGACCGTGTAGTAGCGCAGCACGAAGCGGCGTTCCCCCCGTTGGGGCGCGGCCTGGTCATCCACCGGCGCGTTGGTCGTACCGCCGTCGGCCTCCGATCCCTCGCGCTTGCCGTCAAGGACACGCCAGAAGATGCAGAGCGAACCTTTCTCGCCCTTGCGGACCGAACCGCCAAGCTCCTTCGCCTGACGAAACGTGAGCCATGAGGCGTTTCGGTACCCGGCGGCGTGCGCGGCGAGCGCCAACAGGAAGCTGTTGATCCCCCGGTACGGCTTCCCGGTGATGGCCGAGCGCGGCTCGCCAAGCCCGGAAGCGGTCCAGCCGGCGCGCCACGGGACGGTGCCGCGTTCGAGCAGCTCCATTATGCGCGCCGTGACGATGTCGTAAACGCTCCGTCGATCTTCCGTCCCCGCACCTGCGGAGGACGAGGGGCGGGTCGGGAATGACCCCCGCTTGCGGGGGGCAGGGGCCGGAACAGGCCCCGGGGGCTCCGGGCTGAAGGTGGACGGTGCCGGTGGTGGGCTGTCGATGGTCGGGATCGTCGTGATCTGCGCTTCGTCGCTCATGGTGGTGCTCCTCTGCGTCTGGAGTCGGGGCACCCGAAGAGCGGCGGGACCTAGCTCCCTCGTCGCGAGGCCCGCTTTTCTGGGGGGGACTCGCCCGCGGCGGGGGGAGCCGGAAAAGCAGAGGGCCGAGGCCGCGGAGCGGCGCACGGCGAGGGCGCGTGGGGACGCCGCCGGTGCCCGACTCCGGACGCGGAGGGGCATCGACAACGCGAGGAAGCGCGATCCGGACGATCGCTCGGCGCTAGATCCCGGTGGCCGGCGTGTTCGCCGGCGCGAGCTCACGTGGCACGGGGATGCCGTCCCCCGATCGGAGCGCTCGCCTGGCGCGGATCACTCGGACGATCTGGAAGACGCCGTTCACGATGCCGAAGGGCGCAGCGACGAGGCCAACGAAGCCCGAGAGCAGAAGCTTGATCATCGCGAAGAGAAGCCACACTCCAGGCGACGCGACGATGGTCGAGCCTCGCGACGAATGCTCGGTGATGGTGATCCATCCCCACAGCATCGAGACGAACGCCCCTCCCATGAGGGCGGGAAACGCGCGATCGGGGTGAGGCTGCGACGCGAAGAAGGCGGTGGCGCCCGCGAACACGGCCGCCGTCAAGAAGAGGCGGCCGACGTGGTGGACCACGACACGCCGGTTGTGACCGGCGAAACAGGCTTCGCAGGACATGGGCGCGAACTGCGAAGCGCACGCGTGGCAGAGCCCCTTCTGGCACCGTGGGCAGAGCGCCGCAGCGTCAGCATCGGCGTGTTGAAAGCACTTCATCTTCGACCTCCTCGTCTTCGACAGCGAATCGTATCCGTTCGAGTGGAGAACACATGTGAGCGCATTCACAGCGATGCGCCTTCAGCGCTCGGCGTTCGATTCGGGCTCCCCTCGCGCGAACGCGTAGGCGAACCTGAGCAGGGTCGCCAGCACCTGGTCGGGAGGGAGATTGCTGGCCGCGAGCAGGGCGCGGAGTCGGGAGTCGACCTTGGCCTCGCGACCGGCGGGGCGGGGATTGTGAGCCGCGCCACGGAACGACTCGGCACGTCCGCGCAGAAGTCCGTGTTCGAAGCCGAGATTGAACGCGAGCTCGAACTCCAAGGTCTGCACCAGTACGCGGGCATCGGAGAAGCTGGCCCAGTTCTCGTTCCGGACCTGCGCCTGGACTTCGCGCGAGCGCCTGCGTAGCGCCCGATATGCGCGGCGCAGGGCGGGATCGTCGTGGGCGAGCTCTTCGATCGCGTGCGGCTGGTTCAGCTCGGGCTCGAACTCGGCCAGGAAGTCGCGCGCCGGCCAGCGACGGACGGACTGGCGTCGGGCCTTCACGAGGTGCCCCCCGGGACCACGGTCAAGGGAAAGCGGAGCATCTCGGCCAGCAGGGTACGTAGCTCACCAACTCGCTCGCGCTCGGCTTCGGGATCCAGAAGATAGGCGACGATCTCGTCAGCCGCCGTCGCGAGCGCCAGTGGGAATCCGGAATGACCCGGTCCCCGGTACTTGATGACCAAGTCCGCCACGGCCTCGATCACCTCGGCGGCGCGCCCGAGGATGTCCGCGGGGGCGTGCTGCGCCAGCACTCGATGGAGCGGCTCGCTCCGCGCGAGCGTCTCCTTCCAGGCGCCGATCCAGGAGACTTCGGGCGAACGCGCGTCGCCGAGGATGTTGGTCGTGGCGTCCGGATCGCTCGGCGCGACGGTGAGCGGCACGAGCTCGAGATAGGCGATGATCTGGTAGGGGCCGATCGTGATCACGGACGAGTCACTGACGTCGAGCGGCGTGTCGGGCTGGATACGCCGGTCGTCGATGTAGCTGCCGTTCGCGGAGCTGAGGTCGACATATTGGAGCCCGCCGCGGCGCGAAAACATGAAGGCGCCGTGGTGTCTGGAGACGCTGGGGGCGTCGAGGCGGAGAAGGTTGCTGTCCTTTCTGCCCGCGGTCACGGGAGACCGCGAGAAGGGCACCACCACCATCGAGGCGTTGCGGATGTCCCGGACGACCGCTGTCAGTTGAAGGAACTTCATGGTGGCGAGCGCCAGAGCAACGACCGCGCCAACGCGAGGTGCCCGTCTCCAACGGCGTCTCGTCCGCCAGGCCGCTCGACCTCCGATGATGCTCGCCGATGGCGATTGGCGTTCCCTGACAGCGGGCGCCGAAGCTGCTGAAGGTCCGATGCCAGAGCACGCGTCAGCATTCTTCGCCTCCCGCTGACACCGATTGACGATCTTGACGTTCTTTGACGCGTCGGCCATTGCCCGTTCACGGTCGGATCCGCTGCAAAAGCGCGACGCTCGGCGATGAGCGCCGTGCGCGTCGAAAAAGACGACGCGCGGTCACCGGGGATGTCAGACAGGCACGGCCGTTGCTGAGCCACCGCTCGACCATTCGCGAGAATCGCGAGTGGCACCCATTGAGCATTCAGGGAGCGGGAAATGAAGACCACGACGAAAGTGATCATCCTGAGTCTTGGCGTCCTCGCCGGGACGTCGGCGTGCCACCCTCAAGACGAAGCGCAGTCGCCGACGGCGGCGCCGCTGCGCCCGCAAACGCCCATCGTATGGGGCGACGCTCCGGTCAACTTGCGAGCCTCGATCAACTACCGAACCGGCGGTCAGCAGGTCGGGCAGCAGACCACGCCCGCTCCGGTCGTCTTCAACATCCCCGACGCGATCTACGTACAGACGGGAAACGCAGGGGACGGCCAGGCGCAGCTCCAGTACCGCAACGCGACCTCGGTCGCGACCTGCACGTACCGGGGTGGCTCCAGCATCCCCCACCCGGTCAGTGACCTCGATCGAATGCACGGCCTCCGGTATTTCCTCGAGTCATGTGACGACGGGCACGTGGCCGCCCAGCAGGTCGCGTCGAATTGGTTCTCGCTGCGCATCGTGAGCGGGGATGCGCAGGACCCGACGGGCGTGACGAGCACGGCGCTCACGCTGGGGGGCGGGTGCAACGCCGAACTGCCGCCGCCACTGGCGGCCGACGAGGTCGTCGAAATGCGCGACGGCTTCGCTTGGAACACGATGCCGAAGCTGCCCGAGACCGACCGGGACGGGAACCCGGCCATCTATCACGGGCTCGTATATATCGAGTCGAAGGACCAACTGGCCGCCCTCGACCGCCTGCGCGTCTACTGGAGCGCGCAGCCGATCTCCGAGCGGTACCTGTCGACCCTGAGCGGTCGCTGCGGGCGGGTCGGTCACTCGACCGATGGGCGCGGGGTGGTCGTGTACGCCCTGTTCCCGGCGCAGCTCTTCAACGTCTTCCGCGACTTCGGGATCCAGGCCCAGAACGCAAACATCGCCCCGCCGTTTCGGTTCATCATCCCGACGCCCCCGGACGACCCGCAGTACGTGAACAGCGACGGCTCGATCAAGTATTCGGCCCTCGGGAGCTCGGGGTATGCCGACTGGCTGGCCACGCATCCTGTGCAGCAGCCCTCCTGGTACGATCCGACGAGCTGGCCCGGCGATATCAGCGACGCGGCGTCGGATGCGTGGGGCTGGACGAAGAACCACGTCGTCAACCCGGTGGCCCACTACGGCGAGTACGGGTTCGACTATGCCGTCAACGGTTTCGACGCGGCGATCGACTTCAGCGCGAACCTGCTCGACGACGGGTGGAAGCTGGCCGAACAGGGCATGCAGAAGTTCGTGCTCGTCTTCGAGCACCGCGTGTACCTGAATCTCAAGATTACGGTGATGAACCGCGACCCACTGTTTCCGCCTAACACCCCGATGACCCGGATGTGGGGACCGGCGGTCGACGCCAAAGGCACACGCCCTACCATCGTCCCGACGGGCGCCCATGTGCAGGTCCAGCAGTGGGGCTTCGGCTTTCTGCCGGTGATGAACCAGAACCAGCTGAACGAGGACGGGACGGTCTCCCTGACGGCCATTCAGGGAGCCAGCGGCCGGGGCGGCGACATCTGCATCGAGCTCGACACCGACTACGCGTCGATGACGACCGATCTGATCCCGAGCACCGTCTGCGACTTCGCGTCGGGCCGGTTCAGCAACTTCGGCCGGAACTACGATTATCACAGTGATCCCGAGGCGAACCTCGAGATCAGCGAACCCGACATCTACAGCCTGACACAGCTCAAGGACTCGTCGGACTACTACAAGACGGTCATCGGCGGCAGCAGCTACACGGCCGACGTGCTCACCGGATGGGTGGCGAACGACCTGACGGCGGCGATCAACCAGGACGGCGGAAACGCGCGTGCGATGACGCCCTGTCTGGACTTCCCCGGCACGGGCGCCTCGGCTCTGACCGCGGCGCTTGCTGCTGCGGGCGCGTCTGGCTACATCGTGAGCAGCCTGCTGGGCCCGATCACGACGGCCGTTGCGCTGATCGGGTCGGCCATTGTCGAGACAGATCTCTTCCTCCCAGACGAGAGCGCGGACCCGGACGCGCGACTCTCGCGCGGCACGGTAACCCACGAGTACGGCCACTTCACGATGTGCAGTCTCCTGTTCGCGCAGGACGGCCCCAACGGGTTGGACGGCCTCTTGCCCAGGATCTTCCAGGGCGACTCCAAGCGCAGCGACGAGCTGGCCCTCATGACGGAGAGCTGGGCCGACACGTTCGCGATGCAAGTGGTTGGAGGAACGAACTATATCGTCAGCAAAAACTCCGTCACGGGGCCGACCGGCCAAATCGGCTTCTGCATGAAAAGCCCCTGCATGGACGAGAACTACACGGGGACGAACGACTATGACGTGTCGGCCCCCTTCTTCGACGAGCTCGCGCGGTTTGAGAGCCTGATCTACGACGCGTTCGACCGCGCCGACACGACTCAGCGGTTCACCGACGAGCCGGGAAACGGCGACGTATGGATGACGGACTTGAATACCAATCTCGTCGAGGTGTCGCCCGCGGGCTACATCGCAAACAGCGACGAGAACGTCAGCCTTCCTGGAGGCGCATGGAGAACCTGGGTTGCCCGCTGGCTGGATAGGGGCGCGGTCGCGAACAAGGCCAACGTGATTGGCGGCCTCGTCGATACGATGGCGGACCAGGGGTACAACTGGTGCGACCGTTGCGAACTGCTCGCACTTCATGACGCCGCTACGCCGGCGTCAGCCTTGGGGGGCAGTGAAGATCCGAGTGGGCAACCGGCGCCGACGATGGCGGAGCGGTCTGCTCGATGGCTCGCTTGCACGCAGAGCGCGGACATCAAAGGTTGGCTTGGGGTGCCGCCCGCCGCGAACCTGAGCATGGACGCAAGTTGCAGCCCATGTCCGCTCCACAATATCGCGAACGCTTCCGGCGCTTGCCAGCCGTGCCCGAGCGGTGCCTACGCCTACGACAACCAGTGCGTCCCTTGCGACCATGGGGTCTCGGCAACTGCTGAGATGTGCGACATCTACATCTACTAGCGGGCGCCTCCGTCGGCGTCCACCGTACGGCGTCGGCGGAGGCTTTCTGGTTCAAGGCGAAGACTGGAGGCCGAGATGCGGATCGATGCTACGCCCGCGCCGGTGAATATTTGTTGGATTTGCGTGCTCGCGATGATCGTCGGGTGCGCCGTCGCGCCGGCAGGGCCGCGTGGACCATTGATGGGACCAGGGCTGGAGATCGCCACTGACTTCTCCTACGCCTACGGCCAAGGGGACCTGATCACGCCGGATGGCACGAGGGCGAGCGGAAGCTCTGACGACCTCGGGAGCCCGCTGACTGTTTTTCCCCGACGCCTCGAAGCCCGCGTGTCGCCCGTGGAGTCGGTGGATCTTGGCGGCCAAGTAGGATGGCTGGACGGCGGGCTCGATCTTCGCGTGGGACTACCCGCCTATCCGGACAGGCTGATCGCGTTCGACCTGGACGCGGGCTACGACTGGGGAAGCGGTGGCGTGGTTTCTGACACCAGCCTCGCGCGCTCGCGGTGGATTCGTCTGGAAGCCTATCCGGCTGTCGATCGCCACGCTGGCCGGGTTCGTCTCGTCCTTGCCGCCGGACTGAACTCGGGCACTTTCTATCATGAGGTCGCCTTTCCGGTTCCTCGGGATTCGCCCGAAGGTAACTACCGTCAGCCGGCGTACTCCCTCATCCGCCATGAAACCAGGCTCGAAACGTCGGCGGGGATCTTTGCCGCGACCAGCAGTCGCAAGGGCGGCCTGGCCTCGATTCTCTTCACGGTGAGCCCTTATTTCATCGTCGACGCGGGTCCGCCGCAAGCGACCTGCGCTCTCTGCACGAACGATGTCTCGACTTACCGACAAGGCTGGGGAATCGTGGCCGTGGCGCGGTTCGCGCTGCGGTACGGATTTTAGCCACTCGACCCTTCATAGGAGACCGATCATGAAACGGAAGCCATGTCCGATCGCCCTTTGCACTGCGCTCGTCGCTGCGAGTGTCCTGTCTGGGTGTCACTCGTCGTGTCCTGGCGACGAGTCGGGAATCGCCGAAGGAGACCAATTTCAAATAACGGTGCTCTCGATGAGCAGCAGCTCGGCTTCTTGCGGAGCTCCATCGCTGCCGAGTGGAACCAGCTATGTCGTCGTGGCTGGACCGGGTGAACCGCTCGGAGGAGGGACTTGCCCCCCCTTCGTTCATGCCGCGCAAGCCGTTGTTCCCTCGCCGGCCTTCGATCCGGACCAACTGACCTCGTGCAGCGGCCCGGGACTCGCCGGTGGAGAGTTGGGCTTCATGTGCTCCGGGACAGAATCATCTGGATGCCACATCCAGGCGTACGTCGTCTTCAATCAATCCCCATCCGATGGAGGCACTGGCTCGGGTGCCGCCGGATCCGTATCGGTGAGTTGGATCCTGAGCGACTGCGGCCAGCCTCAATGCGACCAAACCTATAGCGCCCGAATCGATCGTCTCGCCAAGTCCGATGCGGGCGGGTTGAGCGACGGATCCGCTGACCATTCTTGATGTCCGCGCGGATTTCGCTGGAGCGATCTACGCGAGGGACACGATGTACTTCCGAAGAGTGGTTCTCTTCCCGATTCTCTCGGCGGTTCTTTTCGCCGCCTGCTCCCCGTCGACTCCCAAGCTCGACAGACGGGTCATGCGAACAATCGTCCTCACGCCGAGTGCCCGCGAGCTTCCGGCCGGATGGTCGGCGGTCGAGTTCCGGGAGGTTATCCAGCGAGCAGCAGCTCGCTGGAGCTATCCGAACACCCCCTGTGGAGTTCAGGTAGCCGTAGGTGAGCCGAGAGCCGAATGGCGCGCCATCCGGGACAACATCGATCTGGTCGCGATCCGCCAGCGCTCATGGTGCCACAACGGAAGGTGCACGCCCACGACCACCTATCCCCTGCGCGCGATCGGTATGACGACCGTCTATCCGGAGGGCGCGACTGGCCGCGCCGTGACCGAGGCCGATATCGAGATCAATGGCGTTTTCTTCGGGTTCACGGACGTCGCCACCCCGCCAATCGCGACCCCGCCCGACCGGTCCGTCCGTCTCGAATCGGTCCTGACTCACGAGATCGGCCATGTCCTCGGACTGGCGGACGTCTGCGGCGAACATCGAACGGCGAGCGGCCGGCCAGAGACTTCGGCATGCAGCCCGGTCGATCGCGAGCGGATGATGTTCGCCGCGGGCGACCACGAGTCACTCGCTGCCGGCGACGCGGCGGCCCTCTGCCAGCTCTACCCGCCGGCCGAATAGCGCCTCTGCTCGTTCCTACTCGGTCGCCTTCGGATGACCGACGCTCACCATCGTGAGGTGAACGATCCGGCGCTCGCGGTCGGCGCAGTACCAGATCCGCGCGGCGCCGGTCACCTCATACTGCCACTGTTCGAGCTGCTTGGGTCCGACGAGGGCGCGTCCGAGAGTGCCGTGCAGCGGGTGCTGGCGAGCGGAGCGCGCGAACGGATCGCGCGACAGCGCGTCCCAGGCGTCACCAGCGGGGCCCGGCGCTTGCGCGCACAACTGTTCCCAGCCGTCGACGGATCCGCCGGTGTGCCGCAGCTCCCAGTCGCCCTTGCGGGCCGGGCGCGCCACCCGCTCGCCGCGCTTCGGCACTCGCTACGGCCGCCGTACCGGTGTGCCGCTCTCCGCGAACGGACCCTTGAGCTTCGCCGCCAGCTCAGGGTCGGCGTAGATTTCGGCGGTCGCCTTCCATTCGTGGAAGATCTCCTCGATCCGGGCCAGCTTCCCGACAGACGCGCAGGCCTGCATGGTGTCGACGAGCTCCTGCGCGAAAGCGGCGCGATCCTCGGTCGGCAGTAGGCGGACCCAGGGAAAGCGCTTCTCCAGGAGGGTCGTCATCTGCGCGGTCATCGCCGGGATCGACGCCACCGCGTCGGCGAGCAGATGGGCGGCCAGCTCGCTCCGCTCCTGCTGAGCCTCGACCCGGGAGTCGAGGGAGATCCGGATCGCCGCCTTCCCCCGTCGCGCGAGCACGACATCTTCCTTGTCGACCTGCTTGAGGACCCTCTTCGGCTCCCGGAGGAAGTCGGTCAAAGTCTCCGTACTCATATCGCTATGATATCTGATGTTCATTTGATTTCAAGCGTACTCATATCTGCTTGACATATGATGTCGCGTCAGAGCACAGCGTTGCGAGGCTGCGGTCCGCGCATCCCCCGCGCCAATAGCTCAGCCGGCAGCCGGGCGAAACATCTCCGCCGCCACGGACGACCGTAAGTGACTGACACCCGGCGCTGACACCCGTTGACACCCTTGACGACTCGACCCTCCACCGGCCCGCCAATGGCCGCGACTCCTGCGGTTCATCCTCCGGTCCCTCGCCGTTATGCGGTGGCACCACCCTTGCTGAATAGCAGGCCGATGCCGGGATGGTTCAACTGCGCGTCGCGTCTGCGGATCCAGGACAACCGGGCGGGGAAGATGTAGCGTCGGCCCGGGCGTCCATGTCGCGAGAACGCATGTTCATGTCGCTGATTTTCTACACCATCACCTTTGCCCGTCCGGCGGCAGGCCTGGCCGCAGGCGAAGCTGATCCGAAACCGAGGGTGCTCGTGATCGACGCTGTCGACCTTCCTGAGCGGATGGAGGACACGCGAGCCGAGCTTCGGAACCTGCTCGACGATGCGGTCCGACAGCATGGGTTCGATCTCATCCATTCTAGCGGCGCGCCCTCGTGCGCAGACGTGACCTGCTTGCCAGCCGTCGCCAAGACCACCGGGGCGACCGATGTCCTTGTGACCCGCGGCGGAAGGAACGGCAGCCACGGGTATCACGTCGACCTCAACCTCTGGAGCATCGCCACCGGCAGCTCCGTGCCCGCGGTTGCGGACTGCAGCGTGTGCACAGGCCCTCAGATGGCCGAGGCGGTCGCGCGGGCTGCCGGTCCACTGCTCGATTCGATCACCGCCCGTCCGCCAACCGCCACACCTGCACCGCCCCCCGCGGCGGTCGCCCCGGTGCCGCCCAACCCGGCGCCGGTTATGGGAAATCCGCCGGGTGGCTCTGCTACACTGGAGGCCCACACCGGCCGCCGGATCGCCGGGTGGTCGCTGGTGGGCCTCGGAGCCGCCTCTGCGGCGGCGGGCGGCATCTTATGGAATCTCGACGGTAAAGGGATCGATTGCGTGGGTTCGAGCTGTAGGAACACCTATCGCACGGAGGGAGAGGGGATCGCATTCGTCGCGGCGGGAGTCGTGGGGATCGGTGTCGGCCTCTGGCTGGCGCTCGACCCATTCGGAAAGCACGACGTCGCCGTCGGCGTTGGTCCATCGGGCGCCTTGCTCGCGGGGACGTTCTGAGATGAAAGGCTTTCTCAGCACGCTGGTCGCCTTCGCGACACTCGCCGGGACCGGCTGCGCGCACAAGGAGCTCAACCCAGGCCGCTGCAATAGCAACAATGATTGCCCAAGCGGCCAGACCTGCGACCTTTCGCCCCAGGCGAACGGCACGTGCGTGTGCGCTTCGTCCGCGTGCATGGACGGCAGCGCCGGAGCAGGCGGTGGCGGTGGAGTCGGGGGGGCCAGCGGATCAGGCGGAGCGGCGGGTACCGGTGGTATGCCGGACGGCAGCGCTGGTACCGGAGGCTGTCAGCCGGCCTGCGCTGCTCCCAAGGGAATCTGTGCCAACAGCATCTGCGTCGAGTGCGTGACGAGCGCTGACTGCGCGACTTCGACGAAGCCGATCTGCGATGCGACCACTAACACCTGCGTGCCATGCACGTCGGACGATCAATGTGTTGCGAAGCTGGGCGCCGACCCTGGCGTCTGTATGAGCCATCAAGATGGTCGGTGTGCGGCAGTTGCCGAAACCATTTACGTCCAGAACGACACGACGACCTGTAGCGATAGCGCGGCTACGGATCCCGGCTTCGGCACTGCTACGAAGCCGCTCTGTTCGATGCAGCCTGTTCCGACGCTCCTGTCAGCGTCGAAGGATCTCGTCTTGGTGCGAGGGAGCGTGTCAGGCGGGACTTGGACGTTCAGCGGGCAGGGCGCAGCGCAAACGTCGATCGTGGGCCAGAATAGCGGCTTCATAGCTGCCGGTGTCGCACCAGGGTTCGCGATGACGACAGGGTCGATCTTCATGCGCGACCTGAAGATTTCGTCGAGCGGCTCCGACGGGATCGACGCGCACGGCGGAACCCTCGCAGTTCAGAACGTCACGATTTCTCAGCTGGCGTCGGGGATCGGCATCAGCGCGACCGCCGGAACGCTTATGACGAGTAAGGTCACTGTCGATAGCTGTGCCGGTGGCGGCATCCTGCTCGATGGCGCGGCGTTTGATATCGAGAACACGACCGTCACAAACGACGGGCCCGGGCAAAAGGGTACGACTTCGTGGGGCGGTATTCTCGTAAACACCCTCCCGTCTGGCGGGCAGAAGGTCCTCAACCTGGTCACGATTCAAGCGAACAAGCAGGTCGGCCTTGCGTGTGTCGGCGCTGTGACCGGCACCGGCGTGTTCGCGAGCCAGAACTCGGGTGGTGTCGAAATTCAGGCGACATGCGGCGTAACGGCGTGCTCGCCGTTGGCCCAGACATGCGGAGCGCAGTAATCGCGGTCCTACGATGAGCGCCGAACCTGACTTTTCCCGCTTCGGTCCGTATCTGATCGTCCGGTCTTCGGGATCGGGCGGGATGGGCCGGGTCCAGCTCGCGCTGCGGAGCGACGGTCAGGAACCTGATCTTTGCGTGCTCAAGCGGATGCGCACGGAGGAGTGCGCACCGGAGCAGGGCGCGCGATTCGAGCGCGAGGCGCGCATCGCGGCCCGCCTCCAACACGAGAACATCGCCCGCACGCTGCGGGTGGAGATCATCGACGGCGAGCTGTGCTTGGCGCAGGAGTTCATCGAGGGGACGAACCTGGCGCGCTTCATGAGGCAGGCGGGCGCGCGCGGGATTCCGCCAGTGGGCGCGGCGCATATCGTGCGCGAGGTGGCGAGCGCATTGGCGTACGCGCACGAGTTCGGTGGGCTGGGGATCGTCCATCGGGACGTCACGCCGGAGAACGTGATGCTGTCCTGGGCCGGCGACGTAAAGCTGATCGACTTTGGCATCGCGCGCTCCGCCGTTGACGGCACGCTGACCAGCCTGGGGATGGTCATCGGGCGGCGCGCGTACATGGCGCCGGAGGTCTGGGCGGGGGAGAAGCCGGATCGCCGCGCGGACGTGTTCGCCCTCGGTGTCGTGCTCTGGGAGCTGCTGGCGGCGCGACGTCTGGAGGAGGTTGACGAGGCGCTCTGGCGCGACGCGGTGCCGGATCCACGCTCGGTCCGCGAGGAGATCCCCGCAGGCTTGGCCGTGGTGGCGATGCGGGCGCTTGCGCCGAGTTTGGACGAGCGCTATCAGTCGGCGACGGAACTCCGGGAGGCGCTCGCGGGCTTCGTGGACTCCACGAAGGACCCGCGGTCGGAGCTGGCGACGATCCTGGCCTTCTACTTCAACGTCGAGCAGGCCAAAGAGGTCATCGGCGGACAGATCGCGGATGCCAGGGCGGCGCTGCGAGACAGCGAAACGCCATCGAGGCAGCGATTCCGGCGGGCGCGCGAGCTCCTGATCGCGGCAGTCGCGGCAGGTGTGGTTCTGGCGTCGGGCATCGCGATCTCCGGTCTGCGGAAGGGCGGCCAGTCACAGATGCGCGAACCTGTCACTGCTGTCGTCGGGAGTACGAGCGCCCCCTCTCGGGCGGCCAGCGTCGCGGAAGCACCGACCTGGGGGCCGGCATCTTCGCAGGCCGCGGCGCCGACCGGCGCCTCTCCTGTGGCGATTCCACGCAGCGCGCGTCGGCCCGCGCCGGCAGCCGCTCCGACAGAGCCCCGTTCAAGGCACGAAGTGGCGCCGGGCGATCTGCTTCACGAGGCGAGCGACCGGTTCGACGATGGGCACACCGCGGAGGCGCTGGCGCTGGCCCGTCGGGCGGCGGCTGCTGGCGGCGGCGCCCCGGCCCACGCTTTGCTCGGTTACATCTACATGAGCCAGGGACAGCTCGCAGACGCCGAGCGAGAGCTGGCCCTGACCGTACGGCTGAACCCGCGCGATGCCGAGGCGGTCAAGCGCCTCGCCGACGTCCGGCGCGCGCGGACGGAGCAGGGCGAATGAGCACCGAGGCGGAACCCGTCGTCAAAGGGACGCTCATCGACGGGCGCTACGAGATCCGCGAGCGCCTCGGGCAGGGCGGCATGGGAACGGTGTACCGCGCGCTGGACAAGAAGCTGGGCCAGACGGTGGCGCTCAAGATGCTGCTCAACAGCAACTCGGGCAACGAGCGCTCGCGGGAGGAGCGGCGGCGCCGCTTCATGCACGAGATCTACGCCATCAACGAGGTGGCGCACCGGAACGTCGTCCACATCCAGGAGTTCGGGTTCTTCAAGGACACGCCGTACATGGTCATGGAGCTCCTCAAGGGGAAGGATCTCAGTCGGGTCCTCCGGGAGAGCGCCGGACCGCTGCCGATCGATTACTGCGTCGACGTGCTGCTGGTCGTGATTGCCGCGATCCACGCCTGTCACGAGAAGGGGATCATCCACCGCGATCTGAAGCCCGGAAACATCATGGTCATCGATGCCGACTCTGGTCCTGGATGGGACGTCAAGGTCGTCGACTTCAGCATCAGCAAGCTCGCCTCGGAGCTGACACGGGATGGACAGATCATCGGCACGCCGAACTATCTGTCGCCGGAGCAGATCAACGGGAAGGCACTGCCCGCGAGCGACCAGTACGCGCTCGGCCTGCTGCTGTACGTGTGCCTGACGAACCGGCACCCGCTCGAGGGGCTCGACGGGCTGCCGCTCATCCGGGCCATCGAGCGGGGGGAGTTCCGGAAGCCGCGGTCCTTCCGCGCCGACATTCCGGAGGAGTTGGAGCAGATCATCGCGAAGGCGATGCACCTGGATCCCGCGCAGCGCTATACGACGGTCCACGAGTTCGGTCGGATGCTCTGGCCGTTCGGAAGCCAGCTCGGGAAGGGCGTCTGGAAGAAGTACTACATCGAGACGCCGCCGCTCGCGCGGCCGCGGACAGATCCGAAGGCTTCGACGACCGGCATCCCGTTGGTCCTCCAGATCGCGCAAGGAAAGGTGCCAATGTCCGCGGCGACCGTCCTGGCGCATTACCAGAGCACGACGGCCGTCAAGGTCGGCACGACCACCGTCGACGAGCCGGCCGCGCGGGCGGCGGCGGAGGCGGATCCGGATGCGCCGGCGGCAGCCAGGACGACGTCGAGCACCGTCGACGATCCCGAGGCCCGACAGCTCGGATTCCTCGGAGCCGGCGCGCCAAGCGGCTCGGAATCGAAGGAAGCGTTCGCGCGGAGCGAGCCCGACGCGGCCGAGAGCGCGCGAGCCCGCCGGCCAGCCAAGCGGCGACTCGGCGCGATTGCCGCCGGAGCGGTCGCACTGGCTGCGGTCGGAGCGCTCGCCATGATGATGGCGCGCCGCCCCGCTGCCGGATCCCAAGAGAGGGCCAAATCCGCGGTCGCGCGGACGCCGGCCGCCGCGCCGCCTGCGATGCCAGCGCCGCTTCCGGTACCCACGCCGCCGCAAGCAGCACGGGCAGCGCCACCGCCGAACGCCGTGGCGGACGTCGCCGCGACGAAACCTTCCGGAGACGCAGCGGAAGGGCCCGAGCACCCCAAGCGGCACCAGCACGACCACGCCCGGCGGAAGCCGGCCAAGACCGCGGATTGGGGGACGGATCCGTTCGGCAATCCCATTCCACCGCCATGACGCGATCATCGCCGACCATCATCGCGCGGCGTGCTCGCGGGGCGATGCTCGTGGCCTGCCTGGCGGTCCTGCCGGGCTGCCCGACGCGGACCAACCCGGACGTCGCCGGCCTACATCTGAATTGCGACGAAGCCACTCATATCTGCGCCGGCACACTCGCCATCACCAGCCCGGGTGCCGTCGCCTATACGAACGCGAAGATCACCATCCAGGTGACAGCGATGCCGGCGAACAACCCGCCGGCCGAAGTCCAGATCCGGAAGAACGGGGCCACGCTTGTCACGGTGCCCCCACCGTTCAGCTATTCGTGGGACACCAGCGCCGAGGCGGAGGGCTCGTACCAGATCGATTCCGTCGCGGACGTGGGCGGTCAGACCATCACGTCGGCTCCGATTACGATTTGGGTCGACCGCACGCCACCGGCCATCGACAGCCGGACGCCCGCCCAGAACGCGACCAACGTTGCCCTGTCCGATCCGATCCAGGTGGTGTTCAAGGAGGCACTCGATCCGTCGAGCGTTTCGCCCGCGGCGATCTCGCTGGCCTCGGGCGGCATCACGCTGAGCACGACGGCGAACCTCGAAGCCGACGGCAAGACGATCGACGTCACCCTGGGCGACCACTCGACGTTGTCGTTCCCGGCCACGATCACCGCGACGGTAAGCCCATCGGTCAAGGATGTGGCGGGCAACGTGACCGGCGCCATCCCGAGCTGGTCGTGGAGCGCGCCACTCTGGGTGAAGCTGCCGAGCCTGACGGCGAGGGTCGCGTACCTGGCCCTCGATTCGACGGGCCGCGCGACCGTGGCATATCTGACGGACACCGCGTCGTCGACCACACTCAACACGGCACAGTACGCCGCAGGGGCGACCTGGAACCTCGGCCTCGGCTCGCCAAGCACGGCACCCGTGAACTCCGCCAGCATCGCGATCGGTAAGGCCGACGCGCCAGTGATCGCCTGGACGCAGTCCAACCAAGTGTTGGCGGCGAGATGGAACGGAACCGGCTGGGAGACGATCGGGGACGATGCCACGACCGGCTTGCCGACGGCGCAAGCCGTGCAGATCTCGTCAGTCGTCGTGGACACCTCCGGTGCCCCAACCGTCGGATGGACTGCTTCTCAGGGCCCCAGCAATCCCGGCTACGTAGCCCGGTGGGTCGACCCTGAATGGTCCACTCTTCCGTCCGATGCAAGCGCAGGCCCCGGCGGGCCGATCCTGCGGCTCGACAACGCCGACGATCCGGTCGGATTCTTCCCGGGCAGCATCGGCTCTCCACACACGATCGAGAGCTACGTGAACGGCGCCTGGGTCTCCCTCGACGCCGACAACGCCCTGCTGAACAGTATCGCGGTCGACTCGCAGAATCGGCCCGTCGAACTCAAACACGAGATCGAGTCCAATCTCGAGGTCATCCACGTCCGGGTCCACGATGCGTCCGGTTGGAGCGACCTGACACCGAGTCTGCCGACCGGAGCGTCAGGAACGGTAGGAGCCGGCTACCTGGCCCTCGGATCCAACGGCAAGGTGGTCGTCGCCTGGATCCAGGTCGATGCGACCGGCAACGCTCGGGTGCACGTCGCCCGTTTCAACGGAACCACCTGGGATACGACGTACGGCGTCCTGAGCGGCGTGGCGGGATCTGGCGGCAGCGTCTCTGGCGCCGATATGGGGGTGGATCCGCTCGCGGCGCCGACGGTCGCCTGGAGCGAACAGGACACGACCACCGGCTCGACCGCCGTCTACGTCAGGAAGAGCAACTATTGAGGGCGAAGGACCGAATGATCCTGATGACGAGATGTACGATCGCGCTCCTCGTCATGGCGGCGGCAGGCGTGGCACGCGCGGCCGAGACGGCGGCAGGACCCGAGATCCAGGCCGATGAGCTGATGCACCAGGCGTTGGACCTACGCCGTCAGGGCGACAACGGGCGCGCGCTGGAGCTCCTTCGCCAGGCCGAAGCGTTGGCGCCCTCGGGTCGGATCATGGCGCAGGTCGGATCGGCGGAGTTCGCGCTCCAGCGATGGGTCGATGCGGAGGCCCATCTCCAACAAGCGTTGGCCAGCCACGACTCGGCGTGGCTCGCGAGTCCCAAGAACCGGGAGATGCTCGAGAAGACGATCACAGAGACCCGGCACCACATTGCCCACCTGGACGTGCGCGGTCCCACGGGCGCGCAGATCTCGGTGGACGGAAAGCCGGTCGGTACGTTGCCACTGCCCGAGCCGATCCACGTCGCCGCGGGGACCCTCCGCTTGGCGGCGAGCGCTCCCGGGCGGCAGCGATTCGAGAAGACGCTGACGGTCGCCGGGGGAGAGGAGACCACCGTCGCGGTCGACCTTCTTCCGTTGCCCGCGCCAGTCCCGCCCCCGCCGAGTGTCGCCCTGGTTACCCAGCCACGTTCGGCGGCGCCTCCGGCCCCGGCCTGGCGCCGATGGACGGGAGGAGCGCTTTTCGTTGCCGGACTGGCCGCGGTCGGCACCGGAATCGCGTGGATCGCGATCGACGGTCACACCAACTGCAACCCACCGGCTGGCGGCTTCTGCGAGCAGGTGTACGGCACCAAGACGCTGGGCTGGATCTCGATCGGCGCCGGTGCCATAGCAGCGGGCGCTGGCGCGACCCTCTTTCTCTGGAAGGGCAAGGAGGCCGCCGCGTCAGTGGCAATCACGCCGGGCGCGTTGACCCTCCACGGGCGATTCTGATGGCCTCCGAGCCAGGGGACTCAGGGGTCGCGGCAGTTCCGCGTCCGTTCGACAATTCGATCTGCTGGCGATGCGAACACCACCGCGAGATCCGAGCTGCCCGGTTCGCTCGTGTCCAGCGTTCAGCCGGACCTGAATGACTCGGGATCGATGTTGAACTTGTTCAGGTAGTGGTACACGAGCGGGCGTGTGCGGCCCATCTTCCGCGCGACGTCGGCGACGTTCCCGCGGGCGGCGCGAAGGTGGGCGATGAGCTGTTGCTTGAGCCGCGAGCGCGGCGTACCGTCCGCGACCTTCGGTTTCGGCAGATCTCCGTCGCCGATCTCCCCGTTTCGGGCGCCCCCCCAGGCGACGTCGATCGCCTGAGCCAGCTCGCGGATGTTGCGGGGCCATTCATAGCGCAGGAGGCGGGTGGCTGCCGGCAAGGACAGTCGAGGGTTGTCCTTCTCCGTCACGCCGAGCGCCCGGAGTGTAGTCGCGATCAGAATCCCGAGATCCTCGACGCGCTCGCGGAGCGGCGGCAGCTCGAAGACCATTGCTTCGAGCCGGCCTTGTAGGTCTGCTCGAAAATCGCCCGCCTCGACGGCTTCGCTGAGCGGGCGCTGCGCAGCCGCGATGAAGCGGACGTCGACGGAGTGCGGGCGCGTGCTCCCGACGGGCACCACGGCGCGCTCCTGGATCGCGCGCAGCAACGCCACTTGGACGGGAGGCGGCGCGGATACGATCTCGTCGAGGAGCAGCGTCCCCTCGTGCGCGTCGCGCACGTACCCGCGGTTCCCCGTCGCGCCGGAGAAGGCTCCCTTGACATGGCCGAACAGCTCGCTCTGGATCAGCTCCCGCGGGAGCGCACCGCAATTAACGGCGAGATAGGGACCGGAACGACCCGAGGCGGCGTGGATCGCCCGGGCGAGGACTTCTTTCCCCGTGCCGGTCTCACCGACCAGCGTGATCGACGTGGTTCGAGGGGCCTCCTGCCGGAGGCGCGCGAGCTTCTGCGTGAGGCTGGGAACGAGCGACAGGAAGCCGGTCGGCTGGATCGAGACGTCCTCCGCATCGAAGTCGAGGACCTGCTCGCTCTCGTCGAACTCGAACAGGAAGAACAGACGGCCGAGGGAGATCAGATCGCCGGGGTTCAGGGCGGTCGGCCCTTCGATCGGGACGCCATTCACGAATACGCCGTTGCGTGAGCCGAGATCCTCGACCGTCCAGGCATGCCCGTCACCGCGCCTGAAGGTGGCGTGATCTTTCGAGAGGAACGGGCCGCCGGTCCGGATCGTCAGACGGCGCTTGCCGTCGGCCACGGCACGGCCGCTCTGCCGGCCCGCTCCGGTCTCGGCTCGCCCGACCACCACCTGGTCGAGTTCCTCCAGCGCGAAGCGGGCGCCGCCCGCCAGCGGTCGCTCGGCCTCGAGAACCAGGAAGAGGAACGGCCGCGCGCGGACCTCCCGCGCGGCGGGGTCGAACTCCATCTCCGTCTTCGTGGGCCCGTGGGCCGCCCTGGGCTCACTGCTCGACACGCTGCGACACGCTCCTCATCTCAACCACAGGTTCGCCGTGGGCGGGGCCGAATACAAGCTCGACAGAGCGGGCCCGAACGCGCGGTCGACTCGGGGATCCGTGCCGGGCCGCGCGGGACGGCGGCTCCCTCCCCTGTTGTGGATCCCCGCCGTCG
Organism: uncultured Myxococcales bacterium; assembly: GCA_964546845.1. GTDB lineage: Bacteria > Myxococcota_A > Polyangia > Fen-1088 > Fen-1088 > JADGRB01. The sequence continues at coordinate 35,784 of CAZJMY010000792.1, read as the reverse complement.
TCCTTGAGGACTCCTACCGGCTGGCGCAATGGGCACGTTCGCGACTCTATGGCGATTCTCGCACCGGAGCACGCCTTTTCATACCGTGGTGTCGTAAGTCGTGTGGTCCTAGCGTGCCGGGCCACATGGACCCTCGGTTCAGGACGTTCTGCGTGGCCTTGGGCCGGCACGTCCGCGCGCTGCGCCAGGAGCGTGGCATGACCCAGGAGGACATGATGGACCACGGCTTCTCCGTGCGGCATTACCAGCGGATCGAGGCGGGGCTGTCGATCAACCTGCTGACGGTCTGGAACCTGGCCCGCGCTTTCGGTGTTCCCCCGCGCTCGATTCTTCCGGAGGGGACCTCCCCGTCACGGGCAGTCCGGCGGCCGCCGGACAGGCAGACCAAGCCGGCGCGCGGTAGCGAGCGACGCACGTCGGAGCGCACGAGCCGGACACCCTAGCGACAGCTCTGAAGCTGACGGTGCCAGCCGGGCCAGCCGGCGCTACTTGACGAGGCTCATCGTGGCCGCGGGAAGCTCCAGTTCGATCTCGTCGTCGTACTTCCGGTCATGCAGAATGCGAAACGCCGCAATTTCGAGGAAGAGACTACCTAGCCATACCCGTACGCGATTCCGCGCGGGAACCATCGGCTTGCCTTGGCGCTTCCCACGGGCGACCGCCACGACCAACGAAAATCGCGGGTCATGACCAACAGTCCGCTGGTCATCGATCCATCCGGCGATATGCTCCTCGTCTTGGCCGCTGTACTGCCAGCCTTTGACGGAGCGCAGGCGTGTGAGCGAGGCGTAAGGATGGGTGTGGTAGTCGCCGACGACCGCCAGATGGCTGAACAGCTTGTCGGCAACCTCACCGTGGACCTTCGCGCTCTGAGAGTTGGGATAGACCTCGTGAGCGTTCGCCCGCGCCCGAAGCTGCGTGACGATCCTCGACACGTAGACGGTCCGTCGAAACCGGCCATCAGAGAGCGGGGCGTGATCTCTGCGGCTTCCATAGCAGATGCCGTAGCATTCGGTGTAGCGATTCCCTTTTCCGCGCGCCGGTACGACGTAGGTTTCAGCCGCCGCGAGTAGCAGATCCTCGAGCGCTCGCGGCTCAATCAAGATCCTGACTCTCTCGAGATGCGCGTCGACCCACGAGCGGACTGCCTCGTTCTCTTCGAGGCTCCGTAACGCGTCCAGTTCGGAGATAGTCGATCTGATCAACCGTAGGACATACGTGACGTCGCGCAGGGGAAGCGATGTCAGGGCGGAGGCGCGCCGCAGGGACATCCGTCGCCCGAGGTGGAGGAGAAGGGCCACCGACAGCCGAGCGCAACGGTAACCATGTCGCCGGTCGAAGTTGTCCCAAGAATAGCGGATGCTCCGTCGAAGACGGACGGGCGTCTCATGAAAGAGCGCGACGGTGTTGACCAGGTCCCGGCGAAGTCCGGCATTCTTTCGGTGCCGCCCCCGTCCACTCGCGCAAAACGCGTCGATCCTGGTCAGTATGTCATTGCACTCGCGAACGAGGTCGCTCTGTCTGGGCACGGTGAGTTCCGGGCTTCCCGGTGTTGCGGGTCCCTCGACTCATTCTACATGGCGGTGGTACCTGCGAGCACTACCAGGTGGATGGTGACGCGGAAATGACTAGGGCAGAGCAAGCCAGTCGAGAAAGTAGGTAAGCAGGTAGGTGGTTGCGTCATGGCGTCGCCCACCTGAATAGTCGCGGGAGCAGCCATTCAGGTATCCATCGACCAAGGCGCGCATCTGGGCCGTGGCTTCTCCCGCGCGCCTTGTCCAGGAGCCGTTGGCGCCTCCAGTTCGGCCCATTCCGCGCTTTATCCAGGCAGGATCGTTGCATTCGACAATGGGGATGTCCACCTGTCGGGAGTGGAGAAGCTTGGCGTGCCCTCCCCCGAAACACAGGATCGTTCTTGGACGGAGGATCTCGACCTCATGACAGATGAAGTGCTGCCAGGTGAGCTCGGAATGAAGCGCGGTCACCTCGGTGGGCAACCCCATCACTGGATTCAGATCGCCGCGGCGATCCGGTCGTCGGAGTGACACCTTGAAGAAGTTCGAGACGGCACATCTGGCGACGACATCGTCGAGGTTGGGGATGCTGTCGCCCCAACGGGCCGAATGCAGCACCCCCGCCAGCGCCGGAAGTATGCCGTCGCTCCACGGCTGAATCGGCACCTGTTTCCAATGTCGTGCGTCCCACAGCCGAAAGGTCGCATCCTCGCCAGGCCCGTATGAGCCATCCTGCAGGTTCTGGGCGGTGCCATAGACCAGCAGACCGGCGCCCGGACGAAAGTCGGCGCCTATTCGGGGAACGTAAGGCTGGTCGAAAGGATTGCCTGCTGCGTCTCGTACCAGGAGGTCCCGGAGATCGGGGACCGCGGACGCACGAGGCGCCGCGCGAAAACGACCCGCGAGAGCGCGCGCGGCGTCCTCCGCGAAGCCCACGTTGAAATCTTCTTCCCACTCCCCAGCTTCGCGCAAGGAATTGTTCGCCGCGAGCGAACGGGCACGCGGTTCGCGAACGTGCCCGGTGCTGGTCACGTCCGCCTCGCCGCGCTGCTCGCGCCCGCGTCGATCATGGCTCGTCGATAGCAAGCGTCACATAGCCCGGCGAGAATCCCTGAATGCGGGTCGGGCGAAAGGTAGCCGCGATGGCAGCCGACGCACTCGGCCAGATCGATCCGCAGCGGGACGTCGAATTCTCGAGCCAGCGCGACGAGGGCGACGCAGAAGGCGGGTGTGTGATCGTAGTTCGCGCGGGTCGCGTCGCACTCGTTGCAGGTCGACGCATACGCCCCGGGGCAGCGCACGCCGAGCACCGTCTCGGCGTCCATGAGAGCCCAATGCGCTGCGCTTCGCTCGCGGGCGGCGTTCCTACTGCGCCCGCGCACCGTCCATTCGACGAAGACACCGACGCCGGCGCGATGGCGGCCGACACGGGCGGGCAGTCGCGTGACCTCGACGAGTCGGCGAAGGCGCCGCTCCATTGATGCTTGATCTTCACGGGAACAAGCGTAGGTGATCATCGGACTCCCTCTTGGGTCGGCGTTGTCCGCCTACCGCCAGCCGCGATCGGCGAGGCTCACATGGCCGGTGGCGGCGACGACGACATGGTCGAGGACCGGGATCCCGCAGATCTCGCCAACCTCCCGCAACCGACCTGTCAGCTCGATGTCGGAGCGGGACGGGGAGGGATCTCCCGACGGGTGGTTGTGGCAGAAGATCACGGCCGCTGCGCCGAGCGCGATCAGTCGCCGGAAGACGTCACGAGGGTGAACCTCGACGCCAGTCAAGCTGCCGCGCGCGCATACTTCATCAGCGATGACCTGGTGCCGGACGTTGAGCGCGATGAGCCAGAACTCCTCGACTGGGACGCCCGCGAGGCGCGCCCGCATGTGCAGCCACACGTCACCGCCGCAGGAGAGACGCTCGCCAATCGTCGGACGCCGGCCGATGCTCATGCGCGCTAGCTCGAAGGCAGAGCGCACGAGGCGCGCGCGCAGCTTCGGGATTCTGGCGCTGGTCAACTCTGCTTCCGATGCGTGGGCCAGGCCTCCGAGCCCACCCAGCTTCTCCATGACCGCCGCCGAGTCGGCCAGGTCCTTTCCAAGAACGTTCGCGACCATGACGGTGACCGGGTCCGCCGTCGCGAGCCGCGGTCCGGGTGCGCAAACTGCGGAGGATGAGGGGCGGGCCGGGAATGCCCCCCGGCGGCGGGGGGCAGGGGCCGGAACAGGCCCCGGGGGCTCGATTTGCTGAGTGTCGGATCGCGTCGGGCCGGGGTCGGTCTGGCGGCGAAGAGAGAGTTCGAGATCGTTCACGGCGGTCCTCCTGCGTCTGGAATCGGGGCACCCCGCGCAGGGAGCGCCGCCGGCTCCCCGGGGCCGAGGTACCGCGTTCTTGGAGGGTGCCCGGAACGGGAGGAACCAAGAAGGCAAGGGACCGAGCCCGCCTCGCGGGTCCGCCCCGGGGCGCCGAGCAGAGCGACCGGGTGCCCGATTCCGGGCGCAGGAGGACGCTGCCGGACGATCTCGACTCAGCGGAGCCCGGAGCGAACCGCCTGATACGTCGAGCGCGCGCGGGCGAGCCCAGCGGCGATATCGCGGCCAACCTTCTCCTCGACGCTCACGTGCAGCGTGGCCGTGGGACTCTCCAGCACGATCCAGATCCGCGATGGATCGGCCGGGCCGTGGCTGATGGACACCGACGTGTCGTGGCTCTTAAAGTCGAGGACGCACGCCTGCCGCAGGGGTCTTCGATCGGCTTGGGCGCGTGGCGTGGGTTCCGGTTCGGGAAGCGTCTCCTCGTCGAAGAAGTCGGTCGTGGCGTGGATGCGGGAGCTCATCGTTCACCTTCCTTCTGAAGCGGGGGCGACATCAGTTGCAGGCTTGCGTGTAAGCCGTGACGATCCCGAAGCCGAAATTGATGACGCACGGTGCGCCGCAGGCGGTCGGTCCAACGGAGCCGCAGCCGCTCGTGTGCTCCGGGGTGACCACGCCATTGCAGTTCCAGTCAAAGCTTCCGCAAGCGTCCGGAAATTCGAGGTACGTGGTCGACGAGAATCCCGGATTCGCTCCGTTGTCGAGATCGCAGCAGTCGCCCGTGTAGGCGGCGTAGCCGGACGGCGGAGCCGCGTTCAGCTCGTTGCAGAACCGCGCCGAGCTGGCGGTGCCGAATCCGTCTCCGTCGGCATCGACATAGTAGGTGACGCAGTGTCCGCTGCCGCAGTCGGCGTCCGACGAGCAGGGTGCTCCGTCGATGATCCTACATATCGAGATGCTGGTGGCGCGGTCGAGGAAGCAGCTGCTCGACCCGGTGCAAGGCGTCGAGGCGATCGGATCGGGTCCTTGGGCGATCGGCCCGCAGTGGCCGACGGAGCTCGGGAGAGCGCAACTGAGGCACTGCTGCCCGCAGACCGAGTCGCAGCAGACGCCGTCCACACAGAAGCCAGACGCGCAGTCCGTGTTCGCGCCGCAGGCGGCCGCGAGGGGACTCTTCGGGCCGATCGGGCCGGGGCTTCCACCGAGACCGCTGTCACGCCCCGCATCGGCGCGCGTCGATGGCGAATCGCCCGGGCCGCAGCCGGCGAGCAGGACGAGGTGAAGCGCGAGCGAGCCATGGAAGATCGACTTGGTGCTGAGCATGAGGATGTCCTTTCGTGGCGGGTGTCGAGGGATTCAGCGGCACTGGATGGTGTTGGTGCAGGTGGTGCAGCTCCCGTGCGTGGTGGACCCGCACTCCGAGGCCGGGACGGTGCCGTACTTGAGGCCGAACGCCGTGGCACCCTCGAGCGCGCCGTCGCAGTCGAAGTCCCAGGACCCGCAAGCGTCGGGCGACGAGAAGTACGCGGTCTCTCCCGGGTGGGCGCTGGCGTCGCTGTCGCAGCAGTCTCCGCCGACGGTCACGTACTGGGGCGGAGGCGCCGCGCCGGAGGGCTCACAGAGGTGCAACGTGCTCGCGCTCCCGTACCCGTCGCCGTCGAGATCCTGGTAGTACGTCGCGCACAAGGCGTCGGCGCAGTCGGCGTCCCCGGTGCAGTGCTGGCCATTGCGGAGCTTGCAGCTCGCGAGTGTCGGCGACGTGATGTCGATGCTGCAGGTGTGGGCTCCCGTGCATGGGGCCGCTGCCTGAACGTCGTCGCCGAAAAGCTGACCGGCGCAGTGACCGGCGCCACCGGCGATATTGCATGCCGCGCACTGCTGGTCGCAGGCCGAGTCGCAGCAAACGCCGTCGACGCAGAAGCCGGACGCGCACTCGCTGTTCGCGCTGCAGCCGTAGGCAAGAGGCTTGGCACCCGTCATGGGGGTCCCGGTGTCGCGGTCGGTGGGTGCTGAGTCGGTAGCGGCGTCCGCGGCGCTGGAGTCACGCGCACCAGACCTGGCCCGCGAATCGGCGGGCCCACACCCGAACACGCCGACGACCAGTGCGAAAGCGAGGAGCGTGCGTGAACCGAGGCAAGTGTCGTTCTGCATGTGGAAGTCTCCTGTGAGGGGAATCGAAAGCGGCGGCAGAGGGGACGCGCTGCCTACGAGGACAGCGCCGCGCGAAGGGCAGCGATGGCGCGCGCGTGCAGGCGGCACGCCCAGGAGCGCTGCATGCCGAGCGCGTCGCCGGCCTCGGCGAGGTTCTTGCCCTCGAAGTAGCAGAGCTCGATGAGGCGGCGCTCCTTGTAGGGGAGCTTCTCGATCGCGGCGCGCGCCTGGACGTGGAGCCTATCGTCCGGCTCGACATCGGGTTGGAACATGCGCCGGCCGTTCCAGCGCCCGCCCCAGTGGACGGCGGCCTCTTCGTCGAGCGCGGGCGCGTCCAGCGACCTCAGCTCGACGTCGCCGAACACGGGCCCTGGCGCGCGACTCGAAGGTGCCGCGGCGCTGTCGGGGTAGTCGACGTCGTTGGCTGGCTTCCCGTCGGCGATGATTCGCTCGGCGCAGAGCCGCTTGTACGTGCGCCTGGGCAGCCAGTGGTGGCGCCGAATGCCATCGACGATCGCCCCGCGCACGCGATAGCGGCAGAACACGTCGAACGGCACGCCCCTTTCCGGGTCGAAACGCTCGGCGGCATCGAGGAGGCCGTTCGCGCCATGCGCGATCAGGTCGTCGAGCGGCACGTTCGCGCCTACCGGCGACGAGCGCACCGCGCCTGCGATGCTCCGGACGAGCGGGAGGTGATCCTTCACCAATCGATCGCGAGTCGACCGCCGGGCGGCGGCGGTTTCTTCTTCGGTGCTCGGGACAGTTTTGAGGGCGGACTGCATGCGTGATCCCCTTTCTCGTCGAGCGCCGGATGGCGCTCGGTTCGAAGGGGGACTACGGCAACGGCCGTGCCATCCCGAGATCGCCTGTTCTTCGCGGCTTTCTGGGTGACAGAGCGCGAGCGAAGCGTTCGGCAGCGCCGAACAGTTCGGAAGGCGAACGCTTCGGGTCTCGCCCGTCAGCGATCCATGGGTACGACGCGGTCCCTGCCAGAGGCCTTCGCGGATCCGAGAGCGGATTCCGCCGCTGCGATGAGCTGGCTCGCATCGTTGATTCTTGGAACCGGAAAGTGCGCCAGCCCGATGCTATGCACGGGGTCGCGGGCTCCCTGTATCGGCATGGGCTTGTCGGCCACCACGGACGAGATTCGCACACCCAGAGAGAATCCCTGGTCGAGGGACACGAATCGCCGGAGGACGACGAACGCGTCGCCGTCATAGCGGGCGAGGATGTCGTCCGTATCCAGCGCGGACTCGACAGGGCGAGCCAGCGCGATCAGCAAGGCATCGCCGGCAAGACGACCTCGCGCTCCGTTCACGGCGACGAAGTGGTCGGCATCGACCAGCAGGAGCGCGAGCGGAGAGCCGTGGCGGCGCGCGTAGGAGATCTCGCCGCGGAGCGCGTCGTCGAAGGACTGGCGGGAATGCTTACCCGTCAGCGCGTCGCGGCTGGCCCGGTCGTACGCTCGCCGATGGAAGTCCTCGTCGATACCGGCGGCGAACGTGAACTTGAGGACCGTCGTGGAACCGACCGAGATGCAATCGCCGTCTTGGAGTTCGCGTGCGGTGGCAAGCTTCTGGCCGTTCAGGAGCGTGCCGTTCAGCGAGCCCAGGTCCTCGACCGAGGCGCCGGATGCGCCGGGACGGATGCGAGCGTGCCGCCTCGACGCCCAGTCATCGAGCACCCTGATGTCCGCCCGCTCGTCGCGGTCGATGACGAGATCACGATCGATCCGGAAGATCGTCCCAACGCCCGGTCCCGCAATCACGATGAGGTAGGCCACATCGTGGTCGGGCGGTCCCCCTGGCGCGCCCGCAGCGTGGGTGATCTCGCCGGGCCTCCTTCGTCGATTCGTCACCATGCCGGGCGCAAATGGAGCCGGCGGCGCCCGAGCCTTCGCATCCTGGTGGCGGCGAAGCGGGTCATGCGGTCGGGATGCGAATCCCCCTGACGCTCGGGCACCGCCCCTCCGACACGGGAGATTGGCAGCATTTGTTCGTATGGACAAGTCGAATATTGCCATTTGAGTCATGGAGACCGCGCGCCGTCCGGGAGTAACTGGGCGTGATTGATGACGCTGCGACGAGTTATCGGGGCGAGGGTCCGCCAGGCTCGAGAGCGGGCCGGGATGAGCCAGGAGCAGCTCGCGAGCGCCATCGGGAGCGAGGCGGCCACCCTCTCGCGCTACGAAACCGCCCGCCGGGCGATTCCGATCGAGACCCTGGAGCGGATCGCGAAAACATTGAACGTCCCGGTCGTGGAGCTGGTCGGCCGGCCGGCCGCGGAGGGTCGCGCGAGCCTGCGCGCCGACGAGCGGGAGCTGCTGAGCACGTACCGCTCCATGAGCCCGGCGTTCCGGAGGCTGGCACTGCGGTTGCTCAGAGAGCTACGCCGAAGCGACCGCGGCCAGTAGCACTTCGTGCCAAGGACAAGAGCTGTACAATCGCCGGTGTGATCCCCGGGAAGCTCGAAGACCTACGTGCCTGGGCCGAGCAACTCGATATGCGTCGCTTCGATCCTAAATCGTTCAGGCGCGATCCGTCGGTCCGAGGGACGATCCTCGAGCAACTCGCCGCGATCCGCAGATATCGATCCGGGGAACTCATCGCCCGCCAGCAAGTGAGGGAGCTTGAGACGAGGGTCTCGCGGCTGACGGCACAATACCTCCGGCGGAAAGCATGAACTGACATCCGGTTCGATCATCTGCCGGCAGCTAGGATACGGGCGAGGCGATCTTTGAGCGCCTTGATCGGCACCCCGAGCCGGGTCGCCATCTTGGCGATGTCGCCGCCGCACTGGTCGTGGCAGGTGATGATCTCCTGGTCCGGGATTTCGGCTACCGAACGGAGCAACGGGTTGCGCTTGCGAAGCTCGTAGTACGTCGTGCGGCTGACGCCGAGGATCTTGGCGGCACGGGAGGCGCTGCCGTTGCTGCGGGCGAGCGCTTCGGCGACCTGTTCGTCGGAAATCGCGTTGGTGCCCGCGGCCGACCTCGCGACCGCGGCGGGAGCTGACGTCGGAGCCGCCCGTGTCTCCGAAAGCATCGCCCGGAGCGAGCCCGGCAGTGTGGCCGTCGCCTGTCCTCGGCTGGCGAGGACAATCTGCCCCGCGATGTTCTCCAACTCGCGGACATTGCCCGGCCATTCGCGGAGCGCGAGGGCCGCGACGGTGGATGCCGAGAGCCAGGGCTCACCAGCGCTCCGGAGACGATCGGGCTCGCCGTACTTCTTCAACGCTTGCCGAAGAAAATGGACCAAGAGAACACCGAAGTCCTCGCGCCGGTGCCGCAGCGCCGGCAGCACGATCTGATAGCGGGCGAGCCGCTGGAAGAGCGCTTCGGAGAACGTGCCGGCGGCAATGCCGCGCTCCAGGTTGGTATCCGTGGCCGCGATGAAGCGGACATCAATCTTGCGGGCGCGTGTCGACCCCAGCGGCCGGACCAGACCCGTCTCGAGCACGTCGAGAAGGGAGGGCTGGACGTCGGGTCGGAGGAGGCCGATCTCATCGAGAAACAACGTGCCACCGTCGGCGGCGGTGAATAGACCGACCTTGGAGACATTGGCTCCGGTGAAAGAACCGCGCTCGTGCCCGAAGAGCTCCGAGGCGGCCGTCGAAGGCGCGATCGCGCCCATGTTGAGAGACAGGAACGGGCGGCCGGCACGAGGCCCGGCGGCCACGAGCGCCGCCGCCAGCATGCCCTTGCCCGTGCCGCTCTCGCCTCGGATCAGAACCGGCACGTCGACGTCCGCCACATGGTCGATCTCACGCCGGAGGTCATCGACCGCGTCGCTGATGCCGACGAGACCGTGCGGCCCTTTTGGGTTGGCGCGGACAGGCCGCGCCAAATGGAGGCAGAGAACGATCCTGCGGGCGAGAGTGATGATGACGCCACGCTCGAGCTGCGCGCGCGGCAGGACGATCTGGTCAAGCAACCTGACGCCATCGACCTTCACGTGGGCGTCGGGATTTCTCGCGAGGATCTGGAGCCGATCTTCTGCTTGCCGGACAGTGAAGGACGGCTCGAGCGCGCTGACGCGCACGTGCCCGAGCGGCACGCCCGACCTCTGCTGGCCACGATCGCCGAAGAGCGGCTGCACGCGGCTCACGTCGCAGTCTGCTCCCGAAAGCACCGCGGATTCGCCGACACGGGCGACATCCGGATGCCAAAGAATCGTCAGCGCGGCGACCCGAAGGAGGCGAACCTCACCATGCGCCGTGGTTTCGTCGGCGGACTTGAGGGTCGGGGAATCGAGAAGATAATCCGCCATCGCGCTCTCTGTAAGCAGCGCGACTATCAGTGTACTCGGTCGCGCTACCGCACGCCACGTAATCGGCCCTGACGGACCGTGCCGAACCGGTCGGAATCGATGAACACCTTGTGCGCGAAGCAGGCCCAGAAGAACTCACCCTTGGGATCGCGCCGCTCGCGATGAGCCATCGGCGCCGAGCATTCGCGGCAGGTAGGCGCGCGGACCAGCTCCCAACGGCGCCCGGCGAGAAACCAGCCGTGCTCCCGGCAGAGCCATGACCGCCCGCCGTCCTTGCGGTTGACGGCGCGCAGGAGAGCGGCACAGCTCGGGCATGGCGGCGGCGCCAGGAGTTGGCCGTCCCTGACCTGAGCCGTGTGCCCACAGACGCGGTTCTCTTTTGTATCGGCATCGCAGCCCGCGAACTCGTACGGCTTCTTCGTTTCGGCGTTCACGCCCTGGATGAGCCGCAGCCGGCCGGCGCGGCGCTCGGCTGCGCATTTCGGGCAGGGTCCCAAGTCCTTGCGCTCAGCGGAGCGCGGCTTGAGAGCTTTGGCCGCCGCAAGCTCACGCTCGAACCGGGACCACCAGGTCCGCGCGACCTCGATGCGGTCCTTCGCGCCCTGATCAATCTCATCGAGCGCTTTTTCCATCGACGCGGTGAAGCGGTAATCGACCAAACCCGGAAGCGCCCCGAGGAGGAATGTGCAGAGATCCTGGCCGGCAGTGGCCGGCACCAGTGACGGCACCGCCTTCGTCTTCGCGCTCGCCCGCCGTACCTTGGGCACGACCTCCGTCACCCAGCCCCGCGATAGCAGCAGCGGGACCACGGTCTGGTAGGTGCTCGGACGTCCGATCCCGAGCCGCTTCAGCTCGGCGACGAGGGACGCCTGCGTGAACAGCGGCTTCGGCTTGGTCACCTGGATCGTGACCTCGCTGCGCACCACCGAGAGCTGCTCGCCGGATGCGACCGCCGGAAGGTTGCCCGCGTCGTCGCGGTCGTCGTCCACCACGCCGCCGCCGCCGGGCTGGTCCGACTCCTCCGTGGCCTCGGTCGCCAGGACGCGCCGCCAGCCATCAAACAGCTCGACCTGTCCCCGCGCGATCAGATGGACATCGACGCCGGAGAGCTTGATGGCGGTCTGCTCGACGACACGTGCCGCGGCCTGGCTCGCGAGGAACCGCGCTTCGATCAGAGCGTAGGCTTCGCCCCATTCGCCCACCCGGCGCGCATCGAGCGAACAAGAGTCGCCGTGTGGAATCGTCGGCCGGATGGCTTCGTGCGCGCCCTGGACCGTGGCACCCGCGGTGTCCTTGTGTTGCCAAGGAGCATCCGGCAGATATTGCGCGCCGAACCGCCGTTCGATCTCTGCCCGCGCCCAAGTGATCGCCTCGTCGGCGACGCGCACGGTATCGGTGCGCGGATAGGTCGCGTGGCCCGCCTCGAACAGCGCTTGTGTGGCCTGTGTCGCCTCTTTCACCGACAGCCCCAGCGCCTTGCACGCGACCTGAAGCCAACTGCTCGCCTCGAACGGCGGACGCGGGCGCTGCTGTTTTCGCTGCGCGTCGACTGACGCCACCTGGAGTTGTGCGGGGATCACCACGACCTGTGCTTCGCTTTCCGTGGGGAACGTACGCGTAGTGCCTTCCTTATCGACCAAGATCGCGGTCAGCTCGGCACCGGCGGCGGTGCGGAGGAGGACGCGCAGCCCGTACGAGGTGCTGGGCCGGAATGTCTCGTGGTCACGATGGCGTTCGACAACGAGGCGTAGCGCCGCGCTCTGAAGCCGCCCCGCCGACAGGCCCTTGTGATGCCGAAGCTTGTCGAAGACGAGCGCCGTTCCGTGCCAGCCCGCAAGGCGATCGATTGCTCGTCGCGCGTGCGCCGCCTCGACGGACGTCACGGCCAGGGACTGGCGCATCTCGCGAAGACCGCGCTCGACACCCGCGGGCGTGATCTCCTCGAACGTGGCGCGCCAGGCCTTCCCCGGCGGTATCCAGGACCAGACCTCGGCTCCGATCGCTTCACCTTCTCGGTCCGGGTCGGTCGCGACGATGACCCGGTCGGCCTGGCCGATGGCGGTCTTTATCCGCGCCGCTCGGTCGGCGGCCCCGCGGTCACGAGGGCGTTGGGCGCCTAGCGCGAATGTCGATGTATCGACCGCCGGCCCTTCTGCCATGGGCGGCAAGTCCATCAGGTGTCCCACGGTCGCGATTGCCTTGGCGTGGAGGCCGCAGGCCTTCGCGTACCGCTCCACGTCGCGAACCTTGTTCGGAGACTCGAGGATGATGATGTCCATGTCGCTTGCTCGCGGGGACTCCCCTCTGCACAAGTCGGACGGGACGGCGGGCGGGTTTCTGCCCCGCGGACCCGGCACGACTGCCCCGATGGGGATCTCATCAATCCAGCCGCCAGCCTGGGCGCCGCGCTCAACATCGAGTTCGTCGCCGTCGGATAGAGGCACTACTCGATTCGGAGGTTCGGGATCAGATCCGCGCGATCGCCCCGGAGGTCGCTTCGGGGCCCGCCAACGACGGCGTGCATCTCCTGGATGCGCGCCGGGGTCGTTTGCCGTTGCGTCCTTCCGAGTTGGCGGGCCCCCTGATCTTGACCGGTTCACGGGACCCGTCACAGGTCTCGAATCTTCACTCGATGATGTCGAGAGCGTCTCTCACGACCGCTTCGCGAGCGCCGGCGATCCGTTCGATGACATCGATGTCATCCGGATCGTCGCAGGCGACAGGAATGACGCGGGCGCCGTTCGCGAGGAGCCAAATCGTTCTCGTCACGCCGTCCACAAACCGCAAGCCTTGAGTCTTGCCTGGTGCGAGTCGCATGACACCGACCGGAACCGGCCATGATGAACTGGCAGACAGCGGCCCCTCCGCGTCCGGGAATTTCCGATCCGCGCGCCATGTTTCCTCGGCTCCGTGAGCGAGGGCGGCTTGCTCGAGGGGCGCGCCCGCGGCCCACGCCGTCAGGAAGACGGTCCTGTCGAGGCAGACAATCGCAGGATGCAGCACGGCCGCAGCTTTCATGTAGACGCCTTCGCGCCCTGAAAGCCGGACCAGGAGTCGGCCGGCCTCCGCAAGATGGATGATCACTCGGGAAGTCCGTGGATGTCGTTTGCCAGCGTCGGTGCCCCGCCCCAGCCGGGTCGAGAAGGTCGTCGAATGCAGTGATCGTAGTACATCCGCGTGACGAGGGGCGACGGTGGCCAAGCGTTCAGCCGGGCGGCCAAGTGAGCGGACGGCCGGCAAGCACGTGGAGATGGACGCGTCCGACTGTCTGGTGCCCGTCCCTTCCCACATTTGTTACGACCCGGTAGCCGGCGACCGCGTACCCTGCCTCGCGGGCGCGAAGTCGCGCGACCAACATGAGCCTGCCGAAGAGCGCGATGTGCTGCTCGGTCGCCTCGGCGAGGCTGCGGATGTGTTGCCGGGGGATCACGAGTTCATGAAATGGCGCCATCGGCGCGGTGTCCCGAAAGCTGACGATTTCCGCGTCCTCGTACGTGATGGTGGCCGGCGCCTGTCGCCTCACGATCGCGCAAAAGGGACATGTTTCGCTCATGGCCAGCCGTGGACCTCTTGAAGGCGCTCCAGCCTCAACATATTCACGTCCGCTCGCGTTGGCGTGTTCGGATGTCGTTGCCCGACCCTGTCGGAGACACTCGTTGCACGAGCCTTGCGGCCCTCAACGGTACGGGCTACCCTGGAAGGTGAAGTCAGTGGCGGTGGAGTCCGCCCGAACCGCCGGCGTCCAGCCGGCCGATGACTCCTACGACGATTGAGAGCGCGTCGTAGGCCCGTCCTCCGGCGCAAAGGAGGACTGATGGCCGAGGTCGCGCCCGAAGGAGCACGGACACCGCCGAGCACCGGAGCGTCCGCCGCGAGGTGGTTGAATCGGACGGTTGTCGGGATCGGGCTCGCCAGCCTGTTCTCGGATGTCGGGCACGAGATGGCCACCGCAGCGATGCCCGCGCTGCTGTCCTCGCTTGGATCGAGCTCGTTGCTGCTGGGGCTCATCGAGGGGGTGTCCGACGGCGCCGCGAGCTTCGCCAAGCTCGCCTCTGGGCTGTACAGCGATCGGCTTCGCCGCCGCAAGCCGCTGGCGATCGTCGGGTATTTCCTGACCGCCGCCGGCATGGCCAGCTTCTCGCTGGCGTCCCGCGGCTGGCACGTGTTCGCCGGCCGCCTGTTTGGTTGGTTGGGGCGCGGCGCACGCACGCCGGTCCGGAACGTCCTCCTCACGGAGGCGACGTCGAAGGAGACCTACGGCAGGGCGTTCGGGCTGGAGCGAGCGATGGACAGCGCCGGAGCCGTAATCGGCCCCCTCCTCGCGCTGGGCATTCTCCATCGCTTCGGCGTGCGCTCGGTGTTCGCGTACACGCTGATACCAGGCCTGATCGCGGCGGTGCTCATCGCGACCCTCGTGCGCGAGCAGCCGCACACGAGCCGCCGGCGGACGAGTCTGTGGTCCGGAGCGCGCGCGCTTCCCGTCGGATTCCGCCGCTTCCTGGTCGGTGTCGGCGTGGCTGGGCTCGGAGACTTCTCGAACACGCTTCTCATCCTCTGGGCCACACAGGCCTGGACGCCGCGGTTCGGCGCGGCCCACGCAGCCGTCCTCGCGATGGCGTTCTACGTCGGGTACAACGTCGTCTACACGGTGTCCTGCTACGTGGGCGGAGGCCTCGCCGACCGGCTTCCCAAGCGCGCCGTCTTGGCGGGGGGCTACGCCCTGGCGCTGATTCCCGCTGTCGCGCTCGCGGTTCCGGGCGCTTCCTTCACGAAGTTCGCGGTCGCCTTCGGGGTGTCGGGGCTCTACATGGGCGTGTGGGAGACGGTCGAGAGCTCGACGGCCGCCACCTATTTGCCGGCCGAAGTGCGCGGCCTCGGGTTCGGGGTGCTGGCCACCGTGAACGGGGTCGGCGATCTGCTGTCCAGCATCGTGGTGGGTGCGCTCTGGGCCGTGTCGCCGGTCCTCGCGATGTCGACGGTCGCCGCGACCTCACTGATCGGCGCCGGCCTGGTGGCCGGGGCGCGCGAACGGGATGAGGCCGCTCCTGAAGAGGTCGACGACCAGGCGACCTCCGGTCCGACGCTGTCCGTCTGCTGTGCGACCGACGTGGGTTGCGTCCGTGACGGCAACGAGGATGCCTCCCTGGTCGCCGACCTCTCGGCGGACACGGTGATTGCGTGGGACGGCGGGCGTCGCGTCCCCGTCGGGGCCCACGGCCTCCTGCTGGCGGTGTGCGACGGAATGGGAGGCGCAGCAGCCGGCGAGGTAGCGGCAGAAGTCGCCACGCAAGCGATCCGACGCGCGATGATCCGCTTCCGTTCATCCGTTCCGGAGATGTCGCGAACGGCGACGCTCGCGGCCGCCCTTCATGAGGCCAATGAGGCCGTGTTTGCGGAGGCCGATCGTCGGGGTGAGAGAGGGATGGGGACGACCTGCACGGTTGCACTGGTGTTACCCGGTCGTCTGATCGTGGCTCAGGTCGGCGACTCACGCGCATACCTCTGGCGCGACGGGCAGCTACGCCCGTTGACCCGCGATCAGTCGCTTGCGATGGCGATGATCGAGGCGGGCACGCTTCGGCCGGATGAAGTGAAGAGCTTTCCGCACTCGAACGTGATCCTCCAAGCTCTCGGCGTCCAGGAGCACGTCGCACCGGTGGTCTCGGAGGCCGACATGCAACCGGGCGACCTGCTCCTCCTCTGCTCGGACGGCCTCCACGGGCCCGTGGAGGAGGGCGTCATCGCGGCCACTCTCGCGAGAAACGGGACGATCTCCGACCGAGCCCGTGAGCTGATCGAGGCGGCGCTGGACGCCGGCGGTCCGGACAACGTGACCGTCATCCTGGCCGAATACCGCAGGCCGTCCTGACCCTCAACCTTGCCCGTTCACCATCCCGCGGAGCAGGTCGGCGCGGTCCACCACCCCGAGCAGCCGTTGCGCGCGATCGACCACGACCACCAGCTTGTGGCTACCGGTCACGACCCTGGCGATCACGTCTCGAATCGCGGTGTCCGGGGAGAACATGGCCAGGCGGTCCGTCATGAGATCACCGGCTTGGCGGGCGGACGCGTGGTGCTCGTCGATGCTGCCGTGCCCGAACGGCAGCTTGTGCATCAGAGAACGGATGGCGCTCGGGTGCAGGGCGGGAGTCACCCGTTGAAGCAGCTCGGCGTCGCTGATGACGCCCAGGACCCGGCGATCGGCGTCGATGACGACCGCGCGGTGCAGCCGGGTCGAAACGACCGCCTGGAACACCTCGGGGACCGGCGTGTCGAGCCGAACAGTGGGCACATCTGGACGCATGATGGTCGAGACGGGAGCCGAGGTGGTCAGCCCGCCGACGAGGGTCGGCGCCGGTTCGTGCGCGGGAAATGCCTGGACGACGGTGCGCAGAAGGTCCAGCCGGCTCACCATCCCACGGATGTTTCCGCTGCCGTCGACGACCGGCAAACGCTTGAGGTGGCGCGCGTTCATGAGCTTCGCCAAGTCCGGCAGGGACATCGTCTCCGGCACCGTCACCGGGCCGGGCGTCATCACGTCACGGGCCGTCTTGCCGCCGATCCCGAGGCGGTCCAACTCGGCGCGCTTCCCGCCGGCATCCATCGCGTTCAGCAGCGTGAGCCGCATGCCGAGGTTGCCCCGCGTGGTCAGATCGGAGTTCGTGATGATCCCGATCGGCTTGCCGCCTTCGACGACCGGCACGGCGCGGTAAATGCGACCGACCATCTTCTCGACGATCTCCCGGATCGGCGTTTCGGGCGCCGCCGTGACGATGTCGCGCGCCATCACATCCGCGGCCGTCAGCACTGCCGACACGTCCCGGACTCCGCGAGGTTTGTACAGAAGCACTTCCGTCTCGTCGATCGTCACCAGGCCCCGCGGCACCATCTCCTTCACGCGTGGCAGCAGCCGCTCGACGCGCTCCGGGCTGTCGATCCACTCGATCACGATCGGCAGCTTCTCGATGACGTCGGCCAGGTTCACCGTGTGGATCACACCCGATGAGCCGAAGCCCTCGGTGCCCCGAGAGACCGTGGCACCGGCGGCGTCTGCTTTCCGCAGCAGCGAAAGGATGGCGATGTGAGCCGGTTCGTGGCCGACGAGATCCCCTTCGTTCACGTAAATCCGAACCCGCTTGGCCTTGCCGACGAGATCCATCATGTCCTCCCAGATGTTTATGCGCCCGGTACCAGGCGGACCAGTGCCGAGGCGACGATCCCCAGGATCAGGCAGCCGATCACCGTCGCGCCGAGGTAGAGCAGCGCCAGCCCGCGTGACCCCTGCTCGAATAATCGAAGCGTCTCGTAGTTGAACGACGAGTAGGTCGTGAAGCCGCCCATGACGCCGGTCGTGAGCACCAGGCGGAGATCGGACGGGATGATCCCCTTTTGGAGGCTCAGCCCCATGACAATGACGATCAGAAATGACCCCAGCAGGTTGATGAGCAACGTCCCGTACGGGAACACCGCGCCGAACGTGCGGGCCACCCAGACGCCGACCATGTACCGTGCGCCGGTCCCGATCGCGCCGCCCAGGCAGACGAAGAAGAAGCGGTTTGGGATCATCCTGGTCTCCTCTGCCTCCGACCTCCGCCGAGGGTTGCAGAGAAGACCCCACGGCAGCACCGCAGGAGTCATTGGCTGCCCCGGTGGGCAGCGGTTATGGCGGACTCCACCGCCTTCGGCTTCATCATAGCACCCGGTCCTTGCCCACAGCTACGGTAGGGATTACCGTTATCGGCAAGGCGGTGAGGCTCGCCTGGCGCTTCGGCGCCGCTCCACCCTTTGGGTCAATGGCTTCTGCAAACGCGGAGGCCATCGTGGAACACGGAACCAAGGGAGCAGCTGAGCAACGAGGGCCGCTGGTGCGGCTCGATCACGGACGACGGCGGCTGGTGACTCAGCTCGTGGCCGTAGCCTTTCAGGCCGGCCGGATGCTGGTTCACGGACCTTGGGGAATTGGAAAGACCACCATCCTCACGGAAGCCGCGCGCACGGCTCGTGAAGCAGGGTTTCGCGTCGGGTATTTCGCGCGAACCGAGTCTCTGGCCGACGTCGTCAGAGCTCTCGAGGCGGCCTACCCGATCGCCGCGGCTGGCTCGATGCCGGCGCGGCAGCGGAGATCTTCCCTCCGGTTGGCGGTCGAGCAGGACCCCGGCCTCCTGGTCCTAGACAGCCTCGATGCGAACGGAACGGCGCTGGTCGGCATTTTGCGCTCGCTGCGGGGAAAGAAGCTGGCGGTACTCGCAGCGGCGGAGGTCGAGGACGCCGTCGATCTGGCCATCGCCCGCTCCTCAGGACTTGCGTACCGCGAACTCGCCGTGCCCAGGTTGGGCGGTCGCGACCTCGGCAAATGGCTCGAGTTGTTGAACCGGAAGTTCCCGCTGCCATTCCACCTGAACGTCACCGCCCGCGGCGCGCTTCTGGACCTGGCGGACGGCCGTCCGGGCGTTCTGGAGAGAGCATGGGCTCGCCTGCGTGCCAACCGGTACTGGCGAGGGTCCGTGCCGTTGCTGGAGACGGTCGCCGCGGACGTTCGCCTGGAATGGCTGAGCGAGACCAGAAAGCCCGCGACCCCGGGGAGGGTGAATTGACGACCTCATTCGCAGGTGAGCAGTCGACGAGGCCCCCTGCGTCGGGCTCGAACGAGCAGCCGCCCGACGCATCACTCCCGAGCGTCCTGTTCCTGGACCCGACGCGCGAGCGTCACGAACAGCGTGCGACGCCCGAGTTCTTTACCGACCTTCGTCTGGACCAGATCGTCGCCCGGCTGGTTGCCGATCGCGAGGAGTACGACTTGGCACCGTTCATCCACACGCCGCTCCTCGACCAGGCGTCGATCCTCTACCGGCAAGAGGTGATGCGCGATCTGGAGAAGCCGCCCGTTCGGGCGGCGGTCGACGCGTTCGCCGGCCGGATGCGGTCGATGCGCGCCCACCGAGGCACCGAAGCAAAAGCCTACTACCCGCGGGAGAAGCAGCGCTGGCTTTTG
This sequence comes from uncultured Myxococcales bacterium, assembly GCA_964546845.1. Lineage (GTDB taxonomy): Bacteria > Myxococcota_A > Polyangia > Fen-1088 > Fen-1088 > JADGRB01. The sequence goes on along the minus strand of CAZJMY010000792.1, from coordinate 16,547 downwards.
GCCGCCGCGGAAGCCTACGCCGATGCGGAGGAGGGCCTGGCGCGCGATCTCGATTCATGCGATCTGGAATCCACCGGACTGCGGCGGTTCCGGTCCGCCCTGCTGGACCACGTCCGAGCCCCGGCGTTCACCGCACTGGTCTCCGAGACCCGGCAGCTCGCGTCGGGACTGGCGTCCATCCGGTTCGGCATGCTCGTCCGGGACGCCAGCGTGCGGGTCCAGCAGTATCAAGGCGAGGCTGATTACAGCGTGGCTGTCGAGGAGACGTTTCGGAAGTTCGCGGAAGGCGAGCCGGTCGAGCTCCAGCTCGAGCCGGAGCCGCCCGCCGGGCTGTCGCACGTGGACGCGGCGATCCTCGATCGGGTGGCGCTCCTGGAGCCGGAGCTGTTCCAGCACCTGGCCGAATTCTCGACCCGGCACGACACGTTCGCAATCCGTCTGCTTCGCGACTTCGATCGCGAGGTGCAGTTCTACCTGGCGTGGCTCGACCTCGTGCGGTCGCTGCGCGACGCGGGCCTGCCATTCTGTTATCCCGCCCTCTCCGACGGCCGCGGCGACGTGGGGGTGGTCGAGGCGTTCGACCTCGCGCTCGCCGATCGCCTTCACCGGGAAAAGGGCAACGTCGTCCTCAACGACTTCTTCCTGCGCGGCCCGGAGCGCATCCTGGTCGTGACCGGGCCGAACCAGGGCGGCAAGACGACCTTCGCCCGGATGGTCGGGCAACTTCATCACCTCGCGCGGCTGGGGGTCCTGATTCCCGGCCGTCGGGGGACGCTTTTCGTCTGCGATCGCATCTTCACGCACTTCGAGCGGGAGGAGGACGTGGCGACCCTGCACGGAAAGCTCGAAGACGATCTGGTCCGGATTCACGGCAGCTTGCAGCAGGCGACCAGCGACAGCCTGGTGATCATGAACGAGATCTTCTCGTCCACCACCGCGCTGGACGCGCTCTTCCTGGCCCGGGAGATCCTCGAACGGATCTCGCGTCTCGATCTCCTCTGCGTGTGCGTGACCTTCCTGGACGAGCTCGCGACCCTGGACGCGAAGACCGTCAGCATCGTGGGGGAGATCGATCCGAACGATCCGTCGGTTCGCACCTATAAGCTCGACCGAAGGCCGCCAAACGGGCTCGCGTATGCGCTGGCGCTCGCCCAGAAGCACGGGCTGACGTACGACGCGCTGATTCGGAGGATCGGGTCATGAAGGTCCGCTTGCTGCACAAAGATCGCGACTTCGACCTGACGCAAGCGGCACCCTGGAACGAGCGGAGCCTCCGCGACGATCTGGCGCTCGACGTCGTGCTGAGCGCGATGGCGGGCACCGACCGCGCGATCCGCGAGATCGCGCAGAAGGTCCTGCTGAGCGGATCGAAGAACGACGTGGAGACCGTCCTTTACCGTCAGGACGTCCTGCGTGACGTCATCGAGAGTCCAACCGCCGTGCGCCAGCTTCATAGCCTCGCCCACCAGACGCTGGAAGGAAAGCGCACCCGCGCCTGGGGCATGTGGACGCGCCGTCCGTCACCGGCTCTGTACACGGCGGTCGACGTCATGGATCTGTTCGCAGAGCAGCTACGGCGGCTGCGCGACATGGCCCGGGACCTTGGCCCGCGGTTCCGTTCGCAGGGCTTCACGACACTGTTCAAGTTGCTGGATCGGGAGTTGTCCGACAGCTACCTGGACGAGATCAAAGAACACCTCGCGGTGCTGAAATTCCGCGAGGGAGCCCTGGTGACGGCGAGATTGGGCGCCGGAAACCGGGGCGAGCATCACGTCCTGCGCCAGGCGCACAAGGACGAGCGGCCGTGGATTCGCAGGCTCTTCGACCGCGAGACCGCGTCGATGACGTACCACCTGCCGGAGCGTGACGACGCCGGCGCCCGGGCGCTGTCGAACATCCGCGACCGCAGCATCTACGACGTCGCCACCGCCCTCACCAGATCCGTCGGGCATGTCACCAGCTTCTTCGAGACGTTGCGACGGGAGCTGGCCTTCTACCTGGGTTGCTTGAACCTGCACGATCGTCTCGCGGCAATCGGCGAGCCGATCTGCTTTCCGCGCCCGGCGGTCGCAGCCTCGCGGCGACTTGCGTTCCGCGGCCTCTATGACCTCTCGTTGGCGCTCCAGTCGAACCAGCGTGTGGTCGGCAACAGCGCCGACGCGGACGAAAAGGATGTCCTCGTGATCACGGGCGCGAATCGTGGCGGCAAGTCCAGCCTGCTGCGCGCGATGGGTCTGGCCCAGGTCATGTTGGAGGCCGGGCTCTTCGTGGCCGCGGACTCCTACCGCGGCGAGCTGTCCGCCGCGATCGCGACGCACTATAAACGGGAAGAAGACGCCGGAATGAAGCGGGGCAAGCTGGACGAGGAGCTCTCGCGCATGAGCGAGATTGCCGATCACCTTCGGCCGGGGGCCATGCTGTTCTGTAATGAATCGTTCGCTTCGACGAACGAGCGGGAGGGCTCCGAGATCGCGCGACAGCTCGTGACCGCCCTCGCTGATCGAGGCGTCAAGGTCCTCTTCGTCACCCACCTCTACACATTCGCGCGCAGGCTCTACGAGCGCCGAACCGAGCGGATGCTGTTCCTGCGCGCCGAGCGATTGCCCGACGGGCAGCGCACGTTCCGGGTACTTCCGGGAGAGCCTCAAGCCACCAGCCACGGCCAGGACCTCTACGCGCGGGTGTTCGGATGACGCGGGCGGGGACAGGGATCGAGATTCTCGTGCCCGGGGGCGCGGCCGTCCGTGTGAACCACGCCGTGTTCGACTTCAACGGCACACTGGCGCTGGACGGAGCGCTGCTTCCCGGCCTCGCTTCCCGGCTCCGCAAGCTGGCAGACCTGGTGCCAGTCACGGTGCTGACGGCCGATACGTTCGGCACAGCCGGAGCCGCGCTCAGGGGATTGCCGCTGACCCTGCACACGGTTCGCACCGGGCGCGACAAGGCAGCGTTCGTCGCGCGGTGCAGCTCGGCCGGCACGGTGGCGGTCGGAAACGGCAACAACGATGCCGCGATGTTCCGGTTGGCGACACTGTCGATCGCCGTGCTCGGCCGCGAGGGCTTGTCGCCCGCGACCTTGCGTACGGCGACCCTCGTGGTGGCCAGCCCAACCGACGCGATCGATCTGCTGCTCCGCCCGAACCGCCTGACGGCGACACTGCGGGCCTGAAAATGGCGTCGCGGTCGTCTGGTCTGACTACTTGGCCGAACCCGCGGCTGCGGTGTCGGTTGACGCCGCATCGGCGGTGTCCAGCTCGACGTGATCGACCGGCACGGTCACGCCGTCGGCCTTGATGTACTCGACGTGGTGCTGCGCGGTCCCCGGAACGCTCTCGAGCGCCGGGGCGATGTGCACACCTTCCAGCATCATGAGGGTCGCGCCGGACAGCGACTTCGCGTGTTCGCGCACGAACTGCTCGAGGAGCGGCTTCGGGCCGACCAGCTCCAGGCAGACCGGCAGTGTCGACACGGGGATCTCCGTGATGTCCATGGCCACCGACTTCGCGCCGCGCGTGAAGCCGCTGTGTCCGAGGTGCACGGATGCGTGGGTGACGCCGTGCTTGAGAGCCTGCTGCAGAAGATGGGTCGACAAGGGGCGCCGGAACAAGCGCCGGAAGAACCCCTCGTCGCGGTGATCGTCCCCGCGCTTCAAGTAGACACGCAACGCGCACATCGTGGAAAACGTCATGGAGTTCCTGGTCCTTTCTATGCGGCCACTTCGGCCTGTTTGGGTTGGATCGAACGGTAGACGTCCGACTGCGAGAGGATTCCGACCAGCTGGTACGTGCGCGGATCGACGACCGGGACGTAGTCGTATTCGGTCTTCTCGAAGACGTTCTCCGCATCCGCGACGCTGTGGTCCGGACAAAGCGTCCGCACCTTGGTGTCCATCACGTCGCCCACCCGCGTCTGCCGCCAGGCGGCCATGGCCACGCTGCGCAGGTGGGTCACGGAGATCATCCCCAGGAGCACGCCTTTGTCCCCGATGACAGGCAGCGCCTTCAGATGGTGGCTGACGAGCACCGATTGACCGAACGACTCCAGCGTTTGGTTCGGCTCGGCGGTGACGATCTTGCGGGTCATCGCGGACTCGACCGGGATCTTGGCCAGCGCCTCGCGCCACCCCGGGCGCCGCCGCTGCTGCGACCTGGAGTTCGAGACGCCGGCGGAGACCAGAAACGCGAAAGAAGCAGCGATCAGTGCCGGCACGACCAGGAAAACGTTCCCCGTCGCCTCGGCGACGAACACCGCGGAGAACAGGATGCTGTTGTAGCTGGCGCCGGAGAACGCCGCGATGCCAAGAAGGGTGAACACGCCGGGGTGGCTGGCCGCGAACAGCCGGTCGAAGCAAGCGCCCAGGGCAGCCCCGACGGTCGCCGTCGGGACGAACAGCCCCCCCACCCCACCGCCGCCGAACGTGATGGTGGTTGCGAGGAGCTTGAGCACGAACACCAGCAGGGCGGCTCGCAACCCGAAGTTGCCGTTCAGCAGCAGGTTCGCGACGGGCAGGCCGGCCTGCAGTGTGACCGGTCGCCCGAGAAGCCAGTAGCCGGCGAAGGCCAGCAGCACCAACAACAATCCGGCGGCGGCCATCCGGACCGGAAGCGGGCCGCCGAAGTTGGTGAAGCGGCGCCGCCAGTACCGCAGCGACCAGAGGAACACGTGCGACGCCAGGCCGGCGCAGATGCCCAGCGGCAACGCGACCAGCAGATCCTTGGTGGTGAGCACGTAGTGGAAGCTGACCGGGAAGTACGGCGTGGCTGGCCGCAGGCGCGTGTAGGCCCAGAAGGACGTGGCGGAAGCGACCAACGCATGGAGGAGCGCCTCGTGCGCGAGGTCGTGCTTGTACGGCGACTCGACACCCATGATCGCGCCCGACAGCGGCGCGCGGAAAATCGCCGCGATTCCAGCCGAGCCGCCGCTGATGAGCGTCGTCTTCACGTCGCCGCGCGCGGCCGGCAGACCCAGCTTGTTCAGCCCGGTTTGCAACACCGATCCGATCGTCGCCCCGAGCCACTTGCTGGCCCCTTCCATCCCGGCGCTGGCGCCCAGACCCATGGTCGCGATCGAGGCGACCAACTTTCCCCAGGCGGTCTTGGCCGGCATACCGGCCCCCGGGCGGTGGTAGGCGTCGACGACTTCGTCGGCCATCGACGAGCTCGGCACCCGGAACAACCGCAGGATGATGCCGGCGGCGATCATCGCGGCCAGCGGCAACCACATCTGCAGCGTGGCCCGGTAGCGGGTGACGTGCGACCAGAGCAGCTCGTTGATCGTCCAGTCGTAGGCTGCGATCGCCAGGCCCACGAGAATCCCCATCGGCGCGGCGACGACGAGAACGTGCCGCGCAATCAGGAGGCTCTCGTTCAGCGAGCGTCCCAGAGGAGAGATCCGGTCGTCTTGTGTCGGCGTCTGCACGGCGTTCCTACGTTCTCGACGAGGTTTCGTCGAGCTTGGTAGGAGCCATTAGACCGCGCGATCGCGGACGGTTACGGCGGACTCCATCGCCCTTCGATTGTCCACCCACGCTACACGACCGGATCTCTCGCTGTCAACGCGCGCGAGTCCCTGGGTTACCGATCTCGACTCACCGCAGCCGGAACGGCTCCGCCCCGGCATAGCGCGCGCGGTCCCCGAGCTCCTCTTCGATTCGCAGCAGCTGGTTGTACTTGGCCAGCCGTTCGCCGCGGCAGGGCGCGCCGGTCTTCATCATGCCGACGGCGGTGCCGACCGCGAGATCGGCGATGAAATCATCGGCCGTCTCGCCGGACCGGTGGCTGATCACGTTGCCGTAGCCAGCGCGCTTGCCGATCGCGATCGCCTCCAGCGTTTCGGTCACCGTCCCGATCTGGTTCAGCTTGATGAGCGACGCGTTGCCGACCTTCGATTCGATCGCCCGGCGGATGATGCCGGGGTTCGTCACGAAGATGTCGTCACCGACCAGACGGATCTTGCTTCCCAGCCTTTGGGTGAGGACCTTCCAGCCGTCCCAGTCATCTTCGGCCAACCCGTCTTCGAGGAGCCAGATCGGGTACTGGCTCACCCAGCCGGCCCAGAAATCGACCATCTGCGCGGACGAGTGCAAGGTGCCGTCGGACTTGTGCCAGAGATAGCCTCCGTCGCGGAAAAATTCGCTGGCGGCCGGATCCAGGCAGAGAACGATCTCGACCCCGGCGCGGAAGCCCGCTTTCTGAATGGCTTCCAGGATCAGCTCGATCGCCTGGACGTTCGACTTCAGGTTGGGTGCGAAGCCGCCCTCGTCACCGACGCCCGTCGAGAAACCCTTCTGCTTCAGGAGCCCCTTCAAGACGTGGTACGTCTCCACCCCCAACCGCAACGCCTCGCGGAACGATGGCGCGCCGATGGGCGCGATCATGAACTCCTGGAAGTCGACGCTGTTGTCCGCGTGGGCTCCTCCGTTGAGGATGTTGAACATCGGGACGGGAAGCGTTTCTCCAGCGCCCAGATAGGCGCGCAGAGAGGTCTTTTGGGATGCCGCTGCCGCCCGCGCAAACGCCATCGAGGCGCCCAGGATCGCGTTCGCCCCCAGTTTCCCCTTGTTCTCCGTGCCGTCGAGCGCGAGGAGGGCGTCGTCTAGCGACTTCTGGTCCGGGAACTCCTTGCCGCGAATGCCGGCGGCGATCGCTTCGTTGACGTTTCGGACGGCCCGCAGGACGCCCTTGCCGGCGTACCGCTGCTTGTCGCCGTCGCGCAGCTCGATCGCTTCGCGTGAACCAGTCGACGCGCCCGACGGAACGCCGGTCCGCCCGAACGACCCGTCGGCCAGCGTGACGTCCACCTCGACGGTCGGGTTCCCTCTCGAATCCAGAATTTCGCGGGCGCGGACTGAGCTGATCGAGGCCATGGGTCGTCTCCCTCTGCGAAGGTTGACGCGCCGTTGATCGCAGATGCTCCTACGGCGCGGGAAAGCTGGAACCGTAGGAGTCATTGGCCGCCCGGAGGCGACGGTTGAAGGCGGACTCCACCGCCTGCGACGCATGATACTACGTGGCGGCGGGGGCGAGAGAGATTCCCGCCGGCTCGACGAAGGCGCGCAGTCGCGGATCGGGAGATGCGCGGACTTCGTCGCGCGTGCCAGACAGGATCATTCTCCCCTCGAAGAGCATGGAGATCCGATCTCCGATCCGGAAGGTCGAGGCCATGTCGTGAGAGATGACGACCGAGGTCACGCCGAACTCGGCGGAGGTGAACTGGATCAGGTCGTCCACGTTCTTGGTCGCGACCGGGTCCAGGCCGGTGGTCGGCTCGTCGTAGAGCAGGATTTCGGGCCGATCGATCAAGGCCCGCGCCAGACCAACCCGCTTGCGCTGGCCCCCGGAAATCTCGGCTGGGAACTTCATCTCCGTGCCCTGCAGGCTGAGCTTCTCCAGCAACACGTTGACGCGGCCGAGCACCTCGTCCCGGCTCAAGCGGTAGCGCTCGGTCAAGGGGAACGCGACGTTCTCAGTCACCGTCATGGAATCGAACAGTGCCGAGTACTGGAAGAGCATCCCGAACTTCCGGCGCACGCGGGCGAGGGCATCGTCGGGCATGGCGACGATGTCTTCACTGTCGACCCAGATCTGTCCCGCATCGGGCCGCAACAGAGCCATCAGGTGCTTCATCAGCACCGTCTTTCCCTGCCCAGACCCGCCGATGATGACGTTGATCTTGCCTCGCTCGACGTCCAGGTCGACACCGCGCAGGACCTGGTGCTCGCCGAAAGCCTTCTGAAGCTCGCGAACGCGGATCGGCCATCGTGGATCGCGTGGGGGAGCCGGCGTTTCTTCGTTCGGGGGCGCGTGATCGGAAGACGCCCGTGGTCGGCGGAACAGTGACATCGGCCGTCACGGGTTGGCGGCGCGCTGGGCCAGCAGGTTCGCGCATTCACGCACGGTTTTCAGCCGGCCGAGCTCGATCTCGACCTGAGCGGCCCCGCCCTGATGGAGCATCCGTGCCCGCTCGATCGACTGCTCCGAGGACTCCATCAGGTCGGCCAGCCGTTGGCGGACTTCCGTCTCCAGCTTCTGGCGGCTCGCCGCCAGCCGCTCTCTAAAGTCGTTCTTCAGCCGTGCGCTGTTCACGTCCAGCAGCCGGTCCAGGTACGCGAGCGCGTCGTGTCCGATCGCGGCGCGCCGCTTCTCCCAGCCAGCCCCGATCGTGTCGAGCAGGCGCCGCCCCATCGACGTCGGTGCCGCCGCGAGCATCTCGGTCATGTAGAACTGGCTGGCGGCGCGAATGCCTGGCTCCAGCGGCAGCGCGCGCGGCGCGCCCGGTCCAAGCGCGGCGGTCAGCGCCTGCTCCACGCCGGCCAGCAACTCGACGAACCGCTGCATCCCCGCTCGGAACAGCCGATCCAGCTTCGGCCCTTCGTCAAGGCCCCAGTCGGATAACCAGCGGCGTGCCACCTCGGAGGCCTCCGCCAGCACACGATCACGCAAAGCCGCGCCCTGGTCGGGCATCGAGGTCAGGATCGTTTCCAGCGCCTGACGAGCCCTGGGGCCGCTGGTCCGCAGCCACTCATCGCGATCGTCTTCGACCGTTCTCAGCAGCCGTGCCTCCTCCGCCGCGAACAGAGGCGCGACGTCACGCAAGGCTCGCTCCGCCTGGGAGATGGCCTCGCGAAGGCGTGACAGACGCGTTCAGACTCCTCTCGCGGCCGTTGGAGGACCTCTATGCGCTGATCGGTCGCGGCCAGGAGCCGTTGGACCAGCTCGCTGACGCCGCGGCGTTCGGAAACGGCCACCAGGTCGGCACCAGCGTCGACGGCGAGATGTTCGAGCGTCCGGACGAACGCCGGCCAGTCCCGGGTGCCGTACCCGGAGGACAGGACCTCCGTCGCGCTGACCTCCCAGATGATGGGCGCCGCCCCTCGTTGGGTGGGCAGCCGCTTCGCCAGGACGGCGTGCGTAAAGGCGATCGCCTCCCGCCGGTCCCCTTCCGGGAGGCGGTCGGCCTTCGCAAATACGAACAGCCGCGGTCCGACCCGCCTCGCGACCTGCTCGAGGAGGCCCAGTTCCTCGCCGGTGATGGGCGGATCGCCCCCCAGCACGACGAGCGCGGCGTCTACCTGCGGAAGGAATTCCCGCGTCGAAACCGTGTTCTCGCTGAACACGGAGCCGATGCCCGGCGTGTCGACCAGGCAGAGACCGCGCTCGAGCAAGGGCGACGGCAGGAACACCTCGACCGCGAGCACGCCCTTGGCGTTCCCCGGGTTCCGCGCCTCCGTGACGTAGTCGGAGAGGTCGTCCAGCTCGATCTCGGTCCATTCGGCCCCAGACTTCTGGACACGTGCCCCCGGGTCAGCGCCGTACCGGAGAACCGTCGCCACGGACGTCACCGGAGCGACCCCCATCGGGAGAACTGCTCGGCCCACGAGCGCGTTGATCAGCGTGGACTTCCCGCGCTTGAACTGTCCGAGACAGGCGACGTAGAAGCGGCCTTCCGCTAGGCGCTGCGCGAGCGTTTGCGCCTCCCGCGCGATGGCCGAGTCCTCGACCTGGTGGGCCAAGGCGGCGATCTCTTCCAGCGCCGACCGCGGCGCCGATCGATCCAGCTCTGCCTGTGTCACTCGTCTCCTCGTCGTCGTTGAACGCCGACGAGGTAGACCCCGCGGCGCGTGCCGCAGGAGTCATTGGCCACCGCAGAGGGTGGCGGTTACGGCGGACTCCACCGCCGAACTGCAACTATCATCTACTACCTAGCGCGTGAACGCGGTCCAGGCAAGCTGCCGCCGCGGTGATTCGAGGAACTTCGGTCTGTTGGAGGGAGAGACCGCCGCCCGGGCGGCAGGTCCGGACAGCTTGAGGTCGAGGAGTTTCGTGACCGAGGGATCGGTCGTATGCGCTCGCCCGCCTTTGTCACACATTGGGTTTCAGATCCTTCTCCGACGACTGCCTCTCGCAGCGGCATCCCAGTCGGCGACGGCGAGCACGTTGACGTCGCATCTGGCGGCGTTTACTGTCTACTTAACAGGATCGTGACGGAGGCACCCGTATTGGCAGAGACGCTAGGTCAGTTCATTCGCCGGCTCCGCGGGGAGAAGAACCTCGGTCTGCGCGAGATGGCTCGACAAGTCGACATTTCGCCTGCGTACCTCTCGCGAGTCGAAACGGACGAGGAGAAGACGCCACCCGCCGAGGAGACCTTGAAGGCGATCGCCGAAGCGCTTGCGGCTGATCTCGACACGTTGATGCACTTGGCGGGACGTGTTCCTTCGGATGTGGGAGAAATGATCAAGGAAGATCCGCATCTCCCGCAGTTCCTGCGCACCGCCAGGAGTCGAGGTCTGACCGGGAAGGAGTTGGAGCAACTCCTGAGCAAGGACAAGCCGAAGCGCCGATGAGCATCCCGAAGGTGCGATTCCTGAAACCCGAGGAGATCGACCTTGCGGTCGCGGAGCTTCTCCGCGCGTTTGCGAGGGCGACCAATCGGGCAATCGTGGCCCCGATCCCTGTGGAAGACATCCTGGAGAAGCACCTCAAGGTGAAGGTCGAGATACGGGACCTCGCCGCGCTCCTAGGTGTCGCTGACGTCCTCGGAGCAGCGTGGTTCACCGAGGGTGTCGTGAGGGTTGACGAGCGCGTCGTCGATCAAGAGGGCCGATACTGTTTCACTGTTGGCCATGAACTCGGCCATTGGATCCTGCACCGACCACAAGTCGAGGCCGAGCGCGCTGCGCCATTGATGTTCGGTGGAGGGGATCCACCGCCTGCGGTCGTGTGCAGGACGACGGAAAAGAAAGCGCCAGCGGAATGGCAGGCGGATCAGTTCGCCGCCCGGTTGCTTATGCCGCCGCGCCTGGTGCGCGAGGCGTTCGTGAGCGCGTGCGGCGAGGGAGCGATCAACATCGACGGGTTCAGCACGCGTCGAGATGATCGGAACGTGCAAGAACGTTGGCGCGATGTAGCCGGTGCCGTGATCGCCGCGGGTAACTTCTCCAACGTCTCCAACGAGGCGATGCGGTATCGGCTCTCAGACCTTCGTCTCGTCGGTGAATCCAACCAGCCGACGCTGTTCCGGTAACGGCGGGGCGGCGCACCGGGCGTGGCATCTGGTCGCCAGCCCCCACCGTCAACTGTTTCCTTGACAGAATACGCCGCGCTGTTTACTGTTCAGTGAACAGTTACGACCGGGTCGCGGCCGGCAGGAGATCGAGATGACAACTGTAGTCGGTGCGGACGAGAAGCAGCCTGGAGGCCACGGCGGCGGCGAGCACCCGCAGCCGGGGCCCGAGGTGGAGATCTTCGTCGATGATCGGGCGGTGATGATTCACCGCGGTCGGCAGATGATCTCGCTCATCAAGGAGACCGCGGGCGTGCCACAGGCGGACCAACTTGAGCTTGAGACTCCCGACGGACTCGAAAAGCTCGATCAGAGCGGCTCCTTCACCATCAAGGGCGGCGAGCGGTTCACGGTGCTCCCGGGAACCGGTAGCTCAAGCTAAAAACCGAGGCACCATGGACCGTCCGCAGAGCGAAGTCGAGGAGCTCAAGCGGGTGTATCCGCGCACGCTCGTGGGACAGGAGACGAACGTCTCCTACTACTTGGTCGCGGGTATCTCGCTTCCGGACCATTGCAATCCCCGCGTCGTCGACGGCCTTCTCTGCCCGGTGGAGCAGGCCGGCTATCCGAGCCGGATGTACTTCTCGCAGCGCGTGGACCGGCCGCCCCATCCGGATCCGAACAAACGTTTGAACTGGACCGGGATGATCCGGATCATGGAGCGGAACTGGAACGTGCTGTCCTGGCGGGTCGCGGCTGGGGTGAACCAGCGTCTGCTGCAGATGGTCGCCGCGCACATCGAGCCCTTTCAATGAGGCCGTGTCTGCGGATCCGCCGAGATCTTTTCGAGCAGATCACCGCGGATCTCGGCCGCCCGCATCCCTTCGCCTACGAGCGCGTCGGCTTTCTGTACGGCCGGTACTCCAGTGCTGCGGATCTGCCCCTGGTGCTCGCGACCGAGTACGTTCCCCTCGCGGACGAGAGGTACATTCGCGATCGTTCGGTCGGCGCGAAGATCAACAGCGATGCTATTTTCGAAGCCCATGACCGAACGAAGCGCACGGGGATGTGCTGCTTGCATGCCCACGCGCACGGCACCGGTCCGGGCGCCACGTGGTTCAGCGGCGTCGACCTGAACACCCTTCGCCGCATGGGACCTAGTCTTCGGCGAATGGCTCCATCGGCCGCTCACGGCGGCATCGTGGCGACCGGCACGACCGCTTCGGCGCTTCTGTGGGTACCAGGGCAAGGTGACGGAGAGCCGGCGACGGTTGCCATTGTGGGTTTCCCCACGCTGATCCACCGAGGTCTCAATGGATAAGAGTGAGCTCTTTGCCCGGCAGTCGTTTCTTGGCGACGAAGCACTCCTGACCGAGGCGCGCATCGGCGTCGTAGGACTGGGTGGCGGCGGCTCGCACGTCGTCCAGCAGATGGCGCACACCGGGGTAGGACGATTCGTGCTCTATGACGGCGATGCTATCGAGGCGACCAACCTCAATCGCTTGGTCGGTGGCACGGCGCGGGACGTGGCGATGAAGATGCCCAAAACGATGATCAGCGAGCGCGTGATCCGGGGCGTGACTCTCGATGCTGAAATCGTCAGGTGCCCGGCACGTTGGCAAGAGGATCCTGTACCGCTGCGCGGCTGTGATCTGATCTTTGGCTGCGTCGACAGCTATCGCGAACGGTGGGAGCTGCAGGTGCTTTCGCGCCGGTTCTTGATCCCGTATATCGACGTCGGGATCGACGTGCTTTCCGCCGGTTGCGAAACACCGAAAATCCGAGGGCAGGTGATCGTGACGGTCCCAGGGGGACCGTGCATGAAGTGCATCCACTTCGTCGACGACGAGGCGCTCGCAAAGGAGGCCGCTCGGTATGGTGACGCGGGCGGCAGACCGCAGGTCGTGTGGGCGAACGGTGTACTTGCGTCCACCGCGGTCGGCCTCGGCGTGGATCTGTTGACCGGCTGGACGCGACAGCGGCCACCGTTGAACGTGGTCTACCTCTCGTACGATGGGAACCTCGGGACGGTGGCGCCTGACAAGCGATTGAAGTACGTCCGCAGTCCATGTCCGCACTTCCCTGACCACGACGTCGGCGATCCCACCTGGGGTACCCCCTAATCTAACCGGCCGGTCACGGGCAAGACATGATTCCTCCGTGCCCTCCCGATCCTGATGCTCGCTGGGTTCCGCGACCGCGCTGTCCGCAGCGCGATCATGATGGCGACCGGCGAAGCCGAGCGCCTGGTCCGGCGAAACATTCCGGTAGCGACGTCCGACTGCGATCATGTGGGGGCGATGCTGACCATCGACATCGTCGCAGCGGTCAAGGAGGCGCTGCGCGACTCTGCGGTGCGCGACCAGATCCGCTCCATCGTCCTGGAGTGCGCGTCGTTGCCAGCCAACGACGTGGATGATCTGCTTGACGCGCGAGCTGCGGCGACGTTCTTGTCAATGACGCCAGCCGCGCTGCGGATGGCGGTCTACCGCGGGTCGATTCCTTGCGTACGCATCGGGCGCAGGCTGCGGTTCCGCCGCTCCGACCTCTCCCGTCGCTGACGAACCAGCGAGGGCTGAGAACCGGTTCATCGTGGCGACGATCGTGCGGGCCGCCGATTCATAGTGTCTTCGCCGTACTTCCGGACCAGGGCGCTCCACGCTAGCTCCAGGATCGGGCGCTGACTCTCGGATGGTCGCGGGAAAAGGTGCGGCGGACCCTGGACGTGAACAGCGACGGAGCCGACGTCGCGCGGCGACTGGCTCGAGAAGACCTGCCAGATCTCCCAGCGCGGCGTGGGGCTCGCCGTCGGCGCGATGTCGACGGCTCCGAAGCTCCCCTGCGCGGTGTGCACGTAGTAGTCGTGATCCCAGGTCTCCTTCGGCGGGATCCAGAAGCCGTGGAAGCCCTCGATCACTGGCTGGTCATCCGCCTTTGAGAGCGCCGCGAAGCGGAGCAGCGCTGCGTCCCAATGCTCGACGGAATCGAAATTGACCGTGGTCGTGAGATCGGGGAGCAGCAGGATCACCGAGAGCTGGGACGTCCGCTCCCGCGAATATGTGTAGGAGAGGCGTTCGATGCGCGCCCCGAGGAGCGTCATCCACGCCATGGCCAGCATCTCCGGGCTGCACTGGAACGCCACCGCCTCCAGCAACATGTGGACGCGATGAGGGTTCTGGTCGTGCTCGGCCAAGATGTCAACCAAAGAGACGCCCGCCGGCAAGACGCCCGCCGGCACGCCGCGCATCTTGGCTTCGTATGCGGATCCGAACCGCTCGAGTCGCTCGAGCAGCGATGCTTCACTCGCAGGGTGAACGAAGATGGGACCGAGATTGATCTCGCGCAGGATCTTGAACAGATCCTCGCGCTGCTTCGCCGTAGCGCTCATGCGGCACGCGCCGCGCGGGCCCAGAAATTCCGTGGGGCGAGGATCTCGCGAGTGGCATCGATGACCGAGCTCATGGTGCCGTCCTCGGGATCATCGACGACCAACGTCACGGACTCCTCCTGTGCGATGGCATGGATCATCGTGTTGGCGGTCTCGTCGTCGGCGCCCTGTTCCATCCAGCGATCGAAGGCGTCCTGATCCCGATAGACCAGCAACTCCGAAACACGCCCGAACGGTACGGCCCGGTAGGAGCTAAAGCGGGTTCCACTCGAACCGTCGACCACGACGGCATCGGGCCACCGGCGGCGGATGCACCGCACGACGTCATCGAGCACCGCCGATCGAGATGCACCCATGATGTCGATGGTGATATCGCTCCCGCCGATCATCGTCCTGTCGCGCTATGCCTAACCTGGCGCTCCTCCCGGACAGTGTACTCCACGGGCGAATAGAAGATGTGGAGGCCGCGGCCGCCCGGTAGAGGCAGGAGGTCGCCCGCGTCCCGGAAGGCAAAGACGAACGCGAGCTTTTTCTTCGGGATCCTGAGCTTGTGCGCCAGCAGCGGCGTGCTCTCGTCGTAGTCGGTGAAATACGCTCCCACGGGATGATCGCCGGGCGGTCTCGACGCGCGGAACCGCCATACAGGAGCCGACCCGATCCCGTTGTGGCCTTCGGAATCGGTGTAGTGGAATTGCAGGTCCGACATCGAATTGGCTTCCTGGACAATTATCGGCTTCGCGGATCCTACCAATCCGGAAGGGCAATTCCTTGCCGCAGCGTCGGCGAAAATGCCTTTCGCACGAAATGGTCGTAGTACATGCGCGTGACGACCGGCGAGGAGTGCCCCAGCGCCGCGCTGACCTCGTCGAGACTGGCGCCGTTCTTCAGGTTTCGAGAGACGAAGGAATGGCGCGTCGCCTGGTACCAGGTGAGTTGGACGCCGACCTTCTTGGCGGCCTCCTCCCAGCAGTGCTCGATGTGCTCCTTGCGGTAGCCGGTCCATGCCGAGGTCCGTCGGCGGTTCTGAGGCTTGCTCGGCTCGAACGGAAAAACCAGGTCCTCGCCTTTCGCGGCATTCAGGGATCGGCGCGCGAGGTGGAGCTTGAGAACGGCGCCCGCATCAACGGCGGCCGGCACCCACTTGAGCTTGCCGCTGCCGTCTTTGTCCTCCTTCAAGGGACCGTCCCACGAGTAGCGCACGCGGATGACCCCCTCGTGGAGGAACTCCAGGTCGGACATCCGCAGGCCGGCGAGTTCTCCCGTCCGCAGTCCCGAGCGGTTGCCGAGATAGAACATCAAGCCCACCACCGGGCCGAGCTCGTTCATGAGCTCCGTCACCTTGGTGTCATCTTCCAACCAAGGTACGTCACGCGGCCGCTGCGGCTTGGGCCGCTTGTTCTGAGGGATCATCCTCACGGGGTTCACGGTGGCGAGTCCCCGCTCGATGGCCCAGGAGAAGAATCGGCTGAGGAGGTTCAGCAGGTGACGCCGCGACTGTCCGGCCAGGTTTGTCTTCCGGAGTTCGTCCAGCCACCGCATCACGACGGCGAGGGTGACCTTCTCGATCGAAAGCTCGCCGAACCGCGGTATCAGGTGGCGGTCGATCCGTGACCGATCGTCAGCTGCATTCCGATTGGCGAGGCCGTCTCTCCATTCGGCCAGGAGAGCGGCCAGGCGCTCCGGCTCCGGCGCTGCCGGCTGGGGCTGGGCCGGCTCCGGGAAGGCCGGAAGGCCCTGCGCGATCCGGGACTCGGCCAAGGCGAGCTGCTTCCGGGCGTCGTCCAGGGTGCGGGCACCGGTCGCCGCGTGGGTCGTATAGCGTGGCCGCCCATCGGGCAGCCGGCCTTCGCGATACTGCAGATAGAAGCGCGGAGCCGCTCGCGTACCGCGCCTGTAGACCGTTCCCATGCTGTCGTGACCTCCGGTCGCAGGCGCTTGTCCTGCAACATCTCACTACTCGGTCACTACGACAGGAACGTTTCTGAAGAGCCGAAGCTAAAAACCTAACGATTTCTGCGGGGTGGACGGGACTTGAACCCGCGGCCTCCGGCGTGACAGGCCGGCGTTATAACCAAGCTTAACTACCACCCCAGGTGATGCGGCCCGTGGATCTACATGCTGGGGGCTTGGGTGTCAACGGGGGTTCGTGGCGTGG
>CAZJMY010000791.1:0-1164 GCA_964546845.1 uncultured Myxococcales bacterium | reverse complement strand
CTGCGCAAGATGCGGAAAGAGACGACGGCGCGGAAGCTGACGAACGGGCGCGAGGAGTCGGTGGCGTCGTCGTCGCTGCGCAAGGGGGACGTGGTGGTCGTCGAGCCGGGGCAGCTGATTCCCGGTGACGGCGAGGTCATCGAGGGGATCGCCTCCGTCGACGAGTCGGCCATCACCGGCGAGTCGGCGCCCGTCATCCGCGAAAGCGGCGGCGATCGCTCGGCGGTCACGGGCGGCACGAAGGTCCTGTCGGACCGCATCGTGGTGCGCATCGCCGCCGACCCGGGCGAGTCGTTCCTGGACCGCATGATCGCGCTGGTGGAAGGCGCCGCGCGCCAGAAGACGCCCAACGAGATCGCCCTGCACATCCTGCTGGTCGGTCTGACGCTGGTCTTCCTGTTCGCCTGCGTCACGCTGGTGCCGCTGGCCAAGTACTCGAGCATCGCGCTGTCGGCGACAGCCATCGTGGCGTTGCTGGTCTGCCTGATCCCGACGACCATCGGCGGCCTTCTGTCGGCGATCGGCATCGCCGGGATGGACCGCCTGCTGCAGAAGAACGTCATCGCGATGAGCGGGCGCGCCGTCGAGGCGTCGGGGGACGTCGACACGCTGCTGCTGGACAAGACCGGCACCATCACCCACGGCAACCGCATGGCGTCCGAGCTGATCCCGCTGGCCGGCGTGCGGATCGAGGAGCTGGCCGTCGCCGCGCAGCTGGCCAGCCTGGCCGACGAGACGCCGGAAGGGCGCTCGATCGTCAGCTACGTGCACGAGAAGGTTCAGCTGCCGGCGGGCGCGGCCGACGCGGCCAAGGACGCGGTCTTCGTGCCGTTCACCGCCCAGACCCGCATGAGCGGCGTCGACGTGGGCGGGCGCCTGGTCCGCAAGGGGGCCGTCGACGCGGTGGCCGCCCACGTCGAGCAGCAGGGGGGCACCGTCTCCTCCGAATTGCGGCAGATCGCGAACCGCATCGGCGACACAGGCGGCACGCCGCTGGCCGTGTCCGACGGCGCGCGCCTGCTGGGCATCATCCACCTGAAGGACATCGTCAAGGCGGGCATCGCCGAGCGGTTCGCGCGCTTTCGCGCCATGGGCATCCGGACCGTCATGATCACGGGCGACAACCCGCGCACGGCGGCCGCCATCGCCAAGGAGGCGGGCGTC
>CAZJMY010000790.1:0-2087 GCA_964546845.1 uncultured Myxococcales bacterium | reverse complement strand
CAAGATCAAGATGAAGTCGAACAGCAGCGCGAAGAAGCGCTTCAAGCTGACCGCCAAGGGGCGCGTCAAGCGGAAGAAGGCTTATCTGCGCCACAACCTGACCTCCAAGACGACGGCCGCGAAGCGCCGCCTGCGCCGCGGTGGCTACATCAGCAAAACTCAGGAGCATCAGATCAAAGCGATGCTGCCTTACGCCTGATAGGAAGAGCTCATGCCTCGCGCAAAAGGTGGATACAAGTCTCGTCAACGCCGCAACCGGATCCGGAAGCACGCCAAGGGCTTCCGCGGCGGGCGGTCCAAGCTCTGGAAGGCGGCAGTCGAAGCCGTCCATCGCAAGTGGCGGTACGCGCTGTTTCACCGGCGCAAGCGCAAGCCCGACTTCCGTGGCCTGTGGATCGTTCGCATCAACGCCGCCGCCCGGGAGCACGGGGTTTCGTACTCCAAGCTGATCGCGGCGCTGGACAAGGCCAACGTGGCGCTGGACCGCAAGATCCTGTCGGACCTCGCGATCAGCGACCCCGCCGCCTTCAAGAAGGTCATCGAGACCGCGCAGGCCGCCGCCTAGCGGCGCGTCCGCCGGTCTGACCCGCGGACGGGACGCGTGGCCAGCGCGGAGACGAAGCCGGTCGGGGCGGATCTGATCGCCGAGCTCGATCGCTTGGCGGGCGAGTTCGCCTCCGAGATCGGCGGCCTGGCGTCGGAGCAGGAGATCCGTCTGGCGCAGGCCCGCTACCTCGGGCGGACGGGCAAGGTCTCGGAGCTGATGAAGGCGCTGGGGCGCTTGCCCCCCGCCGAGCGGCCGGCCGTGGGCCAGGCCGCCAACCGCGCCAAGACCGGCATCGAGGGCGCCGTCGCCGCGCGCCTCGAGGCGCTGGATCAGGCCGAGCTGGCGGAGGACCTGGCGCGCGTGATCGACGTCACGCTGCCGGGACGCGGACGCCCGCTGGGGACGCTTCACCCGCTGACCCTCGTCCGGCGCGAGATCGAGCAGATCTTTCTGGGCCTCGGGTTCGAGGTCCGCACCGGCCCCTGGATCGAGACGGAGTGGAACAACTTCGACGCGCTGAACACGCCGCCGGACCACCCCGCCCGCGACATGCAGGACACCTTCTTCGTCGAGGGGGGGCGCATCCTCCGCTCGCACACGTCGCCCGTCCAGATCCGCACGATGCTGGCTGGGCCGCCGCCGGTCCGGATCATCGCGCCGGGCAACGTGTTCCGCCGCGACGACGACGCGACCCACACGCCGATGTTCCCGCAGATGGAGGGGCTGCTGGTCGATCGGCAGGTGTCGTTCGCCGAGCTCAAGGGGACGCTGCTGCACTTCGTGCACCGCTTCTTCGGGCCGGGGCTGGGCATCCGCCTGCGCCCCAGCTACTTCCCGTTCACCGAGCCGTCGGCCGAGGTCGACGCCGCCTGCTCCCTGTGCGACGGCGGCCGCAAGGTGACCGCGCGGACCTGCCGCCTCTGCAAGGGCAGCGGCTGGATCGAGATCGGCGGCGCCGGGATGGTGCACCCCAACGTGTTCCGGGCCGTCGGCTACGACCCGCAGGCCGTGTCGGGTTTCGCCTTCGGCGTCGGCCTGTCGCGCATGGCGATGCTGAAGTACGGCGTCGACGACCTGCGCTCGTTCTACGAGCACGACGTCCGGTTTCTGGCGCAGTTCCGGTGAGTTGAGAGGCAACCGTGAAGATCTCCTTCAACTGGCTGCGTGAGCTGGTCGACCTGAAGCCGGGCGTCACCGCCGACAGCGTCTCCGAGAAGCTGTCGCTGGCAGGGCTCGAGGTCGAGTCGATCGAGCGGCGCGGGCGTGACCTCTCGGGTGTCGTCGTCGCCGAGGTGCGCGGCAAGCGCCCGCACCCGGGCGCCGACACGCTGACGCTGGTGCGGGTCGTCGCCGGTGGCGGCGAGGAAGAGGTCGTCTGCGGCGCCCCCAACGTGCCCGCGCCGGGCGGCAAGGTCGTGTGGGCGCCCCCGGGCGCGAAGCTGCCGGGCGGCCGCACGCTGGACCGGCGCGACATCCGCGGCGTCAGCTCGCCGGGCATGCTCTGCAGCGAGGTCGAGCTGGGCATCGGCGAGGACACCGC
>CAZJMY010000789.1:0-2441 GCA_964546845.1 uncultured Myxococcales bacterium | reverse complement strand
GGCCAGCCCGCGTGGCCAGGCGCGCGACGCCCAGGCGTCGAGCAGCGCCGGCGCCAGCGGCAGCGCCAGCACCAGCCCCATGACCCATCCGGCGGGCGACGTCACGACGCACGCGACGGCCGCGCCCCAGAACAGCCAGTCCGCGCGCCCGGCGACCCGCGCGCAGCGCCGGGCGCAACCGGCCAGCAGCGCGAACACGAGCCCGAAGGGCAGCCACGCGCTGAACCGGCTCGGCCCCTCCGGCGCCAGCAGGCGGGGCAGGCTGGCGGCGGCCGGCAGGTCCCACAGCGCCATGCGGTAGCTGCGCCCATCGCGCGTGCTGACCCCGTCGCCGCCATCGCTCGGCAGCGCGTCGTCGCCGAGCAGCATCGACTCCGTTCCGCCCTCGCCGTACAGCGACGCGCGCGGGGCAACCTGGGTCAGGTACTCGCGCAGCCGCGGCGCGCCGTCCACGGCGATGGTCAACCCGGCCAGCAGCACCAGCGCAGCGACCGCCGCCGCGGTCACGCGCAGGTGGCCCAAGGCCGCGACGATCAGCGCGACGCCCGCCAGCGCCGGCTTGATCGCGATCGCGGCGCCCAGCGCCAGCCCCGCCGGCCACGCCCGCCGTCGAAGCCGCCAGGCGACGGCCAGCAGCAGCAGCAGCAACAGATCGATCTGGCCCCGTTCGAGGTGCCGCCACAACGGGAAGAACAGCGCGCCCGCGACCAGGAACGGCCCGCGGCGGTCCGGCAGCAGCGCGGCCGCCGCCAGCCAGGCCGCGACGAGCAGCAACGTGAAGACCGCCTTGGCGGCCAGATACGGCGCGGCGGCCGCCGGGCGGAAGAGCTCCGCGACCAGCGGCGGGTACAGGAAGCGGCTGTGCCGGAACGGCGCGACCCCGTCCCACAGCCGCTCCGGTGGGCGCGCGACGACCTCGTTCACGTAGGGGTCTCGCCCCGCCCGCCGCGCGGTGCCGGCGGCGTCGTACGCCGCGAAGTCTTGCTGCAGCGACAGCCCGGCGCAAACGGCGCCGATCCCCAGCACGGCGGCGACCGCGAGCGCCGGAAGGGCCCGCTGCAAGCTGGCTCTCAGCGCGAGACGCCGAAGGCGGCCAGCGCCGCCTGATCGTCGCGCTCGAACGCGGCCTCGGCTTCCAGGCTCACGCTGTCGCGGCCCACCGTCGCGACCGCCAGGGTGCGGCCCTGCAACCGGTAGGCGACCGTCGCGTCGCGCGCGTCCAGGTTGCCGGCCACGTCGATGCGATCCCACCGCTCGGCGTGCCCGACGTAGCTGACCGTGACGTCCCACTGCGTCGTCCAGAAGAACGGCGGCGACGAGAACGTCGTGTCGCGCCCCAGGATGTTCAGCGCGGCGACCTTGCCCATCCGCTGCGCCACCACCCAGTGCTCGATGCGGGCGGACTCGCCGGTCGGCCCGTACGGGAAGCGGGCGATGTCGCCCGCCGCGAAGACGCCGGGCGCGCTGGTCCGCAACCGATCGTCGACGACGACGCCCCGATCGACGTTCAATCCGGCGGCCTGGGCCAGCCCGATCGCCGGCCGAACGCCGACGCCCAGCACGATCAGGTCCGCCGGCACGCGCGCGCCGCCGGCCAGGCGGACGCCGTCGTCCTCGATGGCCGCCACGCCCTCGCCCAGGTGGAAGACGACCCCGTTCTTGGCGTGGGCGCCCTTCAGCAGGGCGCCGATCTCCGGTCCCATCGTGCGCGCGAACGGGACGGCCTCCGGCGCCACGACGTGGACCTCGAGGTTGCGCGCGCGCAGCGAGGCCGCGACCTCCATCCCGATGAAGCTGGCCCCGATGACCACCGCCCGCTTCGCGCGCGCGGCCGCCGCGATGATCCCGCGGCAGTCGCCCAGCGTGCGCAGCGTGTGGACCTGCGGCTTGTCGGCGCCTGGAATCGGCGGCCGGATCGGCTCGGCCCCCGTCGCCAGCAGCAGCGCATCCCAGGACACGTCGCGGCCGTCGGCCAGCGTGAGGCGCTTGGCGGCCGGGTCGATCGAGGTGACCCGGGCCCCCAGCGTCATCGCGATCTTCTGCTCGCCGAAGAACGAGGGCTGGCGCAGCGGGATCCACTCTTCGGGGGCGTTGCCGGCCAGGTAGTCCTTGGACAGGTTGGGCCGATCGACCGGCGGCGCGTCGTCCGCGCCGAACAGCAGGATCTCGCCGTCGTAGCCCTCGCGGCGCAGCGTCTCGGCCGCCGACTCGCCGGCGGCGCCGGCGCCCACGATGGCCACCGTCCGCACGGCGTACTCCCGCCGCAGCGACAGCGGGTCGCCACGCCGCGCGCCGACGCGGATGAGACCGTCCGCGCGCTCGACGTCGTAGCAGGGCAGGGGATTGAGGGCCGGCGCCCGCAGCGCCGCGCCGGTCCGCAGGTCGAAGCAGGCGTGGTGCCACGGGCAGCGGATCGTCCGCTCGCCCACGCGCCCCTCGGC
>CAZJMY010000788.1:0-8342 GCA_964546845.1 uncultured Myxococcales bacterium | reverse complement strand
GAATACCACTTCACGGGCGGCCTGACGAGCGGCAGCCTGTCGTTCTCGTCGCCGGGGGGCGGAACCTGGGTGGCGCGGGCTTATCCCAACTACTCACACACCAAGGTTGCGGAGAGTGCACCCTTCACGGTTCCGACGGTCAGCACGGACCAGACGAGCTATCCGTCGACGCTGGGACCCGCGGTGGTGGTGACGTGGACGGGGATGCCGGGATACGCGACGGACTGGATCGGCATCGCGGCCCAAGGCTCCGACGGGCCTGTGGTCGCGTACCAGTTCACGGGCGGCCTGACGAGCGGCAGCCTGTCGTTCTCGTCGCCAGGGGGCGGAACCTGGGTGGCGCGGGCTTATCCCAACTACTCGCACACCAAGGTTGCGGAGAGCGCACCGTTCACCGTGGCCGCCGCTCCGACTCCGACGGTCAGCACGGACCAGACGAGCTACCCCTCGACGCCGGGAACCGCGGTGGCGGTGACGTGGACCGGGATGCCGGGATACGCGACGGACTGGATCGGCATCGCGGCCCAGGGCTCTCCCGACGACGGGCCGGTGGTCGCGTACGATTTCACGGGCGGCCGGACGAGCGGCAGCCTGTCGTACACCTCCCTGCCCATCGGCACCTGGGTGGCGCGCGCGTTCCCGAACTACTCGCGCAACAAGGTGGCGGAGAGCGCGCCTTTCGTCATTGAGGCGATGCAGGGCGGTGCGGGCGGCGGAGGGATCGCCGGCACCATGGGCGGGACCGGCGCCGCTGGTGTCGGCGGGATCGCCGGCAGTGCGAGCGGCGGCGCGAGCGGGATGGCAGGTGGCGGAGCCTCCGGGGTCGGGGGCGTTGGTGGGACCGGGGCGACCGGCACGGCTGGCTCGGCTGGCGGTGCCGGCGGCACGGCTGGCTCGGCGGGCGGCGCTGCCGGCATGGCGGTAAGCCCATGGAGTTGCACGACGCCTACCGTGGCGGCGCCGACGTGCATTGGCGGGGGTCGTCGTCGGCCTAGCGTTTCCAATGTGGGGACGCCGCTCGATCTCAGCGATCTCGGAGATGTTCTGCTCTCGGTCCCTGGGAACGCGAACCTTTGGCTGACCGGGCCAGACTGCCTGGCGCAGCCGATTCGCTGGGATCATGCGCAAGGCTTCATCGGAACGTTCAGTCCAGCGGATGTGTCCTCGAGCGGGATCATCGACGCTCTGTCGTCGGTCGGGTTGACGGTATCGACCTCCGGAAGTGCACCGTATGCAGGCGTGCTCTGCAGCGGGACGTGCAGCTCGATCACAGGCGCGGTCCAGGTTGGCAACACGGGGATCGTCCAGTGGGTCGCCTCGTGGATTAATGCACTCAATGACGCCCACCACGCCGTCGGCGCCGAACATTATTACGCGGGCACCGACGTCCGCGGGCGAGCGACGTACGTGACGTACCCGACCTTGTGGCGGTCTCCGACGAATCGGCAGCACCTCACCGAAGCGTTCGAGGGTGTGGCCATCGCGATCAACGCCTCCGACCAGATCGTCGGTGTCGCCTCCGCCTCGACGAGAGCATTCATCTGGCAGGCCGGCACGTCGATCGACCTCGGCACGCTCGGAGGCGCGAACGCGCTCCCGCTCGGGATCAACGACGGGGGCCAGGTCGTCGGTGTAAGCACTCTCGCGAACGGGCAGTCGCACGCCTTCCTCTGGCAGGCAGGGACGATGGTGGACCTCGGCACCCTGGGAGGCGCCTCGAGCAGCGCCGAGGCGGTCAACAACGCCGGGCAGGTGGTCGGGACCAGCTTGACGGCGTCCGGCGCGACGCATGCGTTTGTCTGGCAGGGGGGCAACATGACGGACCTGGGGACCCTCGGCGGGACGACGAGCGCACTCTGCCGGCCGTCGGACGAAGGCACGGGCCCGAAACCGTTTCCGGTGACCATGAGCGTGGGCCCCCCGCCGTTTGGTCTGTTTGTATCGCCGGGTAGCTGCCCCAATAAACACGTCATCAATGCCAGCGGCCAGGTGGTGGGAAGAAGCACCACGGCGTCCGGAGAGATGCACGCATTTCTGTGGCAGGCCGGGACGATGCGCGACCTCGGAACGACCGGCGTCACCAGTCGGGCAGTGGCCATCAACGCGTCCGGAAAGGTCGCGATCGACGACGGTAGCGTCGCGCTCTACGACCCGGCGGTGTGCCCCTAGACACTCTGGGCGGGACCAACGGCTCCGCGGTCGCCGTGAACGACAGCGATATCGTTGTTGGTCTGTCGGATACGTCGACGGGCCACCCACGCCTTTGCTTACGACACCGCCATGCACGACCTCGGCACCATCGGAGGAACTACTCGTTCGCCGGGGCTATCAACGCGAACGGTGACATCGTGGGAGACTCGACGACCGAACGGCCCCGCGTCGTTGTCGGGCTCAGCGGCTCATGGCTGATAGACATAGACGCCCGTCGACTGGCAAACGTCCATCCCGGTTTGCTGCGTGGGGTTCGGGACGGCGACGGTCTGTCCGGCGCCGCAGTGGAAGGTGCCGTCACCGTTGCCGTAGACGTTGACTGTCTGGGGCGCGCCGATTCCATCGCCCATCCCCCTGATCTCCGCGTTCACGACGACGTCGAGGTTCGAATCGCCGTCCAGGTATTGCGCCGCCCCCGCGGTCGCAGCCCCGAGAGCTCCCACGATGAACCCGGGGTTCGTGACCTTCGCGATGAGTTGTGTCGAGCCGACTCCACCGGTCGCGGTGAGGACGATCCATTGCACCTGATTCGTTCTTGGCGTCGACAAGGTGACGAGGAAGATGTCCTTGTGGCCGTCGTTGGTGAAGTCGCCGATCGTGACGCCCGGGGTCGGCTTCCCGGGCATCGCGGCCCCGCCGCCGCACTGAAACGTGCCGTCCGGCTGCCCGCGGAGCAGGGCGTCGCCATACGAGCCGCGGCCCGAATCTCCGCCGATCACGATGTCGTCCCGACCGTCACCGTCCAGATCCGCCACCGCCCACCAATCCGGGGGCGTCGTGCAGCTCAAGTTGCTGGTGATGGGAGTCGTTTGGTACATCCCACCGCCGACGCCTTTGTAAAACGACACCAGAGTCGAAAAAACTTCACCCGAACCAGAAGGGGTGAGCGCGCAGTCGGGTGTGCCGTCGCCGTCGAAGTCGCCGGGGAACGCGACGTACCCCGTGAGACTGCAGCCGACGCCGGTGAACGCGGCGCCTCCAGCGCCGCTCATGCCGCCCGCCGCGCCTCCCGCTTGTCCGCCGCTACCGGCGACACCCCCTGTGCCGCCGGCTCCGGCCCGGCCCGCCGCCCCCGCCGCGCCGCCGGCACCGGTCCCGCCGGTCGCTCCACCGCGGCCGCCCGATCCGCCGGCGTCGGCACCACCCCGACCTCCGGACCCACCGGCTGGAGATCCACCGATCCCTCCGGCAGCGCCGCTCGCGCCGGCGTGGCCGGCCATGCCGCCTGTTCCCGGGGATCCGCCGCCGGCCGTCCCGCCCGGCGCGCCGGCCCCGCCCGAACACGAGCAGACGCCGAGGCTCGAACCGTCCGAGCTGCAGAGCTGGGCACCCACTCGACCGTCCGTGCAAGTACACGCAACTGACGCGCCCGGAATGCAAGCCCGGGTGGGGCCAGGCCCGCTGCTGCCGCAGCTTTCGATCAGCAGCAGAACCAGAAAGACCGCCGCGAAGGCTGGGGGGTGATGGGGCTTCATGCGCCTTCACCGTATCAGGTCCTCGCGCTCCCTTCGACGGAACCGGCTCGGCATCTTCGCTTGCGGGCGGCGCGCGGTTGGGCGGAGAATCGAGCTTCCGTAACTTATCGGGAGGCCGTCGTGGATCACGCCGCGCTGCTCGCGCTGTTTCGCCGGATCGTCGTTTCGGGACCGCCGCTCCTCCTGGCTGCCGGGCTCAACACCGGGTGTTCGCAGTTCGATCCCTGCGGGAATGTGCCGTCGGAAGCCACCGCCACCGTCGCGGTGAGCCGCCTCGACGCGGGAGCCGCCGACGCCAGCATCGACGAGCTGGTCGCGCGCTGTCAGGCGTCCGCTGCCGATTGCACCCCGCTCTGCAAACAGGCCATGGCCCACGAGCACGATTACACGAACCAGCCGTACAAGTCGTGTGGGCTGACGTCGTCGGACGGGCAGCTCTCGGTCCGTGTCGTCTATGCGTTCGTCTGCGTCGGCGGGCGCTGCCCCGAAGGATTGGTGCGTCCCGCGGGTGGCGGGGCAGGGGATGCGCTGGGTACCTGGCTGGCGGCGAACGCACACCTCGAGGCTGCGTCCGTCGACGCCTTCGAGATCCTTGCGGCAGAGCTGGGCGCGCATGGCGCCCCTTCCGCGTTGATTCAGGCCGCCGGGGCTGCGGTCGCCGACGAAACGCGACATGCCGAGGCCATCGGCCGGCTGGCGGTCAGGCGGGGAGCGGTGCCGCCGGCCGCGCGCGTGAAGCGAGGGCCGGTCCGCGACCTCGAGGCGGTTGCGACAGAGAACGCCGTGGAGGGCTGCGTGCGCGAGACGGTCGCCGCATTGCTCGCGTTCCGGCAAGCGCGCGCCGCGACGGATCCGGAGATCCGGGCGGCGATGGCCGGCATCGCGCGCGATGAGGCGCGGCACGCCGCGCTCGCCTGGGCCGTCGACGGCTGGAGCCAGGGCCTTCTCGCGCCCGCCGCGCGCCGCCGCGTCCGCGACGCGCGGCGCGAGGCCGTCGAACAGCTCCTGGGCCCGCGGCCCGCGACCATGCCGTCCGGCGCCCGCGCGCAGGCCGGGCTTCCCGACGAAGACGAGGAGACCCGCCTGATCGGCGCTCTCGCCGGGGGGCTGGTCTGAGCCGGCGTTGGGCTTTGACGCGCGCCAGCGGGCTGCACCAATCCAGGTGGTTGGCCCCCTCTAGCCAGCGGAACGTCTCTCTCGGGCGCGTGGCGCGCCCTGCTCGACACCCCATCCCTCGGGAGCATAAAATGCGCATTCGGATCTGGGCGGCCGGAGCCGCGGTCTGCTTCGGCTCGTTGCTCACCGCCAGCGCCAGCCAGGCGGCGGACTATTACGTGTCGCCGTCGGGCAGCGACGCCAACCCGGGGACGATGGCCCAGCCCTTCGGGACGGTGCAAAAGGCCGTCGACGCGCCCTCGCCGGGGGACACGGTCTGGTTCCGCGCCGGCACCTACAAGAGCTCGAAGCAGATCCGGATCACGAAGAGCGGCACGTCGGACGCTCAGCGCATCAACTTCTTCGCGTACCAGGGCGAGGTGCCGGTCATCGATTTTTCGACGTACGTGTCGAGCAACACGGCATCGGACCAGCCGACCATCCTCATCACGGGGAGCTGGCTGCACCTCAAGGGCCTGGAGGTCGCCAACGGCGCGGTCCAGCCCAGCGGGTCGCACTCGAACGACGCCATCCGGTCGTCGAACACGCACGACAACATCTTCGAGCTGCTCAACATCCACCACAACTTCGGTCCGGGCCTGTTCATCGACGGCGGCACCGGCGGTCACCTGATCCTGAACTGCGACTCGCACGACAACTACGACAAGGACGGCAGCCAGGGTGACGGGCAGAACGGCGACGGGTTCGGCGTTCACTACCAGATGACCGGGCCCAGCACCGTGCTGCGCGGCAACCGCGCCTGGATCAACTCCGACGACGGTTACGATCTCATCTCGCAGGAGGTGCCGGTCATCATCGAGAATTGCTGGGCCGTCATGAACGGCTACGCCAACGGGGGCTCGACCCGGCCGTCGTCGGGCAACGGAAACGGCTTCAAGGCGGGAAGCAGCAAGACCGGCATCCGGCACGTGCTGCAGCAGAACGTGGCCTGGAAGAACGGGGCCGCCGGCTTCTACGCGAATCACTCGTCGGGCGGCAACACGTGGCTCAACAACACGTCGTACATGAACTCGGTTCAGTACAACATGCTGGCCAGCCCCGCCGACGACACCAGCATGACCATCACGCTGACGGGCGCGCTGGCTCACAAGATGCGGAACAACATCGGCTTCCCCAACAAGAACACCAACATGGGGGGCGTCGACAGCCAGTTCAACACCTGGGACCTCGGGATCAGCGAGGCGGGCGGCGACTTCGCCAGCACGATGGACACCGGCTACGCGGGGCCGCGCCAGGCGGACGGCAGCCTGCCGAACCTGAACTTCATGAAGCTCGCGGCCGGCAGCCCGCTCATCGACAAGGGCACGGACGTGCAGCTGCCGTTCGCGGGCGCGAAGCCGGACCTGGGCGCCTACGAGTACGGGCTGGCGACGAACACCGGGGCCGGTGGGGCGACGGGCAGCGGCGGGACCAGCGCGACGGGCGGGACCAGCGGCGCCGGCGGGGCCGGCACCACCGGAAGGGCGGGCTCGGGCGGCGGTGCCGCGGCCGGGTCGACGGGAAATCGAGGCGGCGCGACCGGGACGGGCACCGGCGGGATCGTCGGCGTCACCGGCAGCGGCGGCGTCGTCGGTACGGGGACGGGCGGCGCGCCGGGCAGCGGCGGAGCCATCGCGACGGGCGGTTCCACCCCGGGCACGGGCGGAGCCGCGACGGGCGGCTCGCCGGGCGCGGGAACCGGCGGCGCGGTCACCCCGGGCGGGACCGGCGGCGACAGTGGTTGCTCTTGCGCCATCGCGCCCCGCGCGGCCGGCGCGTGGCTTCCGCTGTTCGCGCTGGCGCTGGTGCCGGTGTTCCGGCGCCGCAGGCGCTGACGTCGCGCTACTGGAAGGTGATGTTCGAGACGTACTGGTTGATGCTCCAGCTCGCGTCGGCGTCGGTCTGACTGGTCACCGGGTTGCCCTGGACGGTGAAGCCGCTGAAGTGAACGCCGTTGATGGTGACGGCCGACGATTTGCCGTGGATGTTGATCAGCTTCTTGACGTCGGCGGACACGTTCGTGAAGTACGTGTCCTTGGCGATCGAGGTGTTGGGCGCCGTGCGCCAGGTGGGCGCGTTGTCCTCTTCCAGGTCGATCAGGTTGCTGTCCGCGGCTTCGATGCGGATGTTCTCGAACTTCGTGTTCTGGATGGTCGCCGTGTCGTTGGCGTCGATCACCATCGCGCGCCCAGCCTTCACGATGTCGATGTCCTTGAAGACGATGCCGTCCATCGTGGCGCCGAACGTCTTCGTGCCGACCTTGCAGGCGCCCGAATTGCTGTAGAGCACCGCCTTTTGGTAGACGATGTTCTTGGTGTCGATGCCGCCCTCCTGCTCGGTCTTGGGCGACAGGTTGTCGTCGCCGCTGTAGACGAACACGTTGTAGACGGTGCCGTTGGTCGACGCGTCGAAGTCGATCCCGTCGGTCTGGTTGTAGGTGGTCGTGGTGGGCCGCCGGTTGATGACCTTGTAGTTCTGGATCGTGACCTGGTCGCTCTTGTAGACCAGCGTGTTCCAGAAGACCGGGTCGCGCACCAGCACGCCGTCGATCGTGACCTTCGAGCTCTGGTCGACGCGCACGGCGTTGATCTTGAAGCTGGGGGTGTCGTTGCTTCCGCCGGTAATGGTCGTCCCTTCGGCGTCGATGACGCCGCGGCCCAGTATTTTCGTGTTGGTCACGTTGTTCAGGTGAATCAGGCCGTGGCTGGTGCTCTCGACGGCGGGCGCGCCGGTCGCCGCGTAGTCGGACGTGCTGGTCGAGCCGTCCAGCATCGCGCCGCCGGCCAGGTAGAGGGTCATGTTGCTCTTCAGGGAAAGCTCGCCGACCTTGTACCGCCCGGGCGGGAAGTAGAGGACGTTCTGCGCCGCACCCGACGCGGCGTTGATGGCCGACTGAACCTTGGAGGTCACCAGCGTGGCGCCCGTGTTGTCGACCGTGTAGTCGGCGATGTTCTTCACGTTGGCGTCGCCCAGCTTGGGCGGATTCACCTCTTGATCGTCGATGAGAATGAACAGCAGCTCTTTCGCGTCGAACTGCAGGATGAGGTAGTTGGGGCCGCTGGTGAACGTGATGGTGTTGCCGCTCTTCGTGGCGGTGATTTTTCGGCTCTTGGGGCTGACGGTGTACGAGGAGAAGCTCTCGCCGACGGTCACGGCGATGGTCGCCGTGCATCCGGTCGCCACGCCGAAGGTGGCGTAGTGCACCTGCATCTCGGCGGAGAACTTGGTCAGCTTCTCGACGAACTGTGACGTGCCGTTGGCGGTCACCGTGTAGAGCGGGCTCTTCACGGCGCCGGGCAGCCCGGGGAAGGTGATGACGGCGCCCGCCGCCGAACAGTCCGTCGTGCTCGGCGAACCGCCGCCGCCGCCATTCGCCATGCCCGCGCCGCCGCCCGTTCCGATTCGACCACCTGCGCCGGCGGCGCCGCCGGCCCCGGCTGCCGCGCCTGCCGCGCCCCGGGATCCGCCGGAGCTCGCCGCGCCGGCGGTGCCGCCCGTCCC
>CAZJMY010000787.1:0-2208 GCA_964546845.1 uncultured Myxococcales bacterium | reverse complement strand
GGCCGAATAGAACTTCATGTTGTAGAGGGCCTTGCCCATCCAGAACTCGGCCTTCTGCTTGTTCGGCTCGCTGTCCCCCGACTCGCCCTCGATCACCTTGCTGAGCTCGATCGACGAGGAGTAGTAGTCCTCGCCGTCGTACAGCTTCAGCGCGCGGTCGAGCACCTTCGACGGCTGGTCGCCGGTCGGCGCCCCGCCGCCCGCCTCGGGCTGGAAGTCACCGCCACCGCCCTCCGCCGCGGGTTGCTTCTTCTTCTTTGCCGAAGCAATCGAACCCGTGAGGAGCAGACAGCTGGTGAGGAGGATACCGATCGCGCGCTTGCGGCTCATGCGGAGACCTCGCTGGTTGTGCTCGAGAGCACAGGGCTAGTAGAGCGACTGGGGGGAGAGGCGGATTGGGAGGGGCCGGACGGTCGAACCTTTGGGGCGGACGTTTTTACGACAGACGGACGGCGGACGAAACCGAAAGCTTCACGCGTCTGCGACCTACATGACCCGCCACCACTCCACACGCGCGTGGGCCGACGTGGAGAAGCACACCCAAAACCGCGCCATCCTACGAAAGCGCGTTCAGAGCTGTCAAGGCCCCTGCGGCCGAAATGCACGGATAAGCTCGCGAAAACTGGGCTCGCGAACGCGGTCGTGGGTCGCCGAGCGCGCCCGCTGAACGGTGGCGGGCGCACCGCGGGACGTCACGAAAGTGGCTCAGGTGCCGGCTGAGTCCACGCTTGACACGGGGGTGCATGTGGGTAACATGGCGCAGCCTTTTTATCCCAGCTTCAGGCCCCAGCCACCGAGCCGGCCGCGCTCGGGATTTCCCTTCCGGACGCAAGGAGTCCTCATGAGGATCGCTTCCCGACCCTTCGCTCGCGCTCGTGTTTCCGCGCGAGGCTACTTCCTGATGATGCTGGGAGTGCTGGTGCTGGGTGGGTTGGGGACGACGGGCTGCGAGGACAAGCACATCGGCCGCCCGTGCGAGGTGAACGCCGACGCCGGGACGACCGGCGCCTCCGGCGGCCCCATCGCCATCATCTCCTCGCCCGTCCTGGCCTGCCCCAGCCGCATCTGCTTGCTGCCCGGCGACGTGCTCGGGGCGGCGTCGAGGGGCACGGGCGCAACGTGCACCGCGACCTGCAGCACCGATGACGACTGCTCGGACGCAGAGACGTCGAGCACCGCGGGCGACCCGCACTGCAAGGGGCACTT
Organism: uncultured Myxococcales bacterium; assembly: GCA_964546845.1. Classification (GTDB taxonomy): domain Bacteria; phylum Myxococcota_A; class Polyangia; order Fen-1088; family Fen-1088; genus JADGRB01. The sequence goes on along the minus strand of CAZJMY010000787.1, from coordinate 1,002 downwards.
TTACTGCGGCTACGTCACGACGGCCGGCCCCTTCGCGTGCCAGAAGCTCTGCATCTGCAACGACTTCGTCGGCGAGCCGAGCGGCGGCGCGCAGAAGCCCGCGTCCTGCCCGTAGCGCGCGTGGAGCGGCACCGCCCCGGCGCCTAGGCCAGCTCGAAGGCGTCGGGGATGTGGAGGAGGTCGGGGTCGCGGTCGGGCCAGAAGGTCACGGCCACGACGTCGAAGCGGTAGCCCGTCGCGCGAGGCGCTTCCTCCGCCAGGTACAGACGCGCGGAGTGGATCACGCGCGAGCGCTTGTGCGCGGTGACGGACTCGAGGGGGTGGCCGGAGGCTTCGCCCGTGCGGGAGCGGACCTCGACGAACACGCAGGTGCCCTGGTCGTCGGCGACGATGTCCAGCTCGCCTGACGTGGCGCCGCGACGGCACCAGTTGCGCGCGACGATGCGCAGCCCCGCCGCAGCCAGGAAATCGGCGGCGAGGTCTTCGGCCTGGCGCCCCAGGCCCGGCCGGCGGGAGAGCCGATCGGGCATGGACGCGGGCGGTTAGGAAGCGGGCGCGGCGGCCGGAGCCGGCGTGGCGGCCGGGGGAGCCGCGGCGGGCGCTTCTTCGGCGGCGACGACCGCCGAGCTTTCCTTGCCCTTGATGCGGGCGGCCTTGCCCTGCAGCTCGCGCAGGTAGTTCAGGCGGGCGCGCCGAACCTCACCACGCGACAGCACCTCGATCTTCTCGATGCGCGACGTGTGCAGCGGGAAGATGCGCTCGACGCCGACGCCGTAGGAGATCTTGCGGACCGTGAACGACGCGCGCGATCCGCCGCGGTGCTGGCCGATGACGACGCCCTCGAACACCTGCACCCGCTCCTTGTCGCCTTCCTTGATCAGCGTGTGCACGCGCACGCTGTCACCCGAGCGCAGCTCGGGCAGGTCGGTTCGGCGGTAGCTGCTCTCAATCTCACGCAAAAGCGGGTTCTGGCTCATGGGAAAGCCCGCATATCTAGACGGG
>CAZJMY010000786.1:0-3891 GCA_964546845.1 uncultured Myxococcales bacterium | reverse complement strand
GCGCCGCCTCGACCGCCGCCGGGCCGCCGGAGCCGGGGCGCGCGACGAGAAAAAGCACGGTGAAGCCGACGCCCAGCACGCTGACGCAGCCGAGCGCGCCCCAGAAGATTGACGGCAACTCAGGCGTTTTGGGAGCTATCGGGCGATCGCCCATAGGCGGGGGCAGCTTAGCATGCGCGCCCGCGCCATTCCGCTATTTGCGCGTTGGCGCCCGTGCCGCGGCTGGCGCGCGAGCGGCTTCGCGCGGCGCTATTTCCCGAGCTTTCGCTTCAACTCGGCCAGCGCGTCGTCGAGCTTGCTGTCGGTCTGCATCTGTTCCAGCTGCTTCTCGACGTCGATCCGGCGCGTCGTGCGCCCGGTCAACTCGTCGTCCAGCGAAGCTTCGGCCTCCGTGGCGTCGACCCGGCTGGAGAGGCGCTCGAAGTCGTTGAACGCGGACGTCTTGTCGGTCAGCGTGCCGTCGCGGTTCGCGCGCGCCTTGGCCTTCAGCGTCTCTTTCCGGAGCTTCACGTCCTTGAGGCGCGCTTCCAGCGCCTTCAGAGCGGCGGTCAGCTGGTCCGCGTAGGCGCCCTGGTCGAGAAGCGCCTTCTTGGCCTCGTCGCGCTCGGTCTCTTTCTCGGCCTTGCGCAGCAGCGCCTGCTTGGCCAGAGCGTCGTCGCCGGCACGAATGGCCGTCTCGGCGCGCTTTTCCCAGTCGGAGATCTCGCTCTCGATCCCCTGCACGCGCCGCTCGAGCAGGCGCTCGTCGGCGATGCAGCGGCCCACCTCGGCCCGGGCCTGGCGCGCGTAATCCTCCATGTCGCGCACCATCTGATCGATTTCCTTGCCCGGGTCCTGCATCGAATCGATGGCGTCGTTGACGTTCGATTTGATGAGCGAAGAGAGACGTCCGAGGATGCCCATGTCGCTGGAAAGGTTAGCCCCGCCGCCCTCCCCTGTCGACCGGGGCCGGGACCTCGACGCGCGCCTCGGCCGAGCGGGCCCTGCGCGTATGTTAGGGTTTCGCGGTGCGACTCGCGGATCTCATCGGACAGGACCTGGCCCGGGCCGCGCTGGACCGTGCCGTCCGGACCGGCCGCGTCGCGCACGCCTACGTGTTCGAAGGGCCTCCCGGCGTCGGCAAGCGCGGCGCGGCGCACGGGCTGGCGCTGGCGCTGAACTGCCGCGTCGCGCCGGGTGAGGGCTGCGGCACGTGCGACGTCTGCCGCCGAATCGACGCCGACATTCACCCCGACGTCCCCAGCTTCGGCCCGTCCGGCCCGGGTGGTCAGATCGTCGTCGAGGACATCAAGACCATGGTCGCGCTGGCGCGCAGTCGCCCGCACGAGGCGGCGGCGCGCGTCGTCATCGTCGACGACGCCGACGCCATGAACCCGAACGCGGCCAACGGCCTTCTGAAGACGCTGGAGGAGCCGCTGCCCGGCAACCACCTGATCCTCTGCACGACCGCGGCCGAGCGCCTGCTGCCCACCATCCGCTCGCGCGCGCAGCGCATCCGATTCCGCCCGCTGGGGACGGCGGCGCTGCTGGCGCTCGCCGAGGCGCGCGAGGTGCCGGCCGCGCGGGCCGAGATCGCGGCCGCGCTGGCCGACGGGTCGGCCGCACGGCTGCTGGACGCCGCCGCGGCCGGCGACGACGGCGCCGCCAGCGGCCTCGAGGAGGCGCTGGCTCAGCTGCGCGCGTCGATCGCGGCCCCCGGCGCGAGCCCGATCTTCGACGCCGCCGCGGCGCTGACCAGCGAGAAGGACTCCAAGGCCGACCTTCCCCGCCTCGTGTCGCTGGTGGGGGGTCTGTACCGTGACGCGATGGCCGTCGCGGCCGGTGCTCCCGAGTTGGCCACCCTGACCCGTGCCGGCAATCCCGAGGCGCTGGCGGCCCTGGGGCTGCCGCGGATCGGCCGTTCGCTGGCCGCCGTGGTGGACGTCGCCATGGCGCTGCAGGTGAACGCCAACCCCACGCTGGCTCTCGAGCGGCTGCTCATCGCGCTGAAGCGGCAGGAGGCGCGCGCGTGAGCGGCGGCGCGCCCGTGAACGACGGCGACACAGGCCCCGGCGCCGCGGCGCTGGCCGGCGCCGTCGTGGCCGTGGCGGGGGTGAAGCTGGATCCGCGCGGGCGGCTGCTCGCGTGCGAGCTGGGCGGGCTGACCGTGCGCGCGGGCGACCAGGTGGTGATCAGCTTCTCGACGACGGGGCGGGACGACGGGCGCGACACCGAGATCGGGGTGGTCGCCGTCCCCTACGCGCACCGCCCCGCCGGGGAAGCGCGCCCGCGGGTCCTCCGCCGGGTCGAGACCCGCGATCTCGACCGCGTCCGCGCGTCGGCCGAGCGCGCGGCGGAGGCGCGGGCGTTCGCGCGCGAGCGGGCCGCCGCCCAGGGGCTGCCCATCAAGGTCTTCCGCGTGGAGATGGGCCGCGGCAAGACGATCTTCTACTTCGCGTCCGAGACGCGCATCGACTTCCGCGACCTGGTGCGCGAGCTGGCCGCCCGCTATCACAGCCGCATCGAGCTGCGGCAGGTGGGCGTGCGCGACGAGGCGAAGATGGTGGGCGGCATCGGGTCGTGCGGGCGCGAGCTGTGCTGCTCGACGTTCCTGCCGCGGTTCGCGCCCGTGTCGATCAAGATGGCCAAGCACCAGAACCTGGCCATGAGCCCGGCCCGCGTCTCCGGACAGTGCGGCCGCCTCAAGTGTTGCCTGGTCTACGAAGACGCCACCTACGTCGAGGCGGCAGCGGCGCTACCAAAGCTGGGCAAGCGCGTCGGAACGCCGGACGGCGTCGGGCGCGTCGGCGATCTGGACGTGCTGCGCGGGCGCGTGCGCGTCTACTTCGACGGGCAGCCGCCCAAGACCTTCACCGCCGACGAGCTACAACCCGCGCCTCCGCCCCCCTCCACCCCACCCCAGAGCCGCTGACCATGTCCCGCTTCTACATCACGACCCCCATCTACTACGTCAACGCCCTGCCCCACCTGGGCACCTTCTACACGACCGTGGTCGCCGACGCGCTGGCGCGGTACCAGCGGGCGCGGAACGGCAAGGAGAACGTTTTCTTCCTGACCGGCCTCGACGAGCACGGCCAGAAGATCGAGCGGATCGCGCGCGAGCGGGGCGTCGACCCGCAGACCTATTGCGACAGCATCGCCGGCAAGTTCCAGGAGACTTGGAAGCAGATCGGCATCACCAACGACGACTTCATCCGCACGACGCAGCCGCGGCACAAGGCGGCCGTCGCGCAGATGTGGCACCGCGTGGAGAAGGACATCTTCCAGGCCGAGTACGACGGCATGTACTGCGTCGGCTGCGAAGAGGGCAAGAGCGAGGACGACGTCATCGTCGACGGCGACCGCAAGCTCTGCAAGATTCACCTCACGCCCGTGGAGCGCGTGAAGGAGACCAACTACTTCTTCCGGCTGTCCGCCTACGCCGACAAGCTGCTGGCCTGGTACGACACCAACCCGATCCGCCCCGAATCGCGCCTCAACGAAGTGCGCTCGTTCGTGCGCGGCGGGCTGCGGGACCTCTCGATCTCGCGCGCCATCAAGTGGGGGATCCCGGTCCCCGGCGATCCGACGCAGACCGTCTACGTCTGGATCGACGCGCTGACCAACTACCTGACGGTCCTGGGCGGCCCCGACGCGGCCGCCTCGGGCGAGGGGCTGGGCGCGTTCTGGCCGGCGGCACACCACCTGATCGCCAAGGACATCCTGCGCTTTCACGCCGTGTACTGGCCCGCGCTGCTCATGAGCGCCGGCCTCCCCTTGCCGAAGCAGATCTTCTGCCACGGCTACCTGACCGTGAAGGGGCAGAAGATCTCGAAGTCGATGCCGGCCACGCGCGTCGACCCGCTGGCGATCGCGTCCGAGATGGGCGTCGATCCGCTGCGCTACTTCGTG
>CAZJMY010000785.1:0-2342 GCA_964546845.1 uncultured Myxococcales bacterium | reverse complement strand
GACCAGCGCCATGCGCTTTTCCTTCTTGTAGAGGCCGGGCGCGACGAAGCGCCACAGCTCCCAGAAGATGAACGGGCTGGCGACCAGCAACGCGCCGTAAAGCGCCAGCTTGGTGTAGACCCAGAACGGCTCCGTCGGGCTGGCGAAGCGAAAGACCGGCTCCTGCCCCGCCAGCGCCGTCATCCAGGCCGCGCGCGCCGGCCGGGTCAGGATGTCGAAGTACGTCTTGACGAAGTAGAACGACGCGCCGATGGCGAGCAGGAACACCACGGCCGCGTTGCGCAGCCGCAGGCGCAGCTCCGACAGGTGCTCGACGAACGTCATTCGAGCGCTTTCGACGGCGGCGCGATCCGGATCGTCGGTGGTGGTCAGGTGGGGTCTCCTGCGCGGGCGGGTCAGGCCGCGGCTGCTGCGCCACGGCGGTCGGGGCTAGGTCTTCTTCTCAGGTCTTCTTGGGATCCGGAACCGGCGGGGGCGGGTTCGCGCCGGCGCCGGTGTTTCCGCCGGGCGGAAGCAGGTCACTCTCCGACAGGACCTGGGTGGCGTTCGGGCCCGCGCTGCGGATGGGGGCGGCGGGCGTGGGACCCGACGCGACGGGCCGGCTGGCCGGCGGCCGGCTCAAGCCGGGCAGCGGCGGCGGCGTGAGCCGGCGCGGGGGCTGTGGCGCGCTGGTCAGCAGGTCCGCTTCCGAGAGGGCCTGGGTCACGTTCGCGCGGTCGCCTTCGAGGCTGGAGACGGGCGGAACCACGCGCGGACCGCCGGTGACCGGCGGCGCGGGCACCGCGTGCGACGCCGCGGCGACGGGCGTGGCCGCGGCGGGCCCAGGATCCGCCGGACGGTTCCGCGCCACGGTTCCGGCGGGCGGCGCGACGGGCGGAACGACAGAAACCGGCTCGGCCGGCGCCGGCTCTCCGCCCTGGGGCGGGGCAAGCGTGGCAATCGTCGCGTCGGCCGTCGGCTCGGGGAGCGCGGGGGCCATGTCGCCCTCGGCGGGCGCCAGGGCGGCGGCCGCGGCGGCGCGGGCGGCCTCTTCTTCCTCGGCCCGCTTGCGCGCCTCTTCCATGTTCTTGCGGATCTGGTCGCGACGCTTGAGCTCCTCGGGGGGCAGCGTCACCGCATCCCGGAGCTCCTCGAAGGGCTTGCGGAACGAGTCGTCCAGGATGATCTCGTTCTTCACGTCCGAGGTCGCCTTGCGGATGTCGCGAATGATCTTGCCCAGCCCCGCCGCCAGGTCGGGCAGCTTCGAGGGCCCCAGGACGATCAGGGCAAGCAGCAAGATCACGGTGATCTCGCCCATTCCGAGGTTGAACACCTGGGAAATTTAACTCCATAGAACCCCAAACGACAACGTGAACGGCAAATGTGAACCGCCCCGTGGCTCGCCCGCCCGGCGCGCCGGCTCACCCGAAGAGCGGCATCTGCCGGGGCGGCCCCAACCGGTAGGCGATCACCCCGCGGGCCTTCAGGAGGTCCGCCAGGTGGTCGTCCGGCGCCCCCACCAGCGCCACCTGGGCGGCACCAGTCGCCGCCACGTACCGCAGCAAGCGCCCCGCGTCCGCGCCGAAGGCAAACGGCACGCCGGCGGCCGCTCCCGCGTGCCGGCGGACCGCCTCGCGGCCGGCGTGAGGGCCCACCAGAAGCGTGACGCGGGGGCCGGACTTCAGGGCCTGGGCGGGCACCGACACGCCGGCCGGCCAGAGCAGCAGCTCGGTGGGCGACAGCTTCCCGGAGAAGCGCTGCACGACGCTGGTCGGCCGCGCCACGCCCAGCGCCTGCCGATAGACCCCGAACGCTTCCAGGATCTTGCGGTGGGTGCGGGTCGCCAGGCCGGCGTCGGCCAGCGCCTGCGCGATCACCGGCGCCAGCCCCGGCGGGTCGACCAGCAGCACGGGCGGCGCGCCCCCGGCGGTCCGCCGGCAGGCCTCCACGAGCGCGGCGCGGGCGCCGGCGGCGTCCGGCAGCTCCAGGTCGGCGGAGGCCCAGCGCGCGTCGACGCAGACGGCGTCCGCCGTGCGCAGATCGGCGCCGTCGCCGATGGGCCCCGCGTACAGCAGGCGGCGCCCGGCCTGCTCGCACAGCAGCGACGCCGCGCCCGGCAGGTGGTCGGACGAGAACAGCTCGAGCCGCAGGTCGCCCAGGGCGAACGGGCGCCCCAGCGGCGCGATCAGGGCGTGGGGGCGGAGGCGCGCGCCGACCGGGCCCAGTAACGTGAGGGTCGCGTCGGTCGCCAGCAGCTGCCGGCGGCGGCCGCTTCCCAGCCGCGGCAGGCCCCCGCGGCGGTGCGCGGACAGGACGGGGGCGTGCGACAGGAACACCAGGTCCGACGCCGCGGACCCGTCGCA
>CAZJMY010000784.1:0-3943 GCA_964546845.1 uncultured Myxococcales bacterium | reverse complement strand
CTCGCGCGTGCGGCGACCGCCGCGCCGGCGGCGGCGCCGCGGTTCACGGGCACGCTGGTCACCGCCCTGGCCGCCGACGAAACGGGCGCCGCCATCGCCGCTCAGCTCGCGTTCGCGCGTCGGTGGGGCTGGGGCGGGGCGCTGCGCGGGACCTGGGCGATGGCCGCCCGTCACGAGCCTGTCGACGGCGGCGGGACCGTCGCCCTGCGCTCGCTCGTGTTGCGCGGGTGCGCCTTCGAGACCTTCCGCCCCGACCGCGTGTTCTCGGTGCAGGTCGGGCCCGAGGTGCTGCTGCAGCTCGATCGCGCCGATCCGATGGGACTCGCGGGGGGGCAGGCCGTGTGGCGCGCCGGCTGGGGGATCGGCGTCGGCGGCGGCCTCGACGTCCCCGTCACCCGATGGGTGGCGATCGCGGTGCTGGCCAGCCTGGACTATGCGCCGGCGGGGTGGGGCGGGGCCCTGACCGTCGGCAACCGGGGGGACGTTCTGCGGCCTGGCGCGCTGCGCGTGCTGGTCGCGGCCGGACCTCGCTTCTCGTTGGACTGGTGATGAGGACGATCGAATCTCGAACAGGGAAGAAGGTCGCGTCGGTCGCGGGCGCGCTGGTGGCGGCGCTCTTCGCGGCGTGGTCGGGCTGCGGGCGTCAGGTGGTCGGGGTGGCCAAGCCGGCGGCCCTCCTCGCGTGGGAGCCGCGGCCGCAGAACCCCAGCGCCCGCATCACCGCCGTGAAAACCAGCCCCATGCGCACGTACGTCGGTTTCTCCGACGGCGAGCGCCTGTTCAAGGTGAACGGCGCGCCCGACTGGGCGCCCTACGACAACGGCGCGGGCGCCTGCGGTCAGCCGACGCCCAACGGTCCGGTGACTGCCTTCGCCGTGACCGAAGGAACGACCTTCGCGGCCTACGCCGGCACGCCGGGGGCCCCCGGGCTCTGGCGTTCGCCCGAAGATCGCCCGTGCTGGGCGCAGATCCCGGCTTCCGACGATTTCTTGAGCCTGTCGGTCTCGCCGTTCTCGACGGTGGAGCTGTTCGCGGTCAGCCCGACCCTGGTCTGGGTGACCCACGACCTGGCGGGCTCGTGGGAGCAGAACGGCGCGGCGACCTCGTTCCGCTTCGACGGCGCCGTTCAGGCTGTCGCGGCGGGCGCCGGGCCGACGGGGGCCGCGCGCGCCTGGCTGGGCGACGCGGCCGGCCACCTCTATTACAGCGACGACGTGGAGGCGGCCGCGGAGCAGGTTCACTGGGCGGCGGTGTCCCCCGATCCCGGATTTCCGCGGCGGCCGATCGTCGCGATCGCGATCGACGCGGCCCGCCCGCAGCGCGTGTGGGTCACGTTCGCCGGCCTCCGCCTCGACAGCTTGTGGGCGTCCGACGACGGCGCGTCGTGGCGCAACCCGCACGGGGGCGACCTCGCGGACGTCGTCCGTGAGGCCGACACCCCGGACGCGGCGGCCGGCGCGTCCGGGGCGGCCAGCTTCACGGCGGTGAGCCCGGTCGCCGGCGTCGGCGCCGCCTACGTGACGGCGCTGGCTTTCGATCGCAACGGGGACGTGACAGCGACGTCGTTCTGGACGGCCGACGGGTCGGACGCCTGGTGGCGCCTGTGATCGGGCGTGTCAGCGGCGGACGTCGACCAGACAGCGCAACTTGAACTGACGCTCGCCGGCGGCGTTCAGCGTGTACGGCGGGTCGCATCCTTCCGTCGCGGGGGCCTGCGCGTCTCTGCGACCGGCTGCGGTTCGCGCGCGCCCCACCGCGTGTCGCTTCCGGGCGGGATGCACTGCCTCGGGCGACTCGGGCTCGGCGGCCAAACGTATGGCGGACGGGTGCGGGGCTGGTTCGCCCGTCGACAGGGCGGCCGAGGCCGCCCCGGGGGCGCGCGACGGCAGCGTGAGCGCGGGGCCGACCGCGGCGGCCGATCGGGGGCGGCGTCCGGCCACCAGGGCCAGGAGGGCAATCAGCGCCGACGCGCCGGCCAGCGTCCACCAAGTCCCGCGCCGGGCGGCACGCGCCGCGGGCGGGCGCGACGGCGCCGAGATACGCGCCACCCGCGCCTGCAACGCCTCGCGCTCCGCCGCGAACAGATCGGCCACGTAGGCGCCCGTGTCGACCGGTTCGTCGGTGGCCAGCGCCAGCGCCAGCATCTGGTCCAGCCGCCGCGCGACCAGTCCAGCGTCGGAGGGGCGACAGGCGCGATCCTTCGCCAGCAGCTCGAACACCAGCTCGACCAGCTCCGGCTGGACGTCGTCGCGCACGTCCCCCAGGTCGGGCGGCGGCTCGTTCAGGATCCGGCGCGGCCCTTCCGCGTCGTCGGCGCCGTCGTAAAGACGCCGCCCCGCGAGCAGCTCGAACAGCACCACGCCGAACGAGAACAGGTCCGCCCGGCGATCCGGCTCCTCGAAACGCAGTCGCTCGGGCGCGAGATAGCCGACCTTGCCCTTGAGCACGCCGGTCGTCGTGCGGGTCGCGCGTCCCAGCGCCTTGGCGATGCCGAAGTCGCTGACGCGCGCCGTGCCGTCGAAGGCGATCAGCACGTTCTGCGGCGAGACGTCGCGGTGGATCAGCTGCAGCAGCTTGCCGTCGGGGCCGCGCGTCTCGTGCACGGCGTGCAGCCCGGCGGCGACCTGCGCGGCGATGCGCAGCGCGACCGTCATGGGGACCTGCTCGCCGCGCGCGGCCGTGCGCGCGATCAGCTCCGCCAGCGAGACCCCCTCGACGAAGTCCATGACCAGATACGGGCCGGACTCGTCTTCGCCGACGTCGACGACGCTGACGACGTGCGGGTGCCGCACCAGGCCGGCGATGCGCCCCTCGTCCAGGAACATGCGGCGTACGGCCTCATCGTCAATCAGATGTGGCCGCAGCCGCTTGAGCGCGAACAGGCGCGCGAAGCCGCCGTCCCGTCGGACCACCAGCTCCACGCGCCCCATTCCGCCCGCCGCCAGCGCGCAAACGACCTCATACCGCGGCCGTCCCCCGCCGCCCGACCACAACGCCGCCTTTGACACGGCGGAAATATACCAGCCGGTCGCACGCGGCGTTCACCGCCGTGAGTGATGCGCGGTCCGCGGCCGCGCGCTCAGAACTGCGTGATGAACTTCCAGACCTCGGGCGGGTTCCAGCTGGTGGACTGCCCGGGGTCTCGCGGCGACGGATCGTGGCGGTTGCTGCCCTGGAAGGCGCAGAAGCGGGTGGGGTGGCCTTCGGAGCAGCCCGCGAACTGAACGCAGGTGTGCCCGCCGTTGGGCGGCGCCGGCACCGTCTGCATCGTGCAGCCGTTGTTGGCGACGAACCGATTCAGGATCGTGATGCCCGACGAGTACGCGTTCGTCGGATCGTCGGTGGCGTGCGACCCGTAGAACGCGATCGGCGACTTTCCGCCGTCGCAGCCGCTCAGGAAGTCGGCGCCCGAATAGACGGCGATGCCGCGGAACACGTCGGCGCGCGCGCAGCCGATCGCCTTGCTCATGCCGCCGCCGTAGCTGAACCCGTTGGCGAAGAGGCGGCTCTTGTCGATGCAGAGGTCGTTCTCGACGTCCTTGACGATCTGATCGGTGAAGAGCACGTCTTCACCGCCGGCGTTCCCCCAGCCGGCGTTCAGCCCGTCGGGCGCGACGAAGATCGTGCTGTCGTTGGCCAGGTTCCAGAGGCCGTAGAACGGGCTCTGCGTCGTGTAGCACTTGATCGATTCCGTCTGGCAGTTGAAGACCTGGCTCGCGCTGCCGCTGAGCCAGTGGTACGCGATGATGAAGCGGTAGGGGTGCTGGTTGTCGTAGGTCGAGGGGTACCGCAGGATGTACTGGCGCGTCTTGCCGTTGACCGTGACCATGTTGTAGTTCGCCGTCGTCCCGGGGCTGTTCTTCAGCGTGGGCGTCTTGCCGCAGCCGGCGCTGGGCACGGGGGCGCCGACGCCGCCGTCGGGGGTCGACGCGCTGCCGCCGGT
>CAZJMY010000783.1:0-2117 GCA_964546845.1 uncultured Myxococcales bacterium | reverse complement strand
ATTCGTCATGATTCGGGGAGCTTGGGGGCGCGATCCGCTCCTGCCCCGCGCCTTCTCGCTGATGTCGGCTGGGCCGGGCGACACGGCCGAGATTCTGGCCAAAACCGTCGGTCGAGGCACCGCTCTGCTCGAGCGGGCGCTTCCCGGGGCCGAGCTCGACGTTTTGGGTCCACTTGGCAACAACTTCCCGGAGCCGGTGGCCGGCACGACCGATCTGCTGGTGGCCGGCGGGGTCGGCCTCCCCCCCCTTTATATGCAGGCGGCGCACGCCGCGGCGCGGGGCGACATCGCCCGCTTCGAAATGATCTACGGCGGCCGCCGCGCCGCCGACCTGGTCCTGCTGCGCGAGATGGAAGCGATGCGGCTTCCCCTCTATCTCGCCACCGAGAGCGGCGAGGTCGGCGACCAGGGGCTCGTCACCAAGACGCTGCTCGCGCGGCTCGACGCCCATGGGGGCAGGCCCGTACGGATCCTGAGCTGCGGTCCCAACGCGATGCTCTGGGCCGTGGCGCGGCTGGCGCGCGACCGCGGCGTCCCCTGTTTCCTGTCCCTGGAAGAGCAGATGGCCTGCGGAATCGGCGTCTGCCTCGGTTGCGCCGTCCCGGCGCGCTCGCGTCCGTTTCGCTACGTCTGTAGCAACGGCCCCATCTTCGACGCCGCCGACGTGCTGGACGTGACCGAGCCGCCAGCCCCGCCGCCGTCTTGCCCGTCATGACCGTCCGCCTTCAGATCGAAGCCGGCGGCCTCGCGTTTCGCAACCCCGTCCTCACCGCCTCGGGCACCTTCGGCTACGCCAAGGAGTTCGAGTCGCTGACGGAGCTGGGCGCGCTGGGCGGCGTCGTCACCAAGGGGATCTCCCCCAAGCCGCGCTTCGGCAACCACACGCCGCGCATCTGCGAGACCGCCTCGGGAATGCTCAACTCGATCGGCCTCGAGAACGTCGGGGTCGAGGGGTTCGAGCGCGAGAAGCTCCCCTTCCTGCGGGCCTGCGGCACGCGCGTGCTGGTGAACTTCTTCGGGACCACCTTCGACGAATACGTCGACTGCGGCGCCCGGCTGGATCGGCTGGACGGCGTCGATGGGCTCGAGATGAACGTCTCCTGCCCCAACATCAAGGCCGGCGGCATCGAGTTCGGGACCGACCCGCGCGTGCTGCGCGATCTGGTGCGGGCCTGCCGCGAGGTGGTCAAGAAGCCCCTGTGGATCAAGCTGACGCCCAACACGTCCGACATCGTGGCCCTGGCCAAGGCCTGCGCCGACGCGGGCGCGGACGGCCTGTCGATCATCAACACGATCACCGGCATGGCGATCGACGCACGCACCCGCAGACCGAAGATCGCGACGATCTTCGGCGGTCTGTCGGGCCCGGCCATCAAGCCGATCGCGTTGCGGATGGTGTACCAGGTGCGGCGCGCCGGGGTTCCGCTTCCGATCTCGGGGATCGGCGGGATCCAGGACGCCACGGACGCCATCGAGTTCTTCCTCGCGGGCGCCAGCACCGTCCAGGTCGGCACCCAGAGCTTCGTCGATCCGGATGCGTCCGGAGGAATCGTGCGCCAGCTCGCCGAGCGACTGGCGGCTGATGGGATCAGCGACGTTCGCGAGCTCGTCGGGGCTCTGCGGGCGCCCTGAAAATCGCTTGACGTGGCCGGGTTACGACGATTTAACTGCTGCGAAACTGTCGCGAAACAATGGCGCGATAGCGTGAGGACCGCATGAAGAAGATCGAAGCCATCATCAAGCCATTCCAGCTGGACGATGTGAAGGATCGTCTTCGCGAGGTGGGCGTTCAGGGGATGACCGTCTATGAGGTCAAGGGGTTCGGCCGCACCGGCGGAAAGAAGGAGGTCTACCGAGGTTCGGCCTACGTGGTCGACTTCGTCCCGAAGGTCCGCATCGAGATCGTCGTGAAGGACGATATCGTGCGCGACGTCGTCGAAGCGATCATGTCGGTCGCGCGCACCGGGCGCATCGGTGACGGGAAGATCTTCGTGACGCCGGTCGAGGAGGCGATCCGCATCCGCACCGGCGAGCGTGGGGAAGACGCGCTCTGATCGATTCACGCACTTTCAGCACCACTAACCAACTCAACGCGACAGGGGAAGGTACATGACTCC
>CAZJMY010000782.1:0-3722 GCA_964546845.1 uncultured Myxococcales bacterium | reverse complement strand
CGGCCCGCCTCGCGCGCGGCGAAACTCCCGCTTTCCCCGGCCGATTGCTCCAGTATGATTCGCGGGCCATGTCGGTCCGGACCGTCCGGTTCAACCCCAATCCGCTATGCTCGGTTTGCGCACCGGGGGCTCGCATCCGCGGGCTCTCGCCCGCCGAGTACGGACCCGAAGGCTGCATTTCCCAAGGCTGATTTGCCCATGACCACTGCCGCTGTGAACACCAAGTCGTCCGCCTCGTTCGTTCGGGGCCTCAAGTGCCGTGAGTGCGGCTCGCAATACGACAAGGCGCCGGTGCACGTCTGCGAGATGTGCTTCGGTCCGCTGGAGGTCGACTACGACTACGCGGCCATCGGCAAGGTGCTGACGCGGGCCACCATCGAATCGCGCCCGCGCTCGATGTGGCGCTATGCCGAGCTGCTGCCGCTGGACGGCCCGCCGTCCGTCGGACAGGCGACCGGCCTGACGCCGCTGGTGCGCGCCGACCGGCTGGCCAAGCGGCTGGGCCTCAAAGAGGTGTGGGTCAAGAACGACGCCGTCAGCCACCCCACCCTGTCGTTCAAGGACCGCGTCGTCTCCGTTGCCGTCTCGAAGGCGATCGAGTTCGGCATCGGGACCGTGGCCTGCGCCTCGACGGGCAACCTGGCCAACGCGACCGCGGCGCAGGCCGCCGCCGCGGGCCTGCCGTCGGTCGTGCTGATCCCGTACGACCTCGAGCCGGCCAAGGTCCTGGGGACCAGCATCTACGGCGCGCGCGTCGTCGGCGTGAAGGGGACCTACGACGACGTCAACCGGCTCTGCTCGGAGATCGCCGGCAAGTACGGCTGGGGCTTCGTGAACGTGAACCTGCGGCCGTTCTACGCCGAGGGGTCGAAGAGCTACGCCTACGAGATCGCCGAGCAGCTGGGCTGGCGGCTGCCCGCCCACGTCGTGGTCCCGATGGCGGGTGGTTCGCTGGTCACCAAGATCGGCAAGGCGTTCGGCGAGCTCGAGAAGCTGGGGCTGGTGTCCGCGCCGGCGCGCAAGACCCGGATTCACGGCGCCCAGTCGGCGGGCTGCGCGCCCATCATCGACATGGTCCTGGAGAACCGCGACCACGTGCGGCCGGTCAAGACGCCGACGGGCATCGCCAAATCGCTGGCCATCGGCAACCCGGCCGACGGGTTCTACGCCCGGCAGACGATCATCGGCTCGGGCGGCTGGGCAGCCAAGCCGGACGACGCGGAGATCGTCGGGGCGATGCAGCTGCTGGCCGAGACCGAGGGCATCTTCACCGAGACCGCCGGCGGCGTCACGCTGGGCGCGGCGCTGAAGCTGGTCCAGGGTGGGCAGATCGGCAAGGACGACGGCCCGGTGGTCATCTGTGTCACCGGCAACGGGATGAAGACGCAGGATCCGCTGGTCGGGAAGCTGCCGGAGCCGGCGCTGATCGGGCCGCGGCTCAGCGACTTCGACGACCTCTGGACCTCGACAAAGACGTAAAGGAGACGAGACGACATGGCCACCATCCGGATTCCGACGCCGCTTCGCAAGCTCACGCAGGGGAAGGAAGAGGTCAGCGCCGCCGGCGGGACGATCGGCGCCCTCATCGCCAGCCTCGAGTCGCAGTACCCGGGCATCAAAGAGCGCATCTGCGACGACAGCGGGCAGGTGCGTCGGTTCGTGAACATCTTCGCGAACGACGAGGACATCCGCTTCCTCAAGAACCTGGACACGCCCGTCAAGGACAGCGACGAGATCTCGATCGTCCCGGCCATCGCCGGCGGCTGCTGATCGTTGGACGCCGGCCAGGTCGCCCGCTACGCGCGCCAGATCGCGCTGCCCGAGATCGGCCCCGACGGGCAAGCCGCGATCTGCGGCGCCCGCGTGCTGATCGTGGGCGGCGATCTCGCCGCCGAGACGGCGCGGACGTACCTGGCCGCGGCCGGCATCGGCGACGTTCGCACGCGCGCGACCACGGTCGGCGACGGCGCCGCGTGGCTGGAGGCGCTGGACGGCGTCGACCTGGTCGTCCGCACCGACTTCGACGACGACGCGATGCTGGGGGCTGCGGCCCGGCTGGGCGTGCCGGTGGTCGTGGCGCGCGCCGAGCCGGATCGCGTCGACCTGCTGGCGTTCCCGCGCCGGCCGCCCGATCCAGAGGCCGAGCTCGACATCCGCGCCCGCTCGGCTGCGCGTCGCCCGGACAGCGGGGCGACCGGCGTGCTGGCTGGCGCGCTGGCAGCCGCCGAGGCCCTGGCGGCGCTGGTGCGCGACGACGCCGCGGCGTCCGCGCGCCGCAAGCGCCACCTGCGCTTGCCCGTTGACGGCGGGGACGCGATCGCGCAAGACATCGGCGGGCGCCTTTGAACCCCGAAGAGCTCATCAAGCGCGCGCGGCTTCGCGTGGCGGAACGGATCACCGACCTGATCGGGGACACGCCGATCGTACGGCTGCGCTCGTTCGAGCGCGAGACGCCCGGCGTCGAGCTATGGGCCAAGTGCGAGTTCTTCAACCCGGGCGGCTCCGTGAAGGACCGCGCCGCCTACCAGATGATCCGCGACGCGATGCGCACGGGCCTGCTGCGCGACGGGCAGACGATCATCGACTCGACCAGCGGCAACACGGGCGTGGCCTACTCGCTGATCGGCGGCGCGCTGGGGTTCCCGGTGACGCTGGTGATGCCCGGCAACGTGTCCTGGGCGCGCCAGAAGATCACCAAGGCCTTCGGGACCGAGCTGATCTTCAGCGACCCGATGGAGGGGTCCGACGGCGCGATTCGCCTGTGCCGAAAGATCGTCGCCGAGAACCCGGGCAAGTACTTCTACCCGGACCAGTACTCGAACCTCTCGAACCCGCTGGGGCACTACAA
The DNA here is from genome assembly GCA_964546845.1 of uncultured Myxococcales bacterium. GTDB lineage: Bacteria > Myxococcota_A > Polyangia > Fen-1088 > Fen-1088 > JADGRB01. Next base: position 874 of record CAZJMY010000782.1, on the reverse strand, counting down.
CACGACCGGGCGCGAGATCTGGGAGCAGACCGAGGGGCGCGTCACCCACTTCGTGACCGGCATCGGGACGACCGGCACCGTCATGGGGACCGGGCGCCGCTTGAAGGAGTACCGGCGCGACATCCAGGTGTTCGCCGTCGAGCCGGCCGATGCGCTGCACGGGCTCGAGGGGCTCAAGCACATGGCCAGCTCGATCGTGCCGGGCATCTACCACCCCGACGAGCTGGACGGCGTGTTGCCCATGGACACCGACGAGGCCTGGGACGTCGCGGATCGCCTGGCCAAGGAAGAGGGGCTGCTGGTCGGCCACTCGTCGGGCGCGTCGCTGGCGGGGGGCATCCGCATCGCCAGGCAGCTGGCGGCCGACAAGAAGCCCGGGGTGATCGTCACGCTGTTCCCGGACCGCGCCGAGCGCTACTTCGAGGCCCCCATCGTCCCGAAGGCCGCGCCCGCGGCACCGGAGCGCGCGGCGTGAGCGATCTACCGCCGCCCCACCCCACCGTCTCGGCCGAGGCCCTGGCCGCCATGTACGCGCACGCGCGGCGCGACTACCCGAACGAGTGCTGCGGGATCGTGTTCGGTCCCAAGGGCGCGCCGGTTGCCGATCGCGCCGTCCCGTGCGCGAACATCCAGAACCAGCTGCACGCCGAAGATCCGGTCACGCACGCGCGCGACGCGCGCACGGCCTACAACCTGGCGGCCGGCGACATCTTCAAGCTGCAGAAGAGCCTGCGCGGCGAGACCCCGGCCAAGATCGTCTATCACTCGCACGTCGAGGTCGGCGCCTACTTCAGCGACACCGATCAGGCGGCCGCGCAGATGGACGGCGAGCCGAGCTACCCCGTCGAGTACGTCGTCATCGACGTGCGGGCGG
>CAZJMY010000781.1:0-4733 GCA_964546845.1 uncultured Myxococcales bacterium | reverse complement strand
AGCGGCGCTTCCGGTCAAGGGGGCAGCGGTGGCTCCGGCGGCGCAGCGACGGGGACGGGCGGCGCGGCGGGCGGCCGCACGGGCAGCGCGGGTCAGGGCGCCGGCGGCAGCTCCGGCGCCGGGGGCGCTCCCGTGCTGGTGGCGAACGCCTACTTCGTGTCGCCGGCGGGCAGCGACGCCAACGCCGGCACGATGGCCGCGCCGTTCCTGACGCTCGCCCACGCGCGCGACGTCGTCCGCACCGTCAACGCGACGATGACCCAGGACATCACCGTCTACCTGCGCGGCGGCACCTACCCGGTCACCGCGCCCATCGCGTTCACCACCCAGGACTCGGGCACCAGCGGGCACCGGATCCACTATCGGGCCTACCCGGGTGAGACACCCGTGCTGAGCGGCGCCACGAAGGTGACGGGCTGGACGCCTTACATGGGCGGCATCTACAAAGCCTCGCTCAGCCGCACGACCAAGCTGCGCAACCTCTACGTCAACGACGCCCGCGCGAACATGGCGTTCAAGAAGGTCACCTCGCAGGGCGGCTACAACACCTACACGGTCACCAGCGGGCAGGCGACCTGGGCCTGGGCCAGCGGCAGCCAGGCCGACGGTGCCAAGTACAACACCGCCGACGTGCCGGCCATCGCGTCCAACAAGGACGACCTGGAGATCGTGAACGGCACGACCTGGAACGAGAACATCGTCTGCACGCGCGACGTGGTGACGACCACCGACGGCCACCGCGCGCTGCTGTTCCAGCAGCCCTACGGCGCCATCGCGCAGCTGCCCGGCTGGAATTCGGGGTTCAGCGTCAGCGGGACGCACACGATCTACAACGCGCTCGAGCTCCTGAACGCGCCCGGCCAGTTCTTCTTCGACAAGACCACCGGGACCCTCTACTACTACCCGCGCTCCGGCGAGGACATGACGACCGCCGACGTCGAGGCGCCGGTCGCCGAGCGCCTGATCGACCTGGCGGGGACGTCGACCACCAACCGGATCAAGAACATCTCGTTCGAGGGGATCACCTTCGCGAACACCGACTACAGCCTGTACGCGGTGGCCGGATCGCACGGCAAGGCGACGGTGCAGGGGGCCACGGTCTACATCGCCTACGGCGACGGCAACTGGCACAACAGCAAGTACCAGATCACCGACACGCTGCCCGGGATGATCAACGTGACCAGCGCCGACTCGATCGAGCTCACCGGCAACGTCGTCAAGCACAGCGGCAACGAAGGCATCTCGATGATCAACGACGTGATCAACTCGAAGATCACCGGCAACACGATCACGGACATCGCGGGCAGCGGCATCACCGTCGGCCACCCGCAGCACGTCTACCTGGGCGACGGCGGCGCGCACGAGAAGTACGCGCCCGGCGTGGAGGGGATCTGCACGAACGACACGATCACCAACAACGTGATGTACCAGATCAGCTCGCTCCCCGGGTTCGGCGGGCACGCCGGCATCACGGCGTTCTTCGTGAACGGACTGTCCATCACCAACAACCACATCCAATCGACGGCCTACAACGGCATCAACCTGGGGTGGGGCTGGAGCAACTTCGCCGATTCGACGACCTGCAAGAACAACACGGTCAACGCGAACCGCCTCATCAACACGCTGAGCCGGCTGCACGACAGCGGCGCCGTCTACACGCTGGGGCAGATGACGGGGACGACCATCAACCAGAACTACGTGAAAGGGATCCCGCCCAAGACGTCCGGCCCGACCTACGGGCTGCACAACGACGAGGGGAGCGCGTACATCACCGAGAACGACAACGTCCTCGACATCGATCCCAACGTCACCTACACGATCAACTGCGAGGACTACGGCGCGAAGCACGACCTGACCATCCGGCGCACGTACGCGACGGTGAACCGGATGGGGGCGAACCCGCCCAACAGCACGATCGATCCGCCCGTCGCGGTGGCCGACAACGTCTGGCCGGTCACCCAGTACGGGACGTGCGTCGCCTCCGGCGTGCAGGACGCCTATCGGCTCCCACTGCTGTCGGCGTTGATTGCGCCCGCCGACTACGTGCTTCCGGCCAGCGTCGCGGTGACGGCGGGGACCGCCAGCCTTCCCATCCGCAGCACGGGCGACGCCGGCCAGAGCGTGTGGCTGGCGCCGGCGGGGACCACCAAGTTCACCGAGGGCGCGACCATGACGAAGGCCGGCGGAACGGCCACGTCCATCGCCGTTCCCGCGACGAAGGGCACGTACAAGCTGTGCGTCGTCGACGGGCAGGGGACGAAGGTCGGCGAATCGGCCGGGCTGGTCCGGGCGCAATAGCCGCGCCGGGCGCAAGCATCGCTCATCCGTGGTTACGGCTCAGCCGCGAGGCGCCGCGCTCTGCGATCCCGGATGGTGACGCCTTCGCGGGCGTCGCCGGTCCGTCGAGCCCGGGAAATCGGGCCTTGCGGCGTGGCACGCCGGTTGCTGATTCCCGGAATCAGATAGGACGGGAAAGCAATGAAGCTCGAAGGGATCTGGTCGTGGCGTCGTTTGTGTGTGGGGTTGGCGGGGCTGGGCATCGCCGGGTGCGCAACGGTTCAGCCGTTCGTTCCGTCGGACGCGCAGCGCGCGCGTTTCGACGAAACCGTTCGCGCGGCGCAATCCAGCGCGGGCGAAGGTCCCCACCAGGTCACCACGATGCTCGCCGAGGCGAAGTCCGAGTTCGAGTACGCCCAGCATCTCCCGAAGTACCCCGAGCGTGCGCGCGCGCTGGCCGAGAAGGCGCAGCGTGACGCGGAGGCAGCGCTGCGTGTCGCTCACGCGTTCGTGCGTCCGGCGCCGCCGCCGGTCCTGACGCCTGCGACGCTGATGCCGCCGCCGCCTCCGGCGCCGCCCGCGGTTCCGGTCGCCGCGGCCGCCCCAGCGCCGGCGGCAGGGCAAGCGCCGGCGGCAGGAATCGACGACGCGGCCGCCGCGAATGGCGGGCTGACCATCACCGAATAACCGCCGCCCCTGGACTTGATCGCCGCGCGACCCGGGCGTAGCGTGCAGCGCACGTGCACGCGTGGCGTGGCGCGCCGCGGGCCGTCGCAGCCCCGCGCGAGCAGAGTGCCGTGCGGGCCGAAACGGTCCGCCTCGATGGAAGGGCGCAGCGTCAATTCGACGAATCGTCGATTTTGGCGCGTCTCAAATGTTGTCAGCGAAAATTCTCCTACGTGGCGGCCTCTCACCTGAACTAGATTGGCCGCGCTTCTCCACCTAGCCTCGAAAGGAATCACGGAATGACGAAAATCCCCAGAGTAACGGCGGGTTCCTTCGCGTGTCTCGGGTCGCTGTTGTGGCTGGCGTCCTGTTCCAGCCCCAGCACCGGCAACCCCACTTCCGGCAGCGGTGGCAGCAACGGAACGGGAACCGGCGGGACCAACGCGACGGGTGGTTCCAGCGCGACGGGCGGCACCAGCGCGACGGGCGGCACCAGCGCCACGGGCGGCTCGCCGGGCTCCGGCGGCGTCACCGCGACGGGCGGCACCAGCGCCACGGGTGGCTCGAACGCCAGCGGCGGCCGGGGCGGGTCGAACCCGACCGGCGGCTCGCCGGGGACCGGCGGCAGCTCGCCGGGGACCGGCGGCTCGGCGGCCACCGGCGGCTCGACGGGCGCGGGCACCGACATGGGCGGCGTCGCGCTGGCCAAGGCCTGCGACATGACCAGCACGTCCAAGGCCTACCTCAATCTGGGCGACATGCGCCTGCTCAACAACCGCTGGGGCTCCGACGCCCTGGGCTGCAGCGGCAGCGTCCAGAAGGTCATGGTCAACTGCGACAACAGCCTGGGGTGGAGCTTCAGCCGGCCGGGGTGCGGCGGCAATCGCGGAAAGCCCGACTTCCCGGAGGTCGAGTTCGGCGTGGCCCCGTTCGGCGCGAACAGCGACTTGCTGACGTCGCCGAAGTTCTCGTCGACCACGTTGCTGCCGGCGCAGATCAAGACCATCAACAGCGCCAGCGTGACGATGACCAGCCTGGCGGCGACGTTCACCAATCCCAGCTACTACGACACGAACTTCGAGTTCTGGATCAGCAAGGAGAATCCGCTGACCAGCTCGAACCCGCAGGTGTACGCGGAGATCATCGTGTTCCTCGACTGGGAGGCGAACCGGCAAAACGGCAGCGCGGGCGGCTGGAACTGCGACACGAGCGGCTCCATCAGCACGGGCGGGAACACGTTCAACCTTTGCCACCAGAGCAACGACTGGGGGACCGGCCACTGGCGGTTCTTCAACTTCGTGCTCAGCAACGGCCCGTCGTCGAACTTCACCGGGAAGGGGGACGTCAAGGCGCTCCTCGACTGGGTGATGCAGAAGTACAGCGGGTTCTCGACGGACTTCTGGCTGACCCGCATCGAGGTCGGCACCGAGGTCGACGACAGCACCGTCGGCCAGATCAAGCTGCAGAACGTCGCGTTCGAGGTCAACGGCACCACGAAGACGCCGCAGCTCGCGAAGTAACGGCTCGCCACCTCGCCGGGCGGCGCCACCGCGCGCCGCCCGGATGATCCGGCCGGCCTCGAAAATGTCCTATGGTGGGGACATGGAGCGACGGGCGGAGGCCCCGGCGGACCCGGCCATCGCGCAGGCCGCGCGAGCGCTGGGGGCCGGGCGCGCCCTGGCCGCGCTGAAGGCCGTCGGGCTGCGCGACGACCCGCCCGGGACCGCGCTGCGCGGCATCGCGCTGGCGCAGCTGGGCGAGTACCCGCGCGCGCGGGCGCTGCTCCGGCG
>CAZJMY010000780.1:0-5959 GCA_964546845.1 uncultured Myxococcales bacterium | reverse complement strand
CTGGGATCCGCTGAGCAAGATCTACCGCCGCAGCCTGGTCGACCTGGCCGCGCTGCGGTTCGAGACAGGCATCACGCCCGGGGCGCTGCCGGCGGCGGGGCTGCCCTGGTTCATGGCGGTGTTCGGCCGCGACAGCGTGCTCACCAGCTTCCAGGCGCTGCCGTTCGTCCCCGAGCTGGCGGCGGCGACGCTGCGCGCGCTGGCGATCGTGCAGGCGCGCAAAGAGGATCCCTTCCGCGACGCCGAGCCCGGGAAGATCCTGCACGAGATCCGGCTGGGCGAAATGACCGCCTTCGAGGCCCGGCCGCAGTCGCCGTACTACGGCGCGGCCGACACGACGATGCTGTTCCTGATCCTGCTCGAGGAGTACGTGCGCTGGACGGGCGACAAGGATCTGGCGCGCGAGCTGGAGCGCGAGGCGCGCGCGGCGCTGGGTTGGATCGACAACTACGGCGATCGCGACAAGGACGGGTACGTCGAGTACGAGCGGCGGATGGAGACCGGCCTCGACAACCAGTGCTGGAAGGACTCGTGGGATTCGATCGCATTCGCCGACGGGACGCTGGCGCCGACACCGCGCGCGACGTGCGAGCTGCAAGGCTACGTGTACGACGCCAAGCAGCGCTGCGCGCGTCTGGCGCGGGAGATCTGGAACGACGCCGCGCTGGCCGACAAGCTGACCAAGGACGCCGAGGAGCTGAAGCGGCGCTTCAACCGCGACTTCTGGATCCCCGAGCGCAGCTTCTTCGCGCTGGCGCTGGACGGCCAGAAGCGAAAGGTCGATTCACTGACCTCGAACATCGGCCACCTGCTGTGGAGTGGAATCGCCGACGAGGACAAGGCCGACAAGTGCGTCAAGCACCTGATGAGCGACGAGCTGTTCTCCGGCTGGGGGATCCGGACGATGGCGTCGAGCGAAGGATCGTACAACCCGATCGGGTACCACGTCGGGACCGTGTGGCCGCACGACAGCTCGTTCATCGCGTGGGGGATGCGGCGCTACGGCTACCGCGCCGAGGCGGCCCGCATCTGCCGCGCGATCCTGGAGGCGGCCGACCTTTTCGAGGGCCGTTTGCCCGAAGCCTTCGGCGGCTACCCGCGCTCGAAGACCGGCTACCCCGTCGAGTACCCGACCGCCTGCAGCCCCCAGGCCTGGGCCACGGGCGCTCCGCTGCTCGCGATGCGCACCCTGCTGGGCCTCGACTCCGACGGCAAGCACATGATCATCGACCCGGCGATCCCGGCGCCGCTGGGGCGGATCGAGCTGCTCGGGATCCCGGGATGCTGGGGCCGCATGGACGCGTTTGGACGCGCGCTGAGCGCCGCGGAGGAGTAGGGCGCGGCGAAGTCGAACAGCGGGTCGTCCTCGCGTCACCCGTCGGACCAGCAGGCGGAGGAAGGGACCGTAACGTCCGCAGGCGGGGCTGTTGAGACCGACCTCTCGGCGTGTACCGCCGTGTCGACGTCGTTGATTGCCGAGTTTCGCGGACGCGCGCATGTCGAATGTGTTCGCGTCGACAGAAGTCTTGCGCGCGATCTGGGGCCTGATAATATAGCCCTAATCAAGATGGCTCGGTCTCCGCTTCCACGTCAGCTCTCGCTGCCCGTTCGCAACGGGTGGGGCGGGGCGCGACGCGGAGCGGGGCGCAAGCCGGGTCGCCGCCCTCTGGTCCTTCATCGCGCTCGCGGCGAGCACAAACCCCGCCACCCCGTTCACGTCACGCTCCGGTCCCGGCATGAGCTCGGCTCGCTGCGCAGCCCTCGGCTCTACGGCGCGCTGGAGCCCGCGATCGCGTCCGCGTCGCGGGCGGACTTCCGGGTGGTGCACTTCTCAGTCCAGGGCGACCACGTTCACCTGATCGTCGAGGCCCACGACAAGGCCGCTCTCTCGTCCGGCCTCCGCGGCCTCTCCATCCGCGCCGCCCGCGCGCTGAACCGCGGCGCGGGCCGCTCCGGCCCCGTCTGGGCGGACCGCTACCACGCGCGCGCCCTCTCGACCCCCCGCGAGGTCCGTCACGCCCTGTGCTACGTCCTCCACAACTCCCGCAAACACTGCCGGCAAGTGCACTCCCTCGACCCCTGCTCATCAGCCCGCTGGTTCGACGGCTGGCGCGGTCACGACCCGCTCTTCGATTTCGCCGTCGATCCACCGCCGGTCGCGAGACCCCGCACCTGGCTCCTCACCACCGGCTGGCGCCGCCACGGCCTCCTGCGCCTCGACGAAACGCCCGCTCCCGCTTCCACCCGCCGCGCCTGACCACCCGGTCGGCCCAGCCACGATCGACTTTCGGCGCCCCAACCTTCAGCAGTATCCTCTCCGGCGCGGCGGCCCGTGCGCCCGCGCCGGGATGGCGAAATGGTAAACGCGGCGGACTTAAAATCCGCTGACGCGAAAGCGTCTTGTGGGTTCGAGCCCCACTCCCGGCACCGCGTGGACGCCAGCTGAGCGCGGGCGGGAACGCGGTTGGGTCCTGTTTCGCCGCCGCGATCATGAGCAACCACGGGGTTGCACGTCGGCCCGGGCGGCGTTAATGTGCAATCAGGAGGTTGCGCATGACGTCGACGGATCGAATCGAGAAGCGGGTGATTCTGCGGGCGCCGGTTGCGCGCGTGTGGCGCGCGATCTCGGACGCGCGTGAGTTCGGAAGCTGGTTTCAGTTCACGCTCGAAGGCGACTTCGCGCCGGGGAAGCGCATGAAGGGGACCTTCGAAGGCGAGCTCGATGAGGCCGCGCTCGTCGAGTTCCAGAGACAGCTCGGCCTGCGACCGTCCAAGGTGCGCCAGCCGGGCCAGAACGAGTTCTTCTGCACGGTCGAGCGCATCGAGCCCGAGCGGTACTTCAGCTTTCGCTGGACTCCCTATGGCATCGACGCCGAGGCCGACCCGGACCACGAGCCGACCACGCTGGTCGAATTCCGCCTGGAAGCTGTCCCCGAAGGCACGCTGCTGACCATCGTCGAATCGGGGTTCGATCGGATCCCCGCGCACCGGCGCGAACGGGCGTTCCGCATGAACGAGCAGGGCTGGAACGCGCAGGCGGAGAACCTCAGCAAATATGTCGGCGCTTGAACGAACGGCCGCGGGGGTCTTCTTCGCGCTTGGTGATCCGACGCGCCTCTCCGTCGTGCGGAAGCTCGGCTCGGACGGCGCGCTTTCCGCCACCGCCCTCTCGGCGGGCGCCAAGGTCACGCGACAAGCGATCGTGAAACACCTGCAGGTGCTCGAAGGCGCCGGCCTCGTCACACACGAAAAGCGCGGCCGCGAAGTCCTCTACGCCCTGGAGCCGGACCGACTGATGGACGCCCGCGCGTTCATCGACGCCATCTCGTCGAGCTGGGACCGCGCGATCGACCGCCTCCGCAAGCTGGTCGAGTGAGAACCAGCGCGTCGTCGGCCGATTTTGTTCGTCGGACTCGCGAAGTATGCTCCCCGGCGGAGGGGGGACGGATGCCCGAGCGACGCCACTTTTCGATGATTCGCGAGTTTCAGCTGGCCGACGTGGTCACGCTGCTCAACGGGTTCCTGGGGGCGGGGGCGCTGCTGGCGTTCATGCGGTTCACGGTTGACCGGCAGACGGGGTTCTTCTGGCTGGGCACGGGTCTGCTGCCGGTGGCGCTGCTCATGGACACGATGGACGGGCGCATCGCGCGGCGGCGCGGGACGGGGTCGCCGCTGGGGCAGGAGCTCGACTCCCTCGCGGACGTGGTCTCGTTCGGGGTGGCGCCGGCCGGCATGGCCTTCGCCGCCGGGATGCGGGGAGGCTGGGACGCGCTCTGCCTCATCTTCTTCGTCGGCTGCGGCATCAGCCGACTCGCGCGATACAACGTCACGGCCTCCCGGCTCTCGGACACCACCGGCAAGGTGACCCACTTCGAGGGTCTCCCGATTCCGACCAGCCTCCTCCTGGTGACGGTGCTCGCGATCCTGGCGGCCACCGGCAACTGGCAAGACCGCCTGCCGCTGGGCGCGCTCACCGTCGCCGGTCTGCGCTGGCATCCGTGGAGCCTGCTCTACGTCCTGTGGGGCAGCGGGATGATCAGCAAGACGCTCCGAATCCCCAAGCTCTGACGGCCGAGCACCGCGCGTGAACCTGCGGAGCTCGTTCCGGAAGCCCTGGGCGCAGGGACTGGCGCTGGGGCTGCTTTGCGTCGCCTCCTTCGCGGCGGGGCTGGGCGGCGGGTTCGTCATGGACGACGGGTACGCCATCGTCCATCACCCGGTGGTGCAGGGGACGGCCCCTCTGCTCGACGCGTTCAACCTGTCGTTCTGGGGCGAGTCGCTGACCTCCGTTCCCCCCTCCTACCGCCCGGTCGCCACGCTGTCGTTCGCCCTCGACCATCGCCTGTTCGGTGGGTCGGCGCCGGCGTTCCACGTGTCGTCGTTGCTCTACTACGTGGCGCTCGTTCTGGCCGGCTGGCGGTTTGCCCGGCGCTGCATGGCCCCCGGAGCGGCCTGGCTGGCGCTGGCGCTTTTCGCCGTCATGCCCACCCACGCGGAGAACGTCGCCAGCCTCGTGGGGCGCGCGGACACGCTGGCGGTGCTCTTCGCCGCGCTGACCTTGCTGGCGCTCACGCCCACGATCGTGGACGGTGCCCGCACCTCCGCCGCGCGCCTGTTCGCAGCCGCGCTGGCGTTCGCGGTCGGCCTGCTCGCGAAGGAGACGATCGCGGTGTTGCCGCTGGTCGTCGCGCTCTTCGCCGAGCTGCGCCGCCGGCGCTCGGAGCCGCCGCTGTCCGCCGTCCGGGCGCACGCCCCCACCGCCGCCCTGACCGCGGTGCTGATCGGCTACGTGGCACTGCGTCTGACCATTCAGCCGGGCGCGCTCTCGTACACGGCCCCCAGCGACGTCGTGGCGGGCGCCGACCTCTGGCAAAAGGTCGCCTACGGCGTCGAGCTGCTGGCGCGTTACGCGCGCCTGGTCGCCGTCCCCGTCAACCTCTGCACCGGCCGCACGTTCGCCGAGGTGTCCCGCCCGACCGGTCCCTCCGTGGCGCTCGTCGTCGGATGTGGGTTGCTGGCGATCTCCGCCCTCGCGACCTGGCGGTCCTACCGCCGCCGCGACATCCCGTTCGTCGCGGCCGCGATCGCGGCGTGGCTGCTGGTGACCGGCGTCGTGTTCCCGATGCCCGAGAGCATGGCGGACCGGTTCCTGCTGCTGCCGTCGTTGTTCCTCTGTCTCGCGCTGGGCCCCTGGCTGGCCGCCGCCTGGAGCCGCGCCGCCTGGGCGCGCGCGCTGCTGGTGGTCGCGCTGGGCGCGCAGGTCGCGCTGTCCGACGCGCAGGCGGCGACCTGGTCCGACGAGGGGCACCTGCTGGCCCACGCCGTGCGCGCCTGTCCCAGCTCTGTCCACAATCACTTCCGCTACGCCGAGTACCTGTCGCAGCACGGCCGCGTCGACGAGGCGGTCTGGCACTACGCCGTGTTCACCAGCGGCCGGCACGCCTTTCCTTATGAGTGGACGCACCCCGCCGCCCGCGAGGAGCGGACCGTCCCCATCGACGACCGGCTGCGCGACATGCACCGCCTCTTGCGGTTCAGTCTCGACGAGGCGACCTGGCGCGCGCGCTTCGTCGCCTATCTGCGCGGCCTTGGCCGCCGCCGCGAAGCGCAGTTCGTGGCCGGTCTGCCGCCGAGCGACCGCTAAAACGCCGCGCGCGTCAGGGACCTGGCGCGCGTTGTTCGCGGCGCAACAGGTGAGACCGTTGTCTCCGGCACATCCGAAGTTGTTGTCCTTGCAACAACGCCCGGCGGCTCCGCGCCCCAGAAGTGGCTGTTTCCGGCCGTAATAGTGTTGGCCCGGTTACTGCTTTATCTGTGTCCGAGTCAACGGCCTGTAGAAATCGGCAAACCCCGAGCGATCGGGGGACGCAAAGCCAACGGGACTCTTCGAGTCGGCCGGGTTGCCTCAGGGAGACAGACATCATGAAAGATCTCGGTAAACGCACACTTCAGATCAGCA
>CAZJMY010000779.1:0-1323 GCA_964546845.1 uncultured Myxococcales bacterium | reverse complement strand
TCGCCGTTGGCCATGTCGTCCCGGTGAATGAAGAGGATCATGTCGGCGTCCTGCTCGATGGCGCCCGACTCGCGCAGATCGGACAGGCGCGGCTTGCCCTCGCGCTTCTCGACCTCGCGGTTCAGCTGCGAGATGGCGATGATCGGCACCTTCAGGTCCTTGGCCAGCGCCTTCAGGCCGCGCGAAATCTCGGCGATCTCCTGCTGGCGGTTCTCGTCGCGGCGCCCGCCGCTGCCGCGGGCCAGCTGCAAGTAATCCACGACGATGAGCCCCAGCGGCGGAGGCGGCGGCCGCCCGTCGTCCGGGATGACCTGGACGGGGAAATAGCGGGGGTCGCCGCGGAACCGGCGCGCCTTCGCGCGGATCTCCATGATCGAGATCGCCGACGAGTCGTCGATGAGGATGGGCGCCGCCGCCAGCCGCCCCGACGCCGGGTGAATCTTGTTCTTCCAGTCGGCGTATTCGAGGAAGCCGCGGCGGATGCGCGACGAGTCGATGCGCGCCTCGCCGGCCAGCATGCGCTCCATCAGCTCGTACTTGGACATTTCCAGCGAGAACAGCAGCACCGGGATCTGGTGGTGCAGGGCGGCGTGCATCGCGACGTTCACGGCCCACGACGTCTTGCCGCCGCCCGGGCGAGCCGCGACGATGATCAGGTTCTCGCGCTGGAGCCCCGCGGTGATTTCGTCGAGCTTCGAAAAGCCGGTCGGCACGCCCGTCACAGCCTTTCTTTCGGACGTCCGCACCTCCAGGTTGTGCAGGACCTCTTCCATGAGGTCGCCGGTGGCCGAATAGGTCTCGCGCCGGTTCTGCTGGGCGACCTTGAAGATCTTGGTCTCGGCGTCGTCCAGGAACGTCTCGAACTCGCCGAAGTCTCCGTACGCGGTGGACTGCACCTCCGCGCAGGCGGCGATGAGGCGACGCAGCGTCGACTTCTCGCGGACGATGCGCGCGTAGTGCAGCACGTTCTCGGCGGTGGGGACGGAGTTGGCGAGCGACAGCAGGTAGGCTTCGCCACCGTCCAGCCGCCCGAGAAGGCCGCGCGTGCGCAGCTCGTCCGCCACCGCGATGACGTCGATGGCCTGCCGGCGCTTGTCGATGGCCAGCATGCACTCGAAGATCTCGCGGTGGATGGGCAGGAAGAAGTCGTCCACCTGCAGGTTGGTCCCGACCTCGTCGAAGGACGACGGCTTGATGAAGACCGACCCCAGCGTCGACTTCTCCGCTTCGAGGTTGTGCGGTGGCGTTCGCGCCGCCGCTCCCGGGTTCGAGCTCACCACCTCCAGCATGGGGTCGGCGAGTCTACCCCATCGCGCGCACCGG
>CAZJMY010000778.1:0-2691 GCA_964546845.1 uncultured Myxococcales bacterium | reverse complement strand
CACCGAGGAGACGTGGCAGGGGTTGCTGGCGGGTCGGTCCGGGATCGGTCCCATCACGCATTTCGATCACACCGCCTTCGCGACGCATTTCGCGGGCGAGGTGAAGAACTTCGATCCGACGCGCTGGATGACGGCGCGCGAGGCGAAGACGTTCGACCCCTTCGTGCAGTACGCGATGGCGGCCGGATCGCTGGCGGTGGCCGACTCCGGTCTCGAGATCTCGGGTGAGCTCGCCGAGCGTGTCGGCTGCTTCGTGGGCGCCGGCCTCGGCGGCGTGACCACCATCGAAGCGACGTGCAAGACGCTGTGGGAGAAGGGGCCCCGGCACGGGTTCTCCCCCTTCTTCGTTCCGATGATCATCGTCAACCTGGCGTCGGGGAATCTGTCGATCCGGTTCGGCGCCAAGGGGCCGAACCTCTCGCAGGTCTCCGCCTGCTCGACGGGCGCGCACGCCATCGGCGACGCGGCCCGCGTGATCGAGCGCGGCGACGCCGACGCGATGATCTGTGGCGGCACGGAGGCGACGGTGACGCCGCTGGGTGTCGGCGGCTTCAACGCCATGCGGGCGCTGTCGACGCGCAACGACGACCCGCAGGGGGCGTCACGTCCCTTCGACAAGGAACGGGACGGATTCGTGATCGCGGAGGGCGCCGGCATCCTGGTCATCGAGGAGCTGGAGCACGCGAAGGCGCGTGGCGCGAAGATCTACGCCGAGGTGAAGGGGTACGGCCTCAACGCGGACGCGCACCACATCACGTCGCCGGCGCCGGAAGGCGAGGGGGCCCAGCGCTGCATGAAGCTGGCGCTGAAGGACGCCAGGCTGTCGCCCAGCGACATCGGCTACATCAACGCGCACGGGACGTCGACGAAGATCAACGACGCCACGGAGACGCTGGCGATCAAGAAGGTCTTCGGCGATCACGCCCGCAACCTGATGGTCAGCTCGACGAAGTCGATGACCGGGCACATGCTCGGCGCGACCGGCGGCGTCGAGACGGCGATCTGCGCGATGGTCGTCGCGCGGGGCGTGGTGCCGCCCACCATCAATTACAAGACGCCCGACCCCGACTGCGACCTGGACTATGTTCCCAACACGGCCCGCGAGGTGCGCGTTCAGCACGCGCTCACCAACAGCTTCGGGTTCGGTGGGACGAACGCCTGCCTGGTCCTGAGCCGCTACAGCTGACGGCCTGTCGAACGGGGACCCGCTGAGGGTCCCTGGCTTCGACGCCGGCGGCTCAGGCCGGCAAGCGGACAATCAGCGGGAAGAAAGCTCGGCCTCGGCCTGCAGCCAATCCTGCTCGTGGTAGCCGTCGATGCCGCCACGCTGCAGGTACAGCTCGTAGGATCGCTTGGCGATCTCCTCGTATGACGGCGCCGTCTTGCCGGCCGCCGCCGCGGTGGTGCTTTCGGTCGCCTTCTTCGCGCTGGCCTTCACGGCCTTCGGCGCCGAGGTCTTCTCCCCTTTGACTGTCTTCCGCCCGGTGGTGTTCATGGGTCCGATCTTATAGGCCCAGCGTTTTGTTGCCGCAAAAAAACTGACCTTCAATTCGAACCAATTGACGCCGTCGCGATTGTTTCCGAATTGTCAGTAAACAGCTCGCTCTCTTCTTCCAGCTCGTCCGCAATGGCAACGACGAGCCCAATCGCCAAATCATGCGGGAGATGAGCGTCGCTGGTCATGACTTCCGCGAGAGTGAAAGACCAGCGGCGATCGCTCTTGGCCCAATCCACGATCTCTTGGGGGGCCTCGATGCGCCGCCGCGCCAGCTCGTACAGCTCTCCCCGGTGCTGAACACGGCGCATCTCCGTACGGAGCTCCTGGATCAGCTTCGCGAGTTTTTTGGGCTGAGGCGGGGTCACAACCTCCCAGAAATCTGGGAACGGCAATTGCGCTCGCAACCCCTCGCCACGTGAATTCCTCGCGACTACCTTGAGTTGTGTCGGGACCCCAAGCAGGGATTCCGACAATCAACCAGGGGAGAGTGCAATGGACGGGTGGGGAATTGCGAAAATGACTTGGGCCGGCGCCTTCGCCGGGTTGCTGTTGAGCGGCGCCGCGGTCCACGGCGAGGAGCTTTTCGAAGCGACGCCGGGCGCCATGGACGTGGCGCCTTCAGCCGATCACGTACGGTCGACCACCGAGCCGCCGCCGTTCGACCCGAACAGCGCGGAGGCGGTCCGCGCGCGGAAGCAGGCAGCGGCCGAGGCCAAGCGGAATCCGCCCAAGCCGGCGCCCGCGCGCCCCGTCGCTCACGCGCCCACGAGCGGCGCGCAGGCCGGCACGCCGCCCGCGCCGGGCGCGCCCGCTTCCACTCGCGGCGATGACTCCGCACCGCCGCGCGCGGCGACGGCGCGCCCGGCAGCGGCGGAACCTGCCTTTGGCGAGCCCGGACCGGCGCCGTCGCAGCCGGCGCCGTCGGAGACCGCTGCCGGGTCAACGACGGCGCAGGTGACGGCCACGCCGTTCGCGCGTCCTGCTGCGGCGGCGCCGTTCACGCGTCCGCCCGCGGCCACGCCGGCGACGGCGCCCGTGACCGCCACGCCGGCTGGCGCTCCGGTGACCGCCACACCATCCACGGGGGACAACTGGGTCGACCCGTTCGTGACGGCTCCGCCCCGCGGCAACCCGCTGACGACGCCGTCAGTGACCGCGACGCCCCCGGTCGCCCCCAGCCCCATCACCCCGAC
>CAZJMY010000777.1:0-2450 GCA_964546845.1 uncultured Myxococcales bacterium | reverse complement strand
GCTGGCCAAGCTGGCGACCGTGAAGACCACCCAGACGGCGCCGCTGAAATGGGAGCTGCACCGCAAAGGCGGCGGCGTCGTCGCCAGCGGCGAGACCAAACCGGTGGGCAAGGACGCGGCGTCGGGCGACGACGTGCAGGTGATCGATTTCTCGGCGGTGAAGACGCCGGGCAAGGACTACACGCTCAAGGTGGGCACCGACACCAGCCACCCGTTCGACATCGGCGCCGACGTCGTGCGCAAGCTGAAGTACGACGCGCTCGCCTACTTCTATCAAACGCGCAGCGGGATGGAGATCGCCATGCCGTACGCGGGCGGCAAGCAGTGGACGCGCCCGGCCGGCCACCTCCAGGTGCCGCCGAATCAGGGCGACAAGGAGGTCCCCTGTCTGCCCGGCTCCGGCTGCACGTACAAGCTGGACGTCAGCGGCGGCTGGTACGACGCCGGCGACCAGGGCAAGTACGTCGTCAACGGCGGCATCGCCGTCTGGACGCTGATGAATCAATACGAGCGCGCCGCGGCCCGCGGCACGGCGGGCGACTTCGCCGACGGCAAGCTGAACATCCCCGAGAAGAAGAACAAGGTCCCCGACCTCTTGGACGAGGCGCGCTGGGAGATGGAGTTCCTGCTGAAGATGCAGGTGCCCGACGGGCAGCCCCGGGCGGGGATGGCGCACCACAAGATTCACGACAAGGAGTGGACGGCGCTGGCGACGCGCCCCGATCAGGACCCGCAGCCGCGCTATCTGTGGCCGCCGTCGACGGCCGCCACCTTGAACCTGGCCGCGACCGCCGCCCAGTGCGCGCGCATCTGGGAGAAGCTGGACAAGGCGTTCTCGGCCAAGTGCCTGGCCGCCGCCGAGAAGGCCTGGGCCGCGGCGCAGGCCAACCCCGCCGTCTACGCCGGGACGTCGGCCGTCGGCGGCGGCCCGTACGAGGACATGCACGTCGACGACGAGTTCTACTGGGCGGCCGCCGAGCTGTTCATCACGACCAAGAAGGACGTGTACAAGGCGGCGCTCGAGAAGTCGCCCTTCTACAAGAAGGTCCCGCTGTCCGTCGGCGGCGACGGCATCCCCAACTCACTGGACTGGGGAAGCGTCTCCGCGCTGGGGACGATCTCGCTGGCCGTGGTGCCGAACACGCTGCCGCCGAAGGACATCGACGACTGCAAGGTCTCGATCGAGGCGGCGGCCGACGCCTTCCAGGCGCTGGTCGATCAGCAGGGCTACCGCGTGCCGTTCAAGCCGGGCGCGAAGGGTTACCCGTGGGGATCGAGCTCGTTCATCTTGAACAACGCGCTCATCCTCGGGCTGGCGCACGACTTCGCGGGCGACTCGAAGTACCTCAACGCCGCCGCCGAGGCGCTGAACTACGTGCTCGGCCGCAACCCGCTCGACAAGTCGTTCGTCACCGGGTACGGCGAGCGGCCGCTGATGAACCCGCACCACCGGTTCTGGGCGCACCAGGCCAACGCCGCGTTCCCGCCGCCGCCCCCCGGCGTGCTGTCGGGCGGCGCGAACTCGGGCCTGCAGGACCCGTACGTGCAGGCCGCGGGCCTGCAGGGCTGCGCGCCCGAGAAGTGCTACGCCGACAACATCGAGGCCTGGTCGGCCAACGAAGAGGCCATCAACTGGAACGCGCCGCTGGCCTGGGTGACGGCGTTCCTCGACGAGAAGGCGGGCACGGGCGCCAAGGCGCACGGCGGCAAAGCGCACAAGGACAAGCCGGCCCCGCAGAAGAAGTAGCGACCGCGGTCCATCCCGGTCACGCTCTTACTCTTACCTTCGGCAACACCTTAAGGAGACCAGAATGGGACGTCGGCACCTCTTGGCATCGATCTGTCTTCCGGCCGCGCTGGCGCTGGCGGCTTGCGGCTCCAGCGGGGGCGGCAGCGCGGCGACGGGCGGCGCCACCGGCAACACCGGCGGCTCGACGGGCACCGGCGGCAACAGCGGCGCCGGCAACGGCCTGGGCACGGGCAAAGGGTTCGCCTTCCCGCAGAACAAGGCCACCGGCCAGTGCATGCTGACGGCCGCAACGGGCGCGTCGACGGCCACCCAGACGGCGTACAACAGCTGGAAGGCGACGTACGTCGTCAGCGCGAACGGCGGCCTGCGCGTGCAGCGTCCCGAAAACGGCAGCGACACCGTCTCCGAAGGGATGGGCTACGGCATGCTGGCGGCCGTGTACATGAACGACCAGGCGACCTTCGACGGGCTCTGGGCCTTCACCAAGAGCAACCTGGACGTCAACGGCCTCATGAACTGGCACCTCACCGCGGGGCTCTCGATCGCCTCGGGTGGAGCCGGCTCGGCCACCGACGCGGACGAGGACATCGCCTTTGCGCTGCTGATGGCGTCCGACCAGTGGAAGGGCGGCACGTATCTGCAGGACGGCATCGACATGATCAACGCCATGCGGAACAACGAGCTGTTCACGGACGGCTCG
>CAZJMY010000776.1:0-6323 GCA_964546845.1 uncultured Myxococcales bacterium | reverse complement strand
TGAAAGTCTCGTGCGTCGCAGTTGCCTGGGTCTGCTCTCGGCGCTTGCCGCCCTCGCTCTCCCGGTCGCCGCTCACGCGGGACAAGGCGTGAGGCTGCATGCCGTCGTTCCTTCGGGTCCGCCGCCCGCCATCATGCCGCTAGCCGATGTCCGCCCCGGAATGGTGGGACAGGCGCTGACGGTGTTTCAGGGGACGAAGCCGGAGCCCTTCAAGGTCCGCGTCGTCTCCGTGATGCGCAACTTCCTGCCCAAGCAGGACGTGATCCTCATTCGCGCCGAGGATCCGCGCGTCGAGTTCAGCGGCATCGTGGCCGGCATGAGCGGCAGCCCCGTCTACATCGACGGCAAGCTGGTGGGCGCCGTCGCCTACGCGTGGAGCTTCGCGAAAGAGCCGCTGGGCGGCGTGACGCCGATCGAGTCGATGCTGGCCGAGCGGCGGCGCCCGCGCCGCGTCTCGCGCGAGTACTTCGCCGCCGGTGACGACGGCACGCCGCGTTTGCCGGCCAACCTGCGGACGTCGGCGGCGCACGACGCGTTTGGCGCGCCCGACGCGCTGTCGCGCGGTCTGGGCTTGCCCCCGATGGGCCCCGCGCCGGCGATGGGCGAGCCACGGTTGATGCGCGCCTCCGTCCCCCTGTCCGTGTCGGGGTTCGCCCCGCGGACGGTGGCGGAGCTGGCCGACGAGCTGCGCCCGACGGGGCTGGTGCCGCTGCAGGCGGGCGGCGGCCGCCGCCCGGGCCCGCCGGCCGCCGGCCACGTGGAGGCGGGCTCCGCCATCGGCGTCGAGCTGGTGCGCGGCGACATGAGCACGGTCGCGACCGGCACGGTCACCTACCTGAACGGAGGCGACGTCCTGGCGTTCGGCCACCCGCTGTTCGGCATCGGCGAGGTCTACCTGCCGCTGGTGGACGCCGAGATTCACGCGTTCCTTCCCAGCCTGTCGAACTCGTTCAAGATGTCGTCGCCGCTGAACGAGGTGGGCACGCTGATCCAGGACCGCCCGTCCTGCATCGTGGGCGATCTCGACGCGCGGTCGACGATGCTGCCCGTCGACGTGCGCGTGGCGGGCCCGGGCGTCGAGCCGCGCCTGTTCCACGCGGAGATCGCGCGCAACCGGCGCCTGACGCCGATGCTGGCGTCGATGGTGGTCGGCAACGCGATCGCCGACGCCGAGCCCGACGTGACCGACATGATCGTCACGGTCACGTCCAAGGTCGGCGTGAAGGGGTTCGCGCCGCTGGAGCTGCGCGACCAGATCTTCTCGCCCGAAGGCGTCTCCAGCCACGCGCTGGCTTCGTCCCGCGGGCTGCGCGCGATGGGCGAGCTGCTGTTCAACCCGTTCGAGCCGGTCGTGCTGGACCGGATGGACGTCGACGTCCGGGTCGAGTACCGCCGGGACGTCGCCGAGATCGTCGGCATCTCGCTGCCCGCGCAGGACATCCACGCCGGCGACACGGTCGACCTGCGCGTGACCATGCGCCCCTACGCCGGCGCCGAGTACGTCGAGACGGTGCCGGTCATCATCCCGCGCTCGGTGGCGGGTCAGACGGTCAAGATCGAGGTCTCGACGGGCGCCGCCGTGAAGCCGGACGTCCCCGAGGCCGAATCGCTGCCGGTCTACATCGACAACCTGCGCAAGTCCTACTCGGCCAGCGCCATCGTCGTCACGCTGCAGACGCCGGATGACGGCGCCTCGCTGAGGGGCCGGCTCATTTCGGGGCTGCCCGCCTCCGCCCTGGACACGCTGCGCCCGGGGAACCAGACCCGGCGCGCCGACGCCTACCACATCGCCGACCGCACGATCTTCCCGGCCCGCCAGCTGGTCAGCGGGAAGGAAGAGCTGACGATCGCCATCAAGGGCGACGCTCTCGGCGAGCGCATCCGCTGAGGCGGTCGCCCGCCCGCGCCCGGGGCTTTCAGCCGCCGCCGGAGGGCGAAGAACCGGGACGTCCTTTACAATAGGCGCCCCGGATGCGATCGCGACCGATCCTCACCATTGCGCTTGGGCTGCTCGTGACGGCCACGGCGGGCGCCGCCCCCACCAAGACCTTCCGCCAGACGACGGCGCGGGACTTCGAAGAAGGGGAAGCCACCGCCAGCATGATCCTGCCGGACGGCTCGGTCGTGCCCGGGATGAAGGCCACCCCCGTCGGGCTGGACGCGGCCTTCGTCTGGTGCGCGACGCTGTCGCCGGACGGGAAGACCGCCTACTTCGGCACCGGCGACGAGGGGCGCATCTACGCCGTCGACGTCGTCGGGCAGGAGAAGCGCGCCCGCCGCGTGGCGACGCTGGACGCCGCCTGGGTGACGGCGCTGGTCGCCCGCCCCGACGGGACGCTGGTGGCCGGCACGACGCCCGGCGGCCGCCTGTTCTCGATCGATCCCAGGACCGGGAACGCGCGCCCCATGGCCGCGCTGGGGACCGATCACGTCTGGGCGCTGGCGCTGGACCGCAAGACGGGCGTCCTCTACGCCGGAACGGGTGGGCCGGGGAAGATCTTTTCGGTCGACGCCGCCGGGCGAGCCAAGGAGGTGTGGGACTCCGGCGACCGCCACGTGGTCTCGCTGCTGCAAGACGACGCCACGCACTTCTTCGCCGGCACGTCCGAGGAGGCGATCCTCTACCGCGTCGGGCTGGACGGGCACGCCGAGGCGATCGCCGACTTCGACGCCGAGGAGGTCCGCGCGCTGGCCCGGGTGGGCGACACCCTCTACGCGGCAGTCAACGAGTTCGAGCGCGCCGCCACGCCGGCCCCGGCGCCGTCGCAGCCGCAGGGCGCGCACGGCACGCGCATCACCGTCGCGCCGTCCGGGTCGCCCGCGTCCGCGGGCAGCCTGCCCCGGCCCGGCCAGCGCAAGGGCAAGGGCGCCCTGGTCCGCATCACCCGCGACGGGCGCACCGAGCAGGTGTTCTCGATCGGCGACGGCTATCTGACGGCGCTGGCTTTCGACGAAGAAGGGCGCGCGTTCGTCGCCACGGGAACCGAGGGGCGCGTCTACCGGGTCGCGCCCGATCGGACGGCGGCGCTGGCCATCGACCTGCCCGAGCGCCAAGTGCTGGCGCTGCTGCGCACGGGGAAGACGTTCTTGGTCGGCACCGGCGACGTGGGCGGCGTCTATCGCGTCGCGCCGGTCGCCGCCCAGCAGGCGACCTATCTTTCGCGCGTGCTGGACGCCGACGCGCGCGCGCGCTGGGGCCTGCTGCGCTGGACCGGCTCGCACGGGCTGCGCGTGGAGACCCGTTCGGGAAATACCGCACGGCCCGACGTGACCTGGTCTGGTTTCGCCGGGCTGGACCACGGCCACGCGACGGGCGACGGCGGGGCCGGCGGTGTGGCCAGCCCGGCGGCCCGCTACGTCCAGTACCGGGTGACGTTCGACGCGGCCGACGGCAAGCTGGGGCAGGTCACGCTGGCGTACCTGCCCCAGAACCAGCGGCCGCGCGTCCTGGAAGTCACGGCGGGCGACGCGGGCGCGCCGGCGACCGGACTGGGGACGACGGCGCTGGGGTCTCTGTCGGCCACGACGACGACGGCGGCGACGACGGCGCGGTCCCACAGCCCGACGATCAAGATGCGCTGGAAGGTCGAGAACCCGGACGGCGACGAGCTGGACTATCGGCTGGCGTTCCGCGAACAGAACGAAGCCGTCTGGCGGCCGCTGGGCGGTCCCGATCCGCTGACCCGCACGGACTTCGACTGGAACACCGACGGGCTGCCCGACGGCAACTACGTGGTGCGCGTGACGGCCAGCGACGAGCGGGCGGAGCCGCGCGACCGGGTCTTGACCGACAGCCTGGAGTCCGCGCCGATCCTGGTCGACAACCGCAAGCCCGAGGTCGTCGGGCTGGCGGCCAAGTATCCGTTCGTGTCGGGTCGCGCGCGCGACGATCAGAGCCCCCTCGCATCGCTGGAGTACGCGGTCGACGGAGGCGAGTGGCAGCTGCTGTCGCCCGCCGACGGCATCTGCGACGACCTGGTCGAGGCGTTCACGCTGCGGCTGCCGGCGCTGCCCGCCGGGCCCCACGCGGTGACGGTGCGCGCGTGGGACGGCGCCGACAACGTCGGCTCGGCGTCCATCACCGTCCGCAGCGACGGGAAAGGCAAGTGACGACATGAGCGATCTCGCTGCGCAGGACGACGCGGCTGCCCTGCCGCCCGCGCCCGAGGTGATCCAGATCGAGGTCGGGCTGCTGCAGAACTTCTGCGAGATCCTCTTCTGCCCCGAGACGCGCGAAGCGGCGATCGTCGACCCCGCGTTCGAGGTGGACCGCCTGCTGCACGCGGCGCTGCGCCAGAACCTGAACGTGAAGCTGGCGCTGATCACGCACACGCACCACGACCACATCGACGGGGTCGCCGAGTTCTGCGACAAGACGGGCGCCGCGGTGGCGGTGAACCCGCGTGAAGCGGCGGCCGTGCGGGCGCCCGGCCGGGCGCTGATCGACGCGACGGACGGCCGCGACATCGCGATCGGGCGGTGCGGCGTGCGCGCGCTGCTGACGCCCGGGCACACCGTCGGGGGCACCTGCTACCTGGCCGACGGCTACGTGGTGACCGGCGACGTCCTGTTCGTCGGGGGCTGCGGCCGCACGGACTTCACGGGTGGCGACACGGCGCAGATGTGGAGCAGCCTGCAGCGGCTGGCCCGCCTGCCGGAGGAGACGCGGGTGTACCCGGGCCACGACTACGGCGAGACCCCCACGTCGACCATCGCCCACGAGCTGCTGACCAACCGCTTCCTGCGCTGCGCCAGCTTCGAGGAGTTCCGCGCGATGCGCGAGCGCAAGCGCACCTGACCCCCGCCCCCTCAGGTTTCTGAGAGCCGCGCCGCGGCGTGCCGCGCCGTTTCGCGGACTTGCATCCTGGTCTGTCCCTTGCTTCGATCGCGCGCATGCGCACGCACCTGTGGCTCTCGATCGGGTTGGCCGCGTCTCTGGGCGCCTGCAGCCAGTCGCTGTCGGGCAACCTGACCGGGGCGGGGGGCGCCGGCGCCATGGCGGACAACGAGACCGGCTCGGGCGGGAAAGTCGGGGCCGGCAGCGGGGGCAAGGTTGGAACGGGCGCCGGCGGGACCACCGGGTACGACGCGGCGGTCTGCGCGGGCATCTCTGCCGAGTACGACGCCGCGATGACCGCCGCGCTCACCTGCACCGCCGGCGCGACGGGCCAGTGCATGCAGGTCGTGCGCGGCAGCCTGTCCCCGTGCGGAATCGCGTGCCCCGCTTTCGTGACCGACGCGTCGAAGCTGAACGTGATCGAGAAGATGTGGGTGGCCGCGAACTGCGACCGGCCTGTGCCGGCGCCGCCGTGCGTGAGCGTCGGGCAGTGCCCCGCCGGCATCGCCGACGTCTGCATCGCCGGGGCGGACGGCCGCGGGGTCTGCTCGTACGCGGGCGGCGGCACCGGCGGAAGCAGCGGCGGGACCGGGGGACGCGGCGCCTCCGGCGCGGGCGGCTCCACGGCGGCGGACGCCGGCGTGCCGGACGAGACCTGCGCCGCCTACGCGTCGAAGTACGCGGCCGCCCTGAACCTCCAGAAGAGCTGCACGGTGAACGCGGCCAACCAATGCGCGCACGCGGTCGCGCCGTCGCTGTCCGTTTGCTCGGGCGGGTGCACGACGTACGTGAACGACAGCACCGAGCTCGACCTGATCCGGCAACTCTGGCAGGAAGCCGGGTGCAACCGGGCCACGGTTGCCTGCCCCGCGATCGCCTGCCTCCCGCCGGCAGGCAGCGTGTGCACGCAGACCGACGCGGGCGGCGGCACCTGCACGAGCTACTATCCGCTGTGAGCGGCCAGCAGCGTCGCCCGTGCAGCGACGACGATCCGTCCGGTCCCTCCGTCGTCGGGTAGCGCGCACAGCTCGAGGGCGAACGGGCCCTCCCCGCCCGCCAGCCGCAGCTGCGCCGTGAGAGCGCCGTCGGCCTGAAAGCGGATCTCCGCCTCCTGGAAGCCGATGAAGCGCCCGACGCGCGGGCTCAGCGCCTTGAAGATGGCTTCCTTCGCGCTGAAGACGCGCAGCAGGTGCGCGTCGCGCCCGGCCCCCGGCGGCGGCAAGACGGCGCGCTCGCCGTCGGTCAGGATGCGCCCGGACAGATCGGCGCGCAGAGGCCGCACCAGCTCCAGGTCGATGCCCAGCGTGACCGCGGGATCGCCGGCGGCCGCGGCGATCGCCACGGCCAGGCCGGTCTTGTGGCTGACGGATCCCAGCGCTCCCGCCGGCAGCTGGGGGGCCCCCTCCGCCGTCGCCAGGATGGGCCCGGTCGCGCGCAGGCCCGCGGCGTCCAGCGCGGCCCGCAACGCCACGCGCCCGCCAATCCA
>CAZJMY010000775.1:0-2512 GCA_964546845.1 uncultured Myxococcales bacterium | reverse complement strand
GCGCGGGTACGAGGCACCGCGCGGCGCGGTGGAAGAGACGCTGGCGGGCATCTGGGCGGACGTGCTGCGCGTCGAGCGGGTGGGGCGGCACGACAACTTCTTCGAGCTGGGCGGGCACTCGCTGCTGGCGGTGACGCTGGTGGAGCGGATGCGGCAGGCTGGGCTGCGGACCGACGTGCGAACGCTGTTCGGCAGCCCGACGGTGGGCGAGCTGGCGGCGCAGGTCGCGGAGAGCCGGCCGGAGGTGGTGGTCCCGCCGAACCTGATTCCCGAGGACGCGCCGGCGATCACGCCTGAGATGGTGACGCTGGTGAGCCTGGACCAGGCGGCGATCGACCGGATCGTGGCGGCGGTGCCTGGCGGCGCGGCGAACGTGCAGGACATCTACCCGCTGGCGCCGCTGCAGGAAGGGATCCTGTTTCATCACCTGCTGGGCGGGCCGGGCGACACGTACCTGCTGCCGACGCTGCTCGGATTCGCGACCCGCGGGGCGCTGGATCGGTTTGTCGAGACGCTGCAACACTTGATCGACCGCCACGACATTCTCCGGACGGCGGTGATGTGGGAAGGCTTGGACGAGCCGGTGCAGGTCGTCCACCGGCGGGCTGCGTTGCCGTTCGAGACGGTCACGCTGGATCTGGAGGCCGGTGACGCCGCCGAGCAGTTGAAGGCCCGGTTCGATCCACGCCATCAGCGGATGGACGTCCGGCAGGCGCCGTTGCTGCGCGCGCTGGCAGCCCAGGATCCGGCGAGCGGGCGGTGGCTGCTGCTGGTGGTCGCCCATCACCTGGCCATCGACCACACGACGCTGGCCGTGCTGGTCGAAGAGGTGGACCTCATCGAGCAGGGCCGGACCAGCGAGCTGTCGCCGCCGGTCCCGTTCCGCACCTTCATCGGCCAGGCGCGGTTGGGCGTCAGTCGCCAGGCTCATGAAGAGTTCTTCCGCCAGATGCTGGGAGAGATCGACGAGCCGACCACGCCGTTTGGGTTGCTGGACGTGCAGGGCGACGGCGCCTCCACGACGGAGGCGCGCCGGCTGGTCGATCCAGAGCTGACCAGAAGGCTGCGCGAGCAGGCCCGTTGGGTGGGCGTCAGCGCCGCCAGCCTGCTGCATCTGGCCTGGGCGCTGGTGGTTGGGCGGGCATCGGGTCGAACCCAGGTCGTGTTCGGGACGGTGCTGTTCGGGCGCCTCCAAGGCGCCGCGGCGGCGGAGCGGGTCCTGGGGTTGTTCATCAACACGCTGCCCGTCCGCATCGACGTGGGGGCGCGCGGCGCGCGCGAGGCCCTGACGGACACGCACGTCCTGCTCTCCCGCCTCATCGAGCACGAGCACGCATCGCTGTCGCTGGCGCAACGGTGCAGCCGGGTGCCTGCGCAGACGCCGCTCTGGTCGGCACTGCTGAACTACCGGCACACACCCCTCGACACGGGCGAGGACGGCGCGGACGAAACCCGTCCCGGCGCCGCTGATTCGGTCGAGTCGCTGTGGACGGAAGAGCGGACGAACTATCCGGTCACGCTGTCCGTCGACGACCTGGGCCAGCATTTGATGCTCACGGCGCAGGTGGCACGCCCCATCGAGGCCGAGCGGGTGTGCGCGATGGTCGAGGGCGCATTGACCGGCCTGGTCGACGTGCTGGAGCGTGCGCCCGGAACCCCGCTGAGCGCGATCGACGTGCTGCCGCGTGAAGAGCGCGAGCAGCTTCTGGAGGGGTGGAACGCGACGGCGGCGCCGTACCCGGCGACCGCTTGCATCCACGAGCTGATCGCGGCGCAGGCCGAGCGGACGCCGGACGCAGTCGCGCTGGAGTTCGAGGGGCGCGAGCTGACGTACGGCGCGCTGGAGACGCGCGCGGCGCGCCTGGCGCGGCGGCTGCGCCGGCTGGGGGTGGGCCCGGACACCCGGGTGGCGGTCTGCGCGGAGCGGAGCATCGAGCTGGTGGTGGCGCTCGTCGCGGCGATGAAGGCGGGCGGCGCCTACGTTCCCTTGGACCCGACGTATCCGACCGAGCGGCTGGCTGAGATGCTGGCGGACTGCGCTCCGGCGGTGGCCCTGACGCACGGTCCAGCGCGCGGGGCGCTCGACGCTGCGCTGCGCGCGGTGCCCATCGCGGTGCCCGTGGTCGAGCTCGATCGAGATCCAGTCGTCGAAGACGCGGAGGAGGCGGCTGGTGACTTCTCGCCGGGCGTGACGTCGCGAGATCTGGCGTACGTGATCTACACGTCGGGGTCGACGGGGAAGGGGAAAGGGGCGATGAACGAGCACCGGGCGGTGGTGAACCGGCTGGTGTGGCTGCAGCGACACTGGGAGCTGGGGGCGGGGGACGTGTTCCTGCAGAAGACGCCGTTCACGTTCGACGTGTCGGTGGGAGAGATCTTCTGCCCGCTGATCTCTGGGTCGCGACTGGTGATCGCGCGGCCGGAGGGGCACAAGGACCCTGGTTACCTGGCGGAGGTGATCGAGGGGCGCGGGGTGAACGTGGTGCACTTCGTGCCGTCGATGCTGCAGCTG
>CAZJMY010000774.1:0-5342 GCA_964546845.1 uncultured Myxococcales bacterium | reverse complement strand
CGACCCCAGCAGGAACCGATACAGCAGCAGCTGCACGATGGCGGCGATGGGGATCGCCAGCACGGCACCCGCCACGCCCAGGGTCGACCCGAACGCCGCGATCGCCAGCAGCGTCACCAGCGGGCTGACGCCCACGGTGCGCCCCATCATGCGCGGGACCAGCACGTAGTTCTCCGCCAGCTGCAGAAACGCCGCCGCGCAACCGACCCACAGCACCAGGGCCGGTTTGACCGACAGCGCGACGACGGCGGCCGCGGCCGTCCCCACGATCGGCCCCACGACGGGCACGGCCTCGCCGATCGCGTAGAGCAGCCCCAGCGCCGTCGCGTGCGGCAGGCCCATGGCCCGGTAGATGCCGAACGCCATCAGGCCGATCGTCACGCACACCAGCGACTGCCCGCGCAGGTACGCGCCCACGGTCCGCTCGACCTCGGCGATGAATGCCAGGATGGCGCGCCGCCGCTCGAAGGGGGCGAACAGGGCCAGCACGCGCGCGCGGCGGTCCCCCTCCAGCGTCCAGTAGAACCCCAGGATCAGCACGGCCGCGATGGCGGCCAGGTTGCGCCCCAGCAATCCGCCATAGGTGACGACGGTCGTCGCTTGCAGCTTGGACGGCGCGGGCGTCGGCAGCCGCGCATCCGCCAGATGCCGCAGCGTCGAGCTCTCCGAGCGGGCCATGCTCGCGCGCAGGCTCTCCAGCTGCTTGGGCCCGCGCGCGACCAGCGCGCCCATGCCGTCGGTGATGGCGGGGGTGACCAGCAGGGCGGCGCCGCCGAACACGCCGGCCAGCCCCAGGTAGATCCCCAGCGCCCCCACGCTGCGCGGGACGCCGCGCCGGTGCAGCCACTCGACGCCCGGCTTCACGGCCATCCCGATCGCGATGCCGACGAACAGGATGAACAGCGCGTTCACGAACCGGTAGACCAGCGCGAAGCAGGCCGCCACGCCCAGCACCACCAGGTTCATCTGGAAGACCCGGCGCGCCTCACCCCGACGCCCCGGCGTGCCGGTGCTGGCATGCCAGGACGCGCCGGTCACCGGACCGTTCCTTGATCTCGACGAAAGAGGGCTCACGTTGGCTTGTGCAGTTCGTGGAAACTTAAGGTCGAGCGCGGCGCGAGGTGAATCCAATGTTCGTGGTGGCGGTGGTTTTGGCGCTGGTGTGGACGCTGGCAGTCGTCAGTGCGACGACGATGGGTGGTTTCGTTCATGTGTTGCTGGCGGGCGCGATCGCTCTGGTTATGGCGCGGCTGCTTCAAATCCGGCGCGCGCACCAGCGCGTGCCCGGCTCTTGACCCGCCGGGGGCGCGCCTTAGGTTCATCCGTGGTGATGCGATGAACTGACTGTGCGGTCCGCCTTCTTCGCCGAGGGTGCTGGGGGAATGGTGGTAGGGAACGGCGAGGAATTCTGACCCGTATGGTGCTCGGGACGACTGGGCGAGATCGAAACAATCAGTTGGTGTCACACACGGGGGGGCCCTCATCGGCCCCCCGTTTGCTATTGGGGCTCCATCCTGGACCCTCCCCGCTTGACGGCCGAGCTGACGTTGCTACCGTGCTCGCGTCCCCCGCGTTTTCGCAGCTGGGCGTTGCCCAGCGGAGTCGTCGCGGGACGTTCGAGGACCTTCCCAAGGAGCGCGCACGGATGAAGACATCCACGAAGATCGGAAGCGGGTTGTTGTTGGCGGCTGTCGGGCTCGGCGTCGCGCTGGCGCATGCGCCGGCCGTCGAGGCCGCGTCGTTCACGCTGACCAGCACGGCGTTCAAGAACAACGGGGCGATCGCGCCCAAGTATTCGTTCAACCAGATGGGGTGCACCGGCGAGAACGTGTCGCCGCCGCTCGAATGGAAGAACCCGCCGGCCGGCACCAAGAGCTTCGCGCTGATGGTGCACGACCCGGACGCCCCGACGGGCTCGGGGTGGTGGCACTGGGTCGTCTACAACATCCCGGCGGAGACGACCTCGCTGCCCGAGGGCGCGGGCGCGCCAGACGGACACGCGCTGCCCAAGGGGACCGTTCAGGGAAACACCGATTTCGGCAAGCCGGGTTGGGGCGGGCCCTGTCCGCCGCCCGGCAGCGGCAAGCACCACTACAACTTCACGCTGTTCGCGTTGAAGGTCGACAAGCTCGACATCCCGCCGGGCGCGTCGCCGGCGATGGTCGGCTTCAACGTCGGCGCCAACAAGCTCGGTCAGGCGAAGCTGACGGGCACGTTCGAGCAGAAGAAGCAGTAAGGTCGCGAGAGGTCAGCTGGAGGCTGGCTACTTCTTGGCGAGCTTCACCGCCGCGAAGCTCTTCACGAACGCCGCGTACTCGTCCTTCAACTTGGGATAGGTCGCGGTCGTCGCGTTCAGGACCAGGAAGTAGACCAGCCCCTCGCGCGTCACGGTCGTGACCTCCCCCAGGTGCGTGGCGCCCTCGGCGCGCTCGCGAAACTGTTCGCGGCGCGAGCCTGGCTGCAGCGGCGGCAGCGTCTTGAGCTTGGCGTCCGGGAAGATGTTGCGGGCGCCCTTGCGCGCCAGCGCGTCGGCCCCGCCCGCGGGTGGGCGCTGGACCAGCACCACGGCCGTTCCGCGCTCGGTCTCGCCGTCCTCGCGCAGGACGCGCCCCGTCTGGAAGTCCAGCAGCAGGCCGCTCTCGGGCGAGGCCTGGACGCCGGTGATGCGCCAGGTGAGCGGCCAGGCCACCGAGAAGTCGTAGGCGTCGCTGGCGACGGCGCCCCTGTCTGCCGTCGCCGAGAACCGCAGCCGCGAGCCGGTGCCGTCCGCCGTCGGCTGGGGTGCCGGGACCAGCGGCACGCTCGCCGACCGCCCCGCTGCATCGGCCAGCCGCGCCGCCAGCGTGTCGTAGGGCTGGACGTCGCGGTACTTGCGCAGCTCCGCCGCCCCCTCGGGCTTCTTCCCCTGCGCGTAGAGAGCGCGCGCCGCCAGGTAGTGGACCCGCGCCGGCACGTCCGGGATCGCGGTCCCCGCCTCGGCCAGGGTCAGGGCCTTCTCGGCATCCACGGCCAGCAGAAACACCGCCGCGCGCGCCAGCACGGCGTCCGCCCGCAGCGGCGTCCGGCGCAGCACGTCGTCCAGCACGGCCGCCGCCTCCTCCGTGGCGCCTGGCCAGTCCAGCGCGGCGGCCAGAGCCAGCGCGCGCCCCGTCAGCGCGTGTTGCTCCTCGTGAAAGGCGGGGTCGGCGGCCAGCGACCAGGACTCGTCGATGAGGTCGTGGACCTTCTCGTCGACGACGGCCCCGCCGCCCTTGGCGACCAGCGGCGGCCGCTCGGAGATGGTTCGCTCCAGGTGGCGCAGATCGCGTTCGATCTCGCGCACGTGCCCCAGGGAGTCATCCTTCTTGACCCTGATTCGATAAGCGGCCACGCCGTTGCGCAGCGCCTTGCCGTCGAAGAAGGTGGCGTCGCCGTCGCGCGTGCCCGGGTCCGGCCCGTCGCCCGGGACCAGCGTGACCCAGCTGTCGTGCTGGGCGCCCGCCACGACGGTCATCTTCCCGCAGGAGCCCAGCCCCGGGCCGTGCGCGCGCACCAGGATGTCGCCGACTTTCAGGTCGCCGGCCGGGACGCTCTCGTAGAGGCCTTTGGGGTTCCTGGCCTCCGTCGCGAGCAGCTCGGCGGAGCGGACGGGGCTGGGGTATCGCCACCAGGCGGGCGGGGCGTGCGCGAAATCCTCCTCGATCTCCGGGACGATCCCGCCGTGCTTCTCGACCTCTTCCCAGGCGACCTGCTGCGAGCGCTCCCAGCCGGCGTCGCGGGGCGGCGTCGGCACGGGCTCGTCGGCGACGCAGCTGCTCTGCAACGGCGCCGCGGTGGCCCGTCGCGCGCTCACCGCGCTCACCAGGGCAAGCGCGGCGACGATGACCACCCGGCCGGCGGCCCTCTTCACGTCACACGCCGATGAACAGCCGGTGCCCGAAGTTCGGCTCCAGGTCGGACCCGAAGATCTTTTCGGCCGACGCCTTGACGTCGTATTCGACGCGCCTGAACTCGAACAGTTTTTGCTCGGTGTCGTAGATGACATAGCTGGCCCGGGGATCGTAATCCCGCGGTTGCCCGACGGAGCCGACGCTGATGATGTATTTCCACCCGGGCCGCAGCTCGAACCGGTCCGCGACCACTTCGTGGACCCGGTCCGCGGACAGCGCGAACGCCTTGCACAGGTGCGAGTGCCCGATGAGGGTCAGCGTCGACAGGTCATCCCAGATCTCCAGACACTGCGCCGCCTGGTCGCGCGCGAAGATGTAGTCGAACTCCTCGATGTTCAGCGGCGAGCCGTGGCAGTAGTGAACGTCGCCGTCCCGCACGTCGTAGGGGAGGCTCTTCAGCCACTGCATGTTCTCGGGCGTCAGCAGCCGGGCGTGCATGTCCAGCGCGTGGCGGGCCGCGTGATAGTAGTAGGAGTAGTCCATCCGCCCCGCGACGGCGGCGTCGTGATTGCCCAGGATCGTGTGGGCCGCGCGCGTTCGAATCAGCGCACAGCACTCGTTCGGGCTGGCGCCGTATCCCACCGTGTCGCCCAGGCAGACCCGCTTGTCGACCTTTGCGTCGTCCAGAGCTCTCTGAACCGCCTCGAGCGCTTCGATGTTGGCGTGTGTGTCCGAAAAGATCCCGATCCGCATCCGCGATCCGCCGACCTGACCGCTAACCTTAACACCTCCGACGCGGGTTTCATGCCAAATCGGGGCGGCTACTGGACGTCGGTGGCCAGCGGCTGGATCACGACGCGGGCCAGCGCCGACGAGAGCTCGAGGAGCGCCGGCCGCTGTCGGGGCGCCGTCCGGCGGCCCAGGTACTGGGCGCGCAGCCACTCGCCGTCCCGCCGCGCGCCGCGCAGCGCGACCGCCGTCGCCTCCAGCGGGACCGCCGAACGCGCCCGCAGCTCGAACGGTGTGTCGCCCGCGGCCACGCGGACCTCGCCCGCATAGCTGCGCAGGTCGTAGTGGGCCGCCGGCCGCATCACCCCCAGCAGCACGACGGCGCCGGTGGTGGTCACCAGGCGCACGAAGTCGGCGCGGATGTCCTCGGCTCGGATGTTCCCGTCGACCATCCGGGCGTCCACGCGCCCGCCGGCCAGGTTCTTGAGGTCCAGGTCCCCCTCCACGCCGTCCAGGTCGACGTCCCCCTCGACCTCGGCCACCCGCTGGCCGCCGCGGAGCTGGTGCGTGACGACGCCGCCCCGGACGTCCGAGACGCCGATACGGCCGCCCGTCGTCTCCAGGCGGGCGCCGGCCCGCAGGCCGGAGGCGGACACGTCGCCGCCGAAGGTCTTGGCCTGGACCGCCACGTCCGGCGGAACCTCCAGCCACAGGTCGACGCCGCTGCCGGCCAGGGGCAGCGAG
>CAZJMY010000773.1:0-1951 GCA_964546845.1 uncultured Myxococcales bacterium | reverse complement strand
CCTGCTGGCCTGCGTGGTCGGCTGGCACATCATCTGGAACGTGACGCCGGCCCTGCACACGCCGCTCATGAGCGTCACCAACGCCATCAGCGGCATCATCATCATCGGCGGCATGCTGGCGCTGTTCGGCGGCGGCTCGGGCGCGCTGGTGCTGGGGGGGATCGCCATCCTGGTCGCCTCGATCAACGTCGCGGGCGGCTTCCTGGTGACGCAGCGGATGCTCCGGATGTTCCGCAAATGATCGTCACCTTCCGTTCGCTCGCCTACCTGGCCGCCAGCCTCCTCTTCATCCTGAGCCTGCGCGGTCTGTCGACGCAGGAGACCGCCCGCCGCGGAAATCGCTTCGGCCTCATCGGCATGATGGTGGCGGTCGTCGTCACGGCGATCGCGCTGCTGGTCCCGGGCGAACCGGGCGCGGCGACCGCGGGGGCGCCGGAGGGGACCGTCGTCGGTGTGCTGGCGGGCGCGCTGGGCCTGGGCTGCGTGATCGGCGCCTTTCTCGCCACGCGCGTCGCGATGACGTCGATGCCGGAGCTGGTCGCGATCCTGCACAGCTTCGTGGGCGCCGCCGCGGTCCTGGTCGGCATCGCGACGTACCTGCAACCGGCCGGCGTCGACGCCGCCGACCGGGCCGCCCACCTGGGCGAGATCTACGTCGGCGTGCTGGTCGGCGCCGTCACCTTCAGCGGCTCTCTGATCGCGTTCGGCAAGCTGCGCGGCAAGATCGGCAGCAAGCCGCTGCTGCTGCCCGGACGCCACGTGCTGAACGTCCTCATCCTGACCCTGTGCGTGGCGGGCGGCGTGATCTTCCTGAACGCCGACATGCCGTGGCCCGCGGACGGGGCGGGGCTCTTCGACGCCGGCATGCCGGCCCTGTTGATCATGACCTTCCTGGCGCTGCTGCTGGGCATCCACCTGGTCATGGCCATCGGCGGCGGCGACATGCCCGTCGTCGTGTCGTTGCTGAACAGCTACTCCGGGTGGGCGGCGGCCGCCGCCGGTTTCATGCTGTCCAACGACCTGCTGATCATCACGGGCGCGCTGGTCGGCAGCTCGGGCGCCATCCTCAGCTACATCATGTGCCGGGCCATGAACCGGTCGATCTGGAGCGTCGTGCTCGGCGGCTTCGGCGCGGACAGCGGCGCCAAGCCCGCGGGCGGCGCCGCCGCCGGCCCGGCGGGGAAGGTCAACGAGGCCACCGTCGAGCAGGTGGCCGAGCTGCTGCTGGCCGCCCGCAGCGTCATCATCGTCCCGGGTTACGGCATGGCCGTCGCGCAGGCGCAGCACCCGGTCAAGGAGATCTCGTCGCTGCTGATCGAGAAGGGGATCAAGTGCCGCTACGCCATCCACCCGGTGGCCGGCCGCCTGCCCGGGCACATGAACGTGCTGCTGGCCGAGGCCGACGTCTCGTACGACATCGTCAAGGAGATGGACGAGATCAACGAGGACTTCCCGTCCACCGACGTGGTGATGGTCATCGGCGCCAACGACATCGTGAACCCGTCGGCCGAGGAGGACACCTCCAGCCCCATCTACGGCATGCCCGTGCTGCAGGTCTGGAAGGCGGCGCGGGTCGTGATGCTCAAGCGAGGCATGGCGGCGGGCTACGCGGGCGTCGACAACCCGTTGGTCTACAACGACAACACCCTCATGCTGTTCGGCGACGCCCGCCAGAGCGTCACGAAGCTGCTCACCACGCTGCGCTCGGGTAGCTAGACCGCTAAGGCCGGGCGCGCAGGCGGGTCAGCTCCGTGCGCGCGCGCGCGGCGGCGGAGTGGGCTGGCGCGAGCGCCAGGAAGGCCTCGAACGCGGCCGCGGCGTCGGCGGGGCGGCCCAGCGTCTCCAGCGCGAAGCCGAGACCCAGCTGCGCTTCGGCCTGGCGCGGATCGGCGGCCAGCGCCGCCGTCAGGTCGGCGGCGGCGTCGGCGGCGCGGCCCAGCGCCAGCAGCGC
>CAZJMY010000772.1:0-2067 GCA_964546845.1 uncultured Myxococcales bacterium | reverse complement strand
ATGGCCAGCGCGCTGGAGATGCTGGCCGCCGGGCCGATCATCGCCGCCGGCGCCGCGGTGAAAGGGGAGTGGGGCGACTTCCACCTGGCTGCCGTCAGTGGCAGCGGGTGGACGGCCCTGGTCTACCTGATCGTGTTCGGCAGCTTCGCGGGGTTCGGGTCCTACGTCTACTTGCTCAAGCACGCGAGCCCGGCGCGCGTGTCCACCTACGCCTTCGTGAACCCCCTGGTGGCCGTGCTGCTCGGGACGTTCTTCGCGCACGAGGCGCTGGCCGCCCGCACGCTGGCCGCCGCCGCCCTGATCGTCTGCGCCGTGGCCGCGGTGGTGCTGGGGACCGCCGGGCGCCGGGCCGGGCCGCCCCAGCCGGACAATTGAAGGATTATCTTTACCGTCGAGATGGTGAAGCCGAGGGGGACCGAGGCGAACGCGACGGGCGTCCGGCTGATCCTGTTCTACAAGGTTGCCAAGGCTGTGCTGCAGGCCGCCGCGGGGGTGGTCCTGCTTTACTGGGGCCACCACGGCCTGACGGCGACGCTGGTGCGGCTGGCCGACTCGCTGCGGCACCACGCCGTTCACGCGTGGAGCAACATCCTGATTCACCTGCTGTTCAAGTTCACGCACGCGCGGCATGGCGTCGTCTTCACGGCCTGCGCGCTGTTCGGTGACGCCGCGCTGAGCAGCGTCGAGGGCTACGCCCTGTGGCGCGGTTACACCTGGGGCGAATGGCTGGTCGTCGCCACGACCTCCGGCCTCATCCCCTTCGAGATCTACGCGCTCACACGCCACCTGCGCGCCGGGCGCGTGATCTTGCTGCTGCTCAACGTGGCGATCGTCGTCTACCTGGTGAACCGCGCCCGGCACCGGCACCGGACGGATGGGGCTAGCGCGGCTCTAGCTGCGCACTGGCGCTAGCCGCAATGCGGACCACCGAAGCGCCAGGACGCAGGGAACGCCATCCGAATCATCCCCAAAAGTCCTGATCCTGGCGTTCTGAAATCCTGGCGTTTCCCACAACCTGAACGGCATCCGATCTAGACGAACAGGCGACCCTGGCGTGGGTCCTCGTCCTTCGGAAGGGCCTGCGACTTGGGGGGGCCCGCCGGACGCGGCGTGCCGATGAGGGCGCGCAGGCGCTGCAGGTTGCGGGCGAACGACGGCAGCTTGTCGGGGCCCGACGGCGTCTCGAGCACGCCCGGGACAGTCGCGAAGCGCGGGTCGTTGACCAGCCGCCAGAACGGCAGCAGGCCCAGGTAGCCGTCGCCGATCTCCGCGTGGCGGTCGACGCGACTGCCGGTGGGGGTCTTCGAGTCGTTCAGGTGGAACGCCTTCAGCCGGTCCAGGCCCAGCACGCGCGCGAAAGCGTCGAAGGTCCGATCGTAGCCCTCCTCGGTCGAAAGGTCGTACCCGGCCGTGTGGGCGTGGCAGGTGTCGAAGCAGACCCCGAAGGTGTCGCCGCCGCGCGCCTTGCCCAGGATGGCCTCGATCTCCTCGAAGCGGCAGCCGAGGCAGCTCCCCTGGCCGGCCGTGATCTCCAGCAGCAGCTGGACGCGCATGCCGCGGGTCCGGTCGTGCAGGTCGGAAAGTGACGCCGCGGCGGCCGTGACCCCCTCCTCCGTGCCCAGTCCGACGTGCGCGCCCGGGTGCAGGACCACGAAATCCAGCCCCAGCTCCTCTGCCCGGAACATCTCGTCCGCCAGCGCGTCGCGGCTCTTGTCCAGGATCGTCTGGTCCGCCGCCGCCAGATTTATGAGGTAAGAGGCGTGCGACAGGGTCGGCCAGCCCACGGTGGCGTGCTCGCTGCGGAACAGCGACACCTCCTCGGGCAGGAACGGTTTGGCGCGCCATTGCGCTGACGGACGGGCGAAGATCTGAATGGCTTCGCAGCCGTCGCTCTTGCCGCGGGCGATGGCCGTGTGGGGCCCGCCCGCGACCGACTCGTGAGCTCCCAGCAACATCGGGGAGAGAGCATAGGACATTCCACCCACTTTCGATTGACGAAGCCCCCCCAATTGGGTAAAGCAGCCGCGGATTTCTCTGCATGAATTCCGCCACTCTTTTCCTCCTCGC
>CAZJMY010000771.1:0-2225 GCA_964546845.1 uncultured Myxococcales bacterium | reverse complement strand
GTGGACCTGGGCCTCATCGAGATCGCGTCCCTCGCTGAGTCGACCCCCCTTACGGACGCTTTCAACCACGTCGAGGGCAGCCCGGCCTCTGTCAGCACCTGAGACCGTCTAAAAGTGTCAGCGATGTCTTGAGTTCCACCTCACGAACACGACTACGACTACGACTACGTAAACGACTACGTCCACGTCCACGATTGAACGGGGTCGTTCTCCTGGACGTGGACGTTGGGCCGACGACGGGGACTGGTGGGCGCGTTAGAAGAAGTTCAGAGCGAAGTTGACGAGCGACCAGTTGGTCCAGTTCTGATCGATCCCGTTGTCTCGGTAGCGGGCGCCGGTGATGGTCGCCTCGACGTCGAAGGACCAGTTCCAGCCCTGAACCAGCTCGAAGCCGACGCCGCCCATGGCGGCGGGGCCCCACTGGACGGGGAAGTCGTCCTGAACGGCGTCGGCGACGCCGAAGCCGCCCTTGATGAACAGTCGTCGGGTCACGAACAGCTGCAGCGCGACGAGGTTCGCGGTTTGCGAGATGGTCGACGGCCCGGACTGGACGACGGCGCCCTCGACGTCCCAGAGCAGCAGCAAGCCCGGGCGCAATCCGAAGCCGAGTCGGAAGGTGTAGGACAGCCCGCCCTCGTGGACGTGATCGCCGCTGGCGAGGTCGTCGAACACGAGACCGCCGAACCCGATCCCGCCGCCCAGCGTGAACGGCCGGTAAAGCACGTCGCGCGGCGGCGGCGGCGGCGGCAGCGCGTAGTAGCTGGGGGGCGCGTAGCGGTAGGCCGGCGCGTAGCGATAGACAGGCGGCGGCGGCGCGTACGTGGGCGGCGGACCGTACGGCGGCGGGGCCCCGTACGAGGGCGGCGGGACGTAGCCGGGCGGCGGCGCGTAGGCGGGCGGGTACTCCTGCGGGGGCGGCGCACCCTGTTGCGCGCGCGCCGCGGTGTGAAGCAAGAGAACAGTCAGGCCAGCGATTCCCGTGAGGAGCTTGTTCATGGACGACCCCGGCGGGCTGATTCACCCGCCATGCGGGGGCATGGTTGCAAAGGCGGCGCCAAACCGCCAGAAGCCCGCACCGGGATCAGAACTTCCGCAGCGGCGGCTCGCCCGGCGTCAGCGCCGGCGGATCGTGAGCAAGGACACGACGGACGCGCGCCAGCGCCGGGTCGTGCCCCTTCAACTTGCGGATGAGCACGGGCACGCGCATCCCCGACTGCAACGTGCGGCGGTGCGCCGGCTCGCGCCCCGACGAGGATCGCGCCGTCGGATCCAGCCGCCGAGACAGGCGCCCGACCACTTCGATCGTGTCGCCCGGCTGGATGTCGATCTCCGACGCCCACAGCTCGCGCTGATCGAGCCGCAAGCGCGTGAGCACCGGGTGATCGATCTCGAGCAGCGTGGTGTTGTGGAACTGCACGCGCTGCTCGTCGGGGAACGGGTCCAGCAGCATGCCGCCCGCCACCTCGACCCACACCGGCTCGTCGGAGCCGTCGTCCAGCAGGAAGTCGAACGCCGTCTCGTGGAAGAAGTTGCGCGAGAACCAGCTGCCGCGCCGGAACCGCGTCAGCGACCAGACGGCCGCGCGCCCCTCCAGCGCCGTCACGGCCGTGCGCCGCGCGATGACGACCCCGCGCACCGCGACGGCGCGCGCGTCGGGGACACCCCGCAGCTCGAAGATGCGGTGCAGCCGGTGCCGCGCGACCAGCCGGTGAATGCGGTTCGCCATGCGCACGCCCAGCGGGCCCCACGCCGCCGAGAGCGCCGTCGCCGCGCCCGCCGCCGCAGCGGCGATCCCCAGATCGTTGGCCGCCATCGCCAGCATGCCCCAGGCGGCCAGCGCGGCCGCCGCCGACGACGTGGCCGCGGTCGCGACGCGCACGCCGCGCGGAAACGAGATCCAGCGCGCGACCGCGCCGCCCGTGCGCGCCAGCGCGACCTCGCCGTCGCCCGTCTTCGTGCTGGTTGGCCGGGCGTAGAGATCGACGACGCGCGCGACCGCTCCCTCGATGCGCGCCCCCACCCAGGCGGCGACTCCGCCGCGCGGCGGCTCGCCCGGACGCTCGGCACGGCGTAGGCTGGCGCCATCCCACTCGGAAACGCGGTCCCGGTCTATCGCAGTCAAATCGCGCTCCGACATACCGCTCCCTTCTGGAGTACCTAAGTTCAATTTTCTCACGGACAAACCCCCGATGCACCCCGATCTCCACGCGTTCATCCCTCGTTCC
>CAZJMY010000770.1:0-7630 GCA_964546845.1 uncultured Myxococcales bacterium | reverse complement strand
TGCAGCTGCGACGTCCCGGGCGCGGCCGGCACCGGCACGGGCGCGGTGTTGCTCGCGATCGGTCTGGTGCTGACCGCCATCCGGCGGCGCCGCGCGGCCGGCCGTCAGACCGTCACGTTGACGCTGTCGAGGCGCAGCCCGTCGACGTGAAAGAAGCCTAACCAGTGGAGCAGGTGGGCGATCATGTGGCGGCGCGCCGGGTAGAAGTTCCCGGTGGTGCCGTAGTTGCTGGTCCCGTAGCCCCAGGACCGGCGATCGAGGTACGTGTCGGCGGGAGGCAGCAGCTCCAGCGCGTTGGCACCCAGGTCGATCAGATGTTGCGCACCTGCGACCGCCGCCATCGTCGCGAAGTTTCCGCCCGCGAAGTTCCTGTCGACCAGCGCGCGGACGTCGCGAAACGTGCGGACGCCGACGTTCTTCGCGTCGACGAGATCGCCCGCCCGCGTCCAGGCCGTGGGCAGCTCGTAGATCACCAGCCGTTCGTTCGGGGGGAGCTGCGAGACGGCAACGTCCGGCTGCTCGTCGAAGGTGTCAGCGTCCGTTCGTCCTTCAGCGAGGCCGGCGGCCCCGCGCTGAAGGTGCCGATCACCAGGCTGGGCGGCGCCGCCGTCTGACCGGGTCTCCACAGCACGAACGCCGCCTGCTTGCGCGCCAAGATGTCGGGCACCATCGCTTGCTCCCCTTACGCAACGTCAGACGTCACCGATCTTTCGCGCGTTCGAAGCGTCGTTCTACGGCAGCGGACGAGCCGGCACGCACGTCGCGCACCAGTGGCCGAGGCCTTTTCGGTCCCACTCGGCCCGACCGTAGTGGAAGTCCTCCGGGCGGGTCCGCCGAGTCAGAACCCGATGAACGTGCTCCCGCTCGTCGACGGTGCGCCCGCCGGCGCCGGTGTCGCGCACGAGCACCGGAACC
This sequence comes from uncultured Myxococcales bacterium, assembly GCA_964546845.1. Classification (GTDB taxonomy): domain Bacteria; phylum Myxococcota_A; class Polyangia; order Fen-1088; family Fen-1088; genus JADGRB01. The sequence continues at coordinate 6,715 of CAZJMY010000770.1, read as the reverse complement.
GTCCCGTCCAGCGGCGGGTTGATGAACAGCGGGATCGAGAGCCGGGTTCGCTCGTGCTGGTGATTGATCACCCGGTGCGGTGCCGCCCGGTACCGCCCGCTGGTGGCGAATTCGAGAAGCTCTCCGGCATGGACCCACAGCGCGCGCGGCCGCGGCTCGATGAGCGTCCAGCGTCCGTCGCCGCCGCAAACCTCCAGCCCAGGCCCACTCTGCAGGGTGAGCGTCAGCCAGCTGAAGTCGACGTGCGCCGCGACGCCCGCGCGGGTCACGACGTCGCCGGCATCGCCGGGGAGCTGCGGGTGGTACGCGATCAGCTTCATGACCAGGTAGCCGTCACGCGCGAGCCCCTCGAACGTTGCGGCCGTTACGTCGAGCGCCTGGGCGACGGCCACCAGAATGCGCTCGCCGAGCGCGGCCGTTCGATCCATGTAGTCCGAGATGATGCGTCGCCAGCCGGGGTCGCTGGGCCACAGGTTCGGTCCGCCCAGGCGCACGTAGCTGTCCGGTGCGACGGCGCCCGCGACGGCGCCCCCGTCCCGGCCAAGGTGGAGCTGCTCGCGCCAGTCACGGGGCGTGTTCATCTCGCTCCAACCGCGGAACCCCTCAGACTGCTCGATGGCGAATGCGCGCTTGGCCTGACGCGGAAGCGCGAAGAAGTCGCGCGCGGCCTCCACCACCTCGGCGCAGGGCAGCTCTCCGTCGGCGAGCTCGATGGAGAAACCGCCCCAGCCCCTCAGCGCGCCGTCGACGTCTCGGCTCGACAGAGAGGTGCTCCGCAGGACTGGAGGCGCGGTCACGTGAGCCACCCACGCAGCAGCGTTCGCGCGTCCGCCAGCGCGTCCACGACGGCTGCGTCGATGCCGCCCGGAAAGAACCCGACGGCGGCCTTCCACCGCAGCTTGGCCAGATGCGCCTCGCCGTCGAGCTCGCGCGCCAAGATCGCGCCCTCCAGCGGACAGCTCTTCTCGTGCAGCATCTCGAACAAGAGAAGCTCCACCGCAGAACGGAGCGGCCCCGCGACGAGCGCGCCGGCGCGGTCGCTGAGCGCGCGGGCGGTCGCCTGCCGCTCGGACGCCTTTTCCCACAGCCGGCCGAGCGAAGCGCAAGCGGCCTGCGACATGATCTGACGGTGTCGGCCCGTGGCGGGATCCAAGGTCGTACCGTCCTGATACGGGTCTGGGATCGTCACGCCCTCGTCTGCCAGATCGAGGCGAACCTTGAAGCGCGCATGGTCCAGGTCGTGGAAGAAGAATTCCGAGGGCGCGTCGGTTTTCCCGTCGGTCCAGGCGGGCCGCTCCGTCAGGCCCAGCGGGTGAACGGGGAACGCACGCAGCTCCATGAGCGCCCCCGGTGACAGGCTCGCCTGAGTCGGCACCAGCAAGACGCTGGGCCACAACGCGAGCATGGGCTCGAGCTCGCCTTCGACCTTTGCGCGGTAATCGCCCGCGCTGGGTGGCCACCGGGCGTCCAACGCGATCGCGGCGCGCGCGGCCAGGCGCACCAGAGCGTGATAGCTCGCGCCGGCCGACCGCCAGGCCGTCGCCGCCGCTCTGATGTTCGCGTCGGGTGAGGTGGCCGCAATCCAGGTCGCCACGTCGGAGAGCTCAGGGACGTCGAACGTCGGGCGCCCGCGCTCCGCCGCTTGTCGGGCGCGGCCGCCCAGTCGCCGCGCCAGCGCCGTGAGATTCACACCGCGATTCTAGCCCGCCCGGCGTTCGCGGGAAGCAACCGCGCCGCGGCGACGCGGTGTGCGGATCCGCAAAAAGTCGCACAGACGAAGCCGCTCGGGACAGTAGGAGGCATGGATTCGTGTCGACGCCTGGAGGTTCGCCGCTCGGCGCGCCTGTGCCTGTCCCTCCTGGTGGTCGCGATTGGCGGCTGCTCGGGAAGCGGCGGCACGACGGGGCAGACGGGGGGACGGGGTGGCGAGCAAAGCACGGGCGGGGCGCGCCTGGCGACCGGCGGCAACGTCGGCTCGGGGGGCGCCGCGACGGGTGGAAAGGGCGGCTCGCCGGCGGGGGGCTCGTCGGGGCGCGGGGGCGTTCAAGGCTCGGGGGGCGTTGGCGCGACCGGGGGAGCGGCCGGGGCGGCCGGCGGCGTGGGCGGCGCCGCCGGCCGGGCGGGCGGGGGCGGAGCGGCTGGCGGCGGGTTCTCGACGTCATTGAAGCCGACCGCCGTAGGGGGCGCCTCATCCGTCACCGACGCCGCCGCGTCCGGCGGTTCGTCGGTCGGGCTGGGCGCGACGGGACAGGGGGCCCAGATCACCGGCGCGCCGGCGGCCAGCAAGCTGGCCATCCACTACGCGTCGACGTCGGTCGGGACGATCAGCGTCTCCGTCAACGGGCAGGCCGACGTGAAGGTCAACGTCCACTCTTCCGGCGCGCTCACCGGATCGTTCCTGTACGCCATCATCAGCGTGACCATTCCGGCCAACGCGATGGTCACCATCAGCCGCGCCTCGGGCGACGTGGCCGTGAACATCGACAAGGTGATCGTCGGCGACGGGGACCTCGGACTGCCGCCCGACATCTGGAACCTGCCGGCGTTCAAGCCGGCCGCTGGACCTTACATGGCCGACTGGACGTCGCTGGGCTCGGCCTACTCGACGCCCGAGTGGTGGCGCGACGCCAAGCTCGGCGCCTGGGCCCACTGGGACCCGCAATCGATGCCCGAGCAGGGCGACTGGTACGCCTACTACATGTACCAGCAGGGGTCCGCCGACTTTAACTACAACGTCAGTCACTTCGGCGACCCGTCGGTGTACGGCTACAAGGACATCGCGCAGAACTGGGTCGTCGACCAGTGGAACCCCAGCGCGCTGATGGACCTCTACGTGCAGATGGGCGCCAAGTTCTTCATGGCGATGGGGTCTCACCACGACAACTTCGCCTGCTACGACAGCGTCTACCAGCCCTGGAACACGGCGAAGGTCGGCGTGAAGCAGGACATGGTGGCCACCTGGGAGCCGCTGGCGCGCAAGGCGGGGCTGCGGTTCGGCATCGGCTTTCACAACACGCCCGCGCGCACCTGGGGCCAGTGGATGCCGATCCGTTACACCAGCGACACCAAGGGCCCCTACGACGCCCTGCAGACGGTGCTGGACGGCAAGGGCAAGTGGTGGGCCGGGATGGATCCCGCGGATCTGTACGGCTACAAGCACACCACCGACTGCTCGAACAACTCGTGCAACAACTCGCCGTACGGAACGCAGTTCATGTACCGGGTCGACGAGGCGATCGACAAGTATCATCCAGACGTCGTCTACTTCGACGACCACGCCGGTGATTCGCAGGTCGACCTGGGCGTTCACATGGGCCTCGGCGCGATCGCGCCGGCGATCCTGGCCAACTACTACAACCAGTCGCTGGCCTGGAACGGCGGCAAGACGGACGTCGTCATGAACATGACGGGCGTCGGCGGCCAGTCCGACAGCTTCCAGAACAACGCGGCCGCGCTCTCGGACGCGCAGCGCGCGCTGGTGCGCAGCACGGAGGCCAGCACGGAGCCGCAGATCAGCGCCTACCCGTTCCAGACCGAGCTGGATATCCAGGGCGGCAACTGGCACTACAAGACGGGCGCAGGGTACACCGACGCCGCGAGCCTGGTGACGACGCTGATGCAGAACGTCTCGCGCAACGGGAGCCTGCTGCTGAACCTGACGCAGCACGGGCGCGGCAACCTGGATCCGCAGTGCACGCAGATCGCGCAGGACATCGGCGCCTGGCTGAAGACCAACGGCGAGGCGGTCTACGCGTCGCGCCCGTTCGAGGTCTCGGGCGAGACCTCCGGCAGCACGCAGACCGTCGCCTACACGCGTAACAACGGGAACGTCTACGCGGTCCTGCTGGCCTGGAACGGGGGCGCGATCTCGCTGCCCGCGCTGAAGTCGGGCGGCGCGACGCTGGGGACGGTGTCCAAGGTGGAGATGCTCGGCTCGACGGTGGCGATGACGTTCTCGCAGAGCGCGCAGGGGCTGACGGTCACGCCGGGCGGATCGGTGCCCGCGCAGACCGGGATCTCGAACCAGCAGCTGGCGTCCAAGATGCGCGTTCTGCGCATCACCCACAGCAAAGGCTGGGTCAACGACGACGATCCCGGGTCGGCGGCGCCCGGCTGGCTGCGGACCTGCAACCTGGGCACGGGCGACTACAACAACGATCTGACGACCAGCACGACGGTCGGGGCCACCTGGACGACGTCGTTCACGGGCCAGGGCGTGACGATCTACGCGCCCAAGCAGTCCGGAGCGGGAAAGATCGAAGTGCAGGTCGACGGCCAGTCGCAAGGGATGGCGGATCTGTCCGCCACCGGCGCGCGACAGCCGCAGCAGGCGGTCGCGACCGTCACGGGCCTGGCCGCCGGCAATCACACGTTGAGCCTCGTCAACAGAGGCCCGGGCACCGTCGCCGTCGACGCCATCGTCGTGCAGTAGCGAAGCGACAGCGGCCGGCGTTATCGTCGTCCGATGGGACAACGCACGAAGCGTCACGTCCTTGGCGTCGTGGCCTGTTTGTTGGTCGTCGGGTGCGGCGGCTCGGGCAAGGTCGTCACCGGTCCGACGGGGACGGCCGGCGCGGCGGGCGTCGCCGGCGTCGGCGGAGCGGGCGGCGCCGGTTTCGTCGAGATGACGTTCCCGGCCAGGACCAACAACAACCTGGATCTCCTCTTCGTGATCAAGAACGCCTCGAGCGCCGTGCAGCAGAAGCTCGTCGCGCAGCTTCCGACGCTGACGCAGGTCCTCCAGAACCTCCCGAGCGGACCGCCCAACCTGCACGTCGCGGTCGTGTCGACCGACATGGGCGCGCCCAGCGACGTCCCGGAGCTCTGTTCGGCCAAGGGTGACGACGGGCAGTTCCACGCCGAGCCGCGGGGAGCGTGCACGGCGACGACGCTGGCCGCCGGCGCGACCTTCATCTCCGACGTCGACGGCCAGAAGAACTTCACCGACTCCCTCGAGAAGGTCCTTCAATGCATCGTCCCGATCGGCGTGAGCGGCTGCGGTATCGCGAGCCCGCTGGCGGCGATCGAACGGGCGCTGGGGGCCGACGGTCAGGCGCCGCCCCTCGGCAACACGGGCTTTCTTCGGCCGGACGCCTACCTGGGTATCGTGATCGTCACGAGCGAGGACGACTGTTCGGCGCCGCCCGACACGAAGCTCTACTCGCTGAACGGCGGGCCCCAAAGCACGGCCAACCCGCTTGGCCCGGTCGCGAAATACCGCTGCAACCAGTTCGGCCACCTCTGCCGCGATTCCAGCGGCACGACGGTGATGCCGCCGCTCGCGGCACCGGCCGCCGCCGGCAGCCCGGCGATCGTCAATCTGACGAGCTGCACGTCCAACGAAACGAGCAGTGGCCTGCTGACGCCGGTCAGCACCTTCGTCCAGCACATCAGGGCCCTCAAGGCGGAACCGGACAACCAGATCGTGGTCGCGGCCATCACGGCGCCCCCGGAACCCTACGCCGTCGAGTGGGTGCCGTCCGCCAGCGCGCCGCCGGAAGCATCCGGTGAGCTGTGGCCGCAGGTGATGCACTCATGCGGGGTGCGAGGCGGTGACGACGTGAACCCGAACGTCACCCAGAGCACCGTCGACGGGACGTTCGGCGACCCGGGCGTCCGCATCGCCCAGTTCGTGCGCGGCTTCGCCAACTCGATCGTAGGATCGGTGTGCGACCCCAGTTACGGCAACACGATGACGGCGGTGGCGACCAAGGTGGGCGGGCTCATTCGCGGGCCGTGTATCGTCGGGCACATCCAGGCTTCGCCCGCGGGACAGCCGGCCTGCACGGTGACCAACCACACGACCGACGGCAGCGGCAAGACGGCGGACACCGATGTGCCCAACTGCATCTTGAACGGGAATCGGCCGCCGTGCTGGACGCTGGTGACCGATCCGACCAGGTGCCCAATCGGTGGAACGTCCTTTCGTCTGACGACGAGCGGCGCCGTCCCGTCCGGCGTCGACCTCAGCACGACCGTGAAGTGCGCGCTGTGTCCGGACGGTTCGACCTCACCCGGCTGCTGACGCCACAGATCTGCGTCGTTCGGTCGATGGATCAACGAGTGGTCCGCACGTCTCTCCGCCATGGCCGTGACGTTGGCAGTTGCCGGCCCGGCGTGGGCGCAAGCTCAGCCGCAGGCTGGCCGTTTCGCCGTCGATAGGTTCGAGCCGGCGGGCGCCGGCAGTGAGTGGTTCACGCTGGAGTCGCTGGACCTTCGCGGTCACCTGCGGTTCGGCGCGAACCTGACCGGCGAGTGGGCGAGCCACCCGCTGGTCATCTTCGATCAGTCGGGCAACGAAGTGGCGCCGCTGGTCCGCAATCAGGTGGTCGCGCACGCGGGCGTCGGGCTCGTGCTGTGGGACCGCGCTCGCCTGGACGCCAGCTTCCCGGTTGTCCCGTTTCAGAGCGGCGCCGGCGGCATCGTCGCGGGGCAGTCGTACGCGGCGGCCGGGCGGGCCGCGATCGGCGACCTGCGCCTGGGGCTGGACCTTCGCCTCTTCGGCCGCGCGCACGACGAATTCACGGCGGCGGTGGGCGTCCAGGTGTTCACCGCGACGGGGAACGCCGACGCGTACACCAGCGACGGCCGCACGCGGTACTGGCCGCGCCTGTCTCTCGCCGGCGAGCACGGCGTCTTCGTCTGGGCCGCGCGCGTGGGCTATCAACTGCGCTCGAGCGCCGCGCTCGCCCCCGGCGACGAAGTGACGGGCGGG
>CAZJMY010000769.1:0-2482 GCA_964546845.1 uncultured Myxococcales bacterium | reverse complement strand
CGCCGCCAGCTCCTCGCGCGTCGTGCAGTCGGCCGGCGCGTCGACCTCGAGCCGGACCACCGGACCGGGCGCGGGCCCCACCGGCGTCGCGGCCGTCGCCGCGGCGCCGGCGACGAACAGCGGGCCCAGCAGCAGCGCAGTGACCCTGGCCTTGCGCACCCGCCGCGATGTTACCATCGCGGCATGCGCGCGGCGTGGGCGGCTCTGGCCATCGCGCTCGCCGCCTGCGGCGGCTGCGACGGCAAGACCGTGGTCCTGGGCGACAGCTCGCCGCGCCCCTACCACTTCGAGCCGCCCCAGCCGATCGCCGAGCTGGCGGCGCCGTTTCGCACCGACAACCCGACGCTGACGGCGGACCTGCGCGAGATCTTCTTCACGACCGATCGGGTCAGCGGCAACGGCGACGTCTGGTTCGCGACGCGCGCCGACGCGTCGGGCCCGTTCGGCGCCCCGCAGCCCGTCGACGCGGTGAACACGCCGGGCTTCGAGACCAGCGCGGCGATCTCCGCCGACGGGCTGACGCTGTGGTTCGGATCGGACCGCGCGGGCGGCCCGGGCGGCATCGACATCTGGGCGGCGCAGCGCGCCTCGCGCGCCGCGCCTTGGTCGACGCCCGTCAACGTGGTGGCGCTGTGCTCGCCGGCGGACGACATCCCCCGGCCGCCCGGGCAGCACGGGCTGGTGATGCCCATGTCCTCCGCGCGCCCCGCGCCCGCCGATCCCAACGGCGAGTACCAGACCTATTTCGCCGCGCGTGGCTCGATCGGCGCCCCGTTCGGCGCCCCGTCGCCGATCCCCGAGCTGGCCTTCGCCAGCCGCAGCACGGTGGACGCCTTCCTGACCGACGATGGGTTGACGTTGTTCTTCTCGTCGGCGGCGGACGCCGTCGACGCGGGGACCGACGGCGGCCCGGCGTCTTCGGACCTGTACGTCGCCTGGCGGCGATCGACGGGCGAGCCGTTCTCGGTCACGCAGCCGCTGGACGATCTCAACACCCCCGGCAGCGAGCGCGACCCCTGGCTGTCACCCGACGGACGCACGCTGTACTTCACGTCAGACCGCAGCGGCATCTTGCAGATCTACACGGTGCGCGTGCAGGCGCGCTGAGCGGCCGCTGCGGCCATCAGGTGCCCGGCGGTTGCCAGCCCGCCAGCACGACGCTGGGATCGCGCATCATCGCCGCGGCCGACGCCGAGAGCTGCTTCGAACCAGAGACGCGCTGGCCGACGTTGATCGGTTGCCCGCCGGTGTCGACGCTCTGGTATTCCCAGAAGCGCAGCATCGACGTGCTGCCCCCGCCCGTGATCGTCCAGCCGGCGGGGGCGATGCCGCTCGACATCTGGCAATTGACGTACGCGACGTGGCTGGCCGGGTAGACGGTGTCGTCGATGCGCGCCAGCGCGATCCCGGTCAGTCCGGGGTCCGACGTGATCTTGCTGTCGACGAACACGTACCCGTAGCTCGAGGCCGGGTTGCGCGCCTGCACGATGACTCCCGTGCGGCCGATCGTGCGCAGCTCGCACGAGTCGAAGTAGACGGCGCCCGTCCCCCACACGTAGTCGACGTTGCCTTCGATGAGGCAGTTCTTCGCGTAGATGCGGCCGCTCCACAGGAGCGTGTCCTGCAAGCTGATGATGGTGGCGTCCGTGACGACGCACTTGTCGCAGCTCTCGAGGCGCAACGCCTCGGCCTGCGAGCCGCCCTGGGGCGTTTGATTGCGGATGGTGAGCGTCGTGACGGTCAGCCCGCTGGCGCCGTCACCACCGATCAGCGCGCGCGCTTTCGTGCCCGGGTTCAGGTTGTCGTTGTTGACGCCCTCGAAGATCGTTCCGTCGCGGCTGGCACCCCGGATCGTCACGTTGGTCTTGGACTTGAAATAGACGATCTCGTGGTACGTGCCGTTGGCGACGCTGATGGTGACCGTTGCGGCGTTATTTGCCGGAACGGCGTCCAGGGCCCCCTGCAGCGAGCAGAAGGGCGCCGACCCGTCCAGCGCGACCCCCAGCGCGGACTTGCTGGCGGGCGCGGCCGCGGCCGTCGTGAACCGCCAGGCCGTCGAGCCGGTCACCGCGAAGCTGCCGCCGCCCGGCGGCTTGATCGCGCCCGCGTCGACGGTCACCGAGTAGGTTTGCCCGTAGGCCAGCGGCTTCGAGGGGAGATAGACGACGGCGCTGTTCCCGTCGACGTACACCGGGCGCTCGGTCTTGAACGACATGCCGCCGTTCACGGTCGTGGTGGTGGCGGCGGCGACGTCGACGGCGGCGACCAGCGCGCCGCTGCCGTTGAACAGCTGGATCTTGCCGGAGGTGCCGATGGCCGGCGGCCCGTTGAACGTGATCCGCAGCGGCGGATCGGGGCACACGTCCGTCCCGTTCGGCGGCGGAAAGACGGCGCTGGCGCCGCCTGGCACGGGGCCGTGTCCCGCCGCGCCCGCCAGCAAGTCCGCGCTGGGGGTCGCGCTGGACGGGTCGGCGCCCTTCTG
>CAZJMY010000768.1:0-9521 GCA_964546845.1 uncultured Myxococcales bacterium | reverse complement strand
TCGCCGGGGTCCCGCCGGTCGCCGGGCTGCCGCCGGTGGACGACCCGCCGCCGCCGTCGTCACCCGAGGAGGAGCAACCCACTCCCACGGCCGTCGCCATCAGCAAGCAGAATAAACCGGTCGGCAGTCGCGTCATGGGACCTCCGCGCGCACGGTACCCCGGAGCGCGCAACGTATCTGGATCCAACGGCGCGGGCGGCGCCACACCTTCCGTGTCCGCCACAAACGAGAGACGGCCCCGCCCGGTGCGGGTCCGCGCCCGGCGGGGCGGGCGATCGCGCCGGGGGCTCGGGTCGGCGTATTCTCGGTGGACCCGTGCCTGGACGACGCGCTTTTTCGGCAGCTGTGGCGGTCATGGCGGGCATGAACGCGCTCGCCCCGGCGCCGGCGCGCGCCGACGACGTCCTGATCTCGCTGGACTACCGCGCGGACGCCGCCGTCCCGGACTGCCCGGACGCGTCGCAGTTCCGGGCCCAGATCGTCCATCACCTGGGTCACGACCCCTTCCGGGACCAGGCGCCGCACCGGCTGATCGCCCGCGTGACCCTGGCCGCCGGCCGCCTGCAGGGTCAGGTCGAGTGGCGCGACGCCAACGACCAGTGGGAGGGGGAGCGGGCGTTTCTTTCGCGAAACGACAGCTGCGACCAGATGGTCCGGGCGATGGCGCTCGCGACGGCCATCCAGATCCAGCTGCTCGGGCTGGCGAAGTCGGGGACCGCCGAGCCGCCCGTCGTCGACGCGCTGCCGGCCCCGCCGCCCCCGCCACCGCCTCCGCCGCCGCCCCCGCCGGCGGTCATCATCGTGCCGCCCCCGCCGCCCGAGCCCTGGGTCGGCGTCGAGGTGGGCTTCTCCGTCACCGGCGACCGAGGCGGCGCGCCGGCGTTGATGGCGCCCCGGATCGCGGTCGCGTTCGGGCGCCCGTCGAAGCTCGTCCTGCGCCTGACCGCCAGCGGGTTCGGCCCTCCTGTCGAGGTCAGCCGCCCCGAGGGCAACGCCCAGGTCGACCGCATCCGGATGACCGTCGAGTTGGGCCACTACTTCCGGTCGCACCGGCGCGTGCAGCCGTTCGTGACGCTGGGCGGCGGCTGGCAAGAGATCCGGGTTCACGGGACCAGCGTCATGCCGATGCTGGGGCCGGCCCACGACGGCCAGGCATTCTCCGGGTTGATTGCAGGCGGCGGCGGCGTCGCGGTCTCCTTCGCCAGCGGCCTCTTCGCCGTCCTCGAGGCGCAGGCGACGCTATACTGGCCGCAGTTGATGGTCCAGATCGGGCAGGCGACGTCCGCCGCCCGATTCGGGGGTCAAGGGTTGCTGGCTCACGGGGGAATTCTTGCGCGTTTCTAGCGCTTCGAGAGGGTCAGGCCTGGCTCTGGCGGCCTGCGCGGTGCTGTTCGTGGCGTGCGACGCCCGCCACATCGTGGCCGTCGATCCCTTTCCCTGCGGCGACGGCGGCGTCTCCGGCTGCGTGGGTCTGCTGGACGCGCTGGTCGGGTTCTGGCGCCTGGACGACCCCACGGGCGCGGCCGTGGTGCGCGACTTTTCAGGCCAGGCCAACGACGGCAAGCTGATCGGGATCGATCCGGCCGTGGCCTGGGTCCCCGATGGGCCGGAGGGGCGCGCGCTGGCGCCCCAGGGGAAGGGCTACGTGCTGGTGCCCCAGTCCGACTCGATCAACATGGTGACGATGGCCGTCACGGTGGCGGCCTGGATCTACGTCGACGGTCCCATCACCGACTACGCCACAGCGATCTCGCGCCAGATCGGCACCAGCTACGGGCAGCACTACCACCTCTCGATCAACTCGGCGATGGCGCCGACCCTGTTCATCACGACGCCCGCCAGCGGACAGGTATACATCTCGAAGGCGACCGTCACCGTCATGCCGAAGACCTGGGTGCACATCGCCGGCACGTACGACGGCGTGACCGCGCGTTTGTTCGTCGACGGCGTCGAGGTCGCGAGCAACCCCGTCGCCGGGCCCTTCGCCGTCGAGACCAACCCCGTCATTCTTTCGGGGAACGGCAACGCCGCCGGTCCGGACTACACCGAACGAATTCCCGGGCGGTTGGACGACGTCATGCTGTACCACCGCGCGCTCAGCCCCGGCGAGATCGCGCGGCTGAGGAGAGGCGCGTTGATCGGCTGGGGCGGCGCCGCCAACCACGACGCCGCGACCGATTCGCCGTGAAGCGCCTCCGTGGCCGGCTGCCCGAGGTGGCGGCGCTCCTGCTGGGGATCCTGCTCCGGATCTCGATGGCGACGACCTACGACGTCAACCAGGGGTTCGACTTCGTCGCGCACTGGCTGTGCGCCGACTACATCGTGAGGCACGGCGCGCTGCCGCCGCTGACTCTGACGGCCGCGGCCTATCATCCGCCCCTCTACTACCTGGTGCTGGCGGCCATGATCGAGGCGGGCCTGGGCACCGGCGCGGCGGGGTGGCTGGCCGCGTTGCTGGGGATCGCGCGGCTGGTGGTGGTGTGGGTCGCGCTGGAGCGCTGGCTGCCGGGGTCGCGGCTGGCCCGCGTCGTGGCGCTGTTCACGGCGGCGGTCATCCCCGTCGGCGTGCAGCTGGACGGGATGGTCACGAACGAGACGCTGAGCACTCTGCTGTGCGCCATGGCGATGCTCGCGGCGCCGTCCGCCGTCGTGGCGGCCCGCGAGGGGCGGGTCAAGCCGGTCGCGTGGCTCGCGCTGTGGCTGGGGCTGGCGTTCCTGACCAAGTTCTCGGCCTCGGTCCTCGCGATCGCGCTGGTGATCGCCGCGTCGCTGGAGATCGCGCGCTCGCGCCAGCCCTGGTCGGAGGCGCTGCGCGCGCGCCGCAAGCCGTTCGCCGTGGGGGCGATCATCGTCGTCGCGCTGTCGGGATGGTTTTATGTCCGCAACGAAAAGCTGTACGGGATGCTCGCCCCCACCGGCTACGAGGGGCTGGTGAAGGCCAGCCAGGCGCCCTACGAGAAGATCCCGTACCTTCAGCGCCGGGACCCGGACTTCCTGTTCGAGTGGGATCCCGCGGTGTTCGTTCACCCGTACGTGCCGGCGGGCACGCGCCCGCGCGCCCGGTTCTTTTCGGTGCTGGTCGCCAGCACGTTCTCGGACTACTACAGCTACGGGCTGGCGGCCTGGCAGGCCGGAGATCACCTGGAAGAGATCGCTCATCGGCCCGTCCCCACCCGGGCGTTCTATCTCAGCTGCCTGTCTGTGATCGGCGGGACGCTCGTCGCCCTCCTGACCGTGCTGGCCTGGTTCGGCGCGCTGCGGGCGTTGCGCTCGCGGCCGGAAGACCCGCGGGCCGTCTTGCTGTTCGTGCCGCTCCTGGCGCTGCTGGGGCAGATCCACTTCGCGATCAAGTACCCGAACGACAACTTCGGCCCCATCAAGGGGGCGTACCTTCAGTTCGTGGCGCCGGTGTTGTCCGCGCTGTTCGGGATCGCCGTGGCCTGGCTGTGGCGGCGCAGGTGGGCCGCCGCAAGCGTTCTGGCCTTGATGGCGCTGTTCCTGGTCGCCGTCTACATCGGCGACTGCCGCTGGCCGCGGTTCGGCCCGGGCGCCGCCAGGGCCGCGCCGCTGCTGGCGCCGGGGCCGGTCGCGCCCTGAACCGCCGCCGCTACCGGCGCGTGAGGATGATGCCGGTGATCGCGATCCAGAGAAAGACGGTGACGATGAGGGGGCGATCGGTGAGGAAGACCTCCTCCGGGCTGCCGCCGGAGTTCTTCGAGTGGGCCAGGAAGAGGTACCGGAAGAGGCCGAAGATCACGAGCGGCACGGTGGCCATCATCAGGTGATCGGCCGGCAGCGTGGGCGACGTGAAGGTGTACAGCGAGTACGCCATGATCGTCGACGAGGCGACGATGCTGATGAGGCTGTCGAGCAGCGAGGTGGTGTACTCCTTGAGGATCTCGCGATGATGCGCGGCGCCCGACTCCAGCAGCATCAGCTCGTTGCGCCGCTTGCAGAGCGCGAGAAACAGCGACCCCAGCAGGGTCACCGTGTAGAGCCACGGTGAGATGGCGACGCCCAGCACCGCCGTGCCCGCGAAGGCGCGCAGCACGAAGCCGAGCGCCAGGATGAACACGTCCAGCAGGGGCACGTTCTTGAACACGAAGACGTAGCCGAGCTGCATGACGACGTAGCCGCCCAGCACGGCGGCGAACGCCTTGCTCAAGAACGCGGCCAGCACCAGCCCGCCGATCATCAGAACGAAGGCGGCGACCAGCGCGACCGTCGGCGACAGGGCGCCGGAGGCGATCGGGCGGTTTCGCTTGGTGGGGTGCTGGCGGTCGCGTTCGACGTCGATGACGTCGTTCAGCAGGTAGATCGAGCTGGAGACAGCCGAGAACAGCACGAAGGCGGCGGCGGAGCGGCGCAGGAACTCCCACATCGTGGGCGAGAACGGGTGCCACCGCTCGTTGAGCGTGAAGACGAACCCGGCGAAGACCAGCAGGTTCTTGATCCACTGCTTCGGGCGCATCGCCTTCAGCAGGGCCAGCCCCACGAACGGACGCGCGGGTTTGCCGGAAGCGGTCTGGTTCAAGCGCCTACCCGGAGGGCCATGGCGACGGATTTTACACCGGTTCACCGACGGGCATCAGCCCGGGTGGGGTGGACACGTCAGGCGCGGGGGCCGAGCGCGCCGGCCTTGGGGAGCCGCCCCGGCACGCCGGCGATCTCCCGGCGCTCGGAGGTGAGCGTCTGGTAAAGGACGCCACCCAGCGCCCCGCCGAGGAGGGGAGCCAGCCAGAACAGCCAGAGCTGCTGCAGCGCCCAGCGCGGCGCGAACAGAGCCACGCCCGTGCTGCGGGCGGGGTTCACCGAGGTGTTGGTCACGGGGATGCTCACGAGGTGAATGAGAGTCAGCGCAAACCCGATCGCGATCGGCGCGAAGCCGGCCGGCACGCGGGTGGCGTCGGTGGCGCCCATGACGACCAGCACGAACCCGCACGTGAGCACCACCTCGCACACGGCCGCGGCGACCAGGTTGTACTGTCCCGGCGAGTGCGCGCCGTAGCCGTTCGACGCGAAGCCGCCGGCGGTGTCGAACCCGGCGGTGCCGCTGGCGATCACGTAGAGGACGGCGCCCCCGGCGACCGCGCCGACGATCTGGGCCGCGACGTAGGCCGGCAGCTCGCGGCCCGGCATGCGGTTTCCGAAGTAGAGCCCCAGCGAAACGGCGGGGTTGAAGTGCGCCCCCGAGATCGGCCCCAGCGCGTACGCCATCGACAGAACGCTGAGCCCGAACGCCAGCGCCACGCCGGCGAAGCCGATGCCCAGCTTGGGGAAGGCGGCGTCCAGGACGGCGGCGCCGCAACCGCCCAGCACGAGCCAGAACGTCCCGATCATCTCGGCGATCGCCCGGCGCGCGAGCGACATCGTCTTCGGTGTCTCCATCGCAGGGACAGTGTTGGTCCGCGCGGCCGGGATGTCTTGTCGGCCTGGTCCCGATTCCGCGGTAATCGCGCGAAACCCCCCCGAAGAAATCGCTGATTTGTTTCAAAAATTGTGCTCGCTTTCCGATTATCGGTGGGTACGCTCGCCCACGCATGGAGCATCCGCCCGCTCGCCTCGCCGGTTCGGTTTTAGGCCCGCGCAGACACGTGTGCGGGCTCTTCCGTAGCCAAAGTGAGGCGTATGACACGCTCTTGCCCTTCATTCGCGAGGGCCTCGCTCGCGGCGAGAAAGCCGTGCACATCATCGACCCGCGGCGCTGCGACGAGCACGACTCCCGCCTTGCCGACGCCGGCATCGATACGGGGGCGGCCACGCGCAGCGGGCAACTCGACGTGCGCGGATGGTACGAGGCGCACCTCCTCGACGGCGTATTCGATGGCGCTCGGACGGTTGCGGTCATCGATCACATCTGCCGGCAGAGCGTTGCGGGCGGCTTTTCCCGCATTCGCTTCGTGACACAGATGGAGTGGGTCGTCGAGAGCGCGACTGACCCCGATACGCTCCTCGCCTACGAGGCGAGCGTTAACCTCGAACCGATCGAGCACCCGGTCGTCTGCGCGTACGACGTGACGAAGTTTCGCGGCGACCTCGTGGTCGACGTGATGCGCACGCACCCGATGATCTTGGTGGGCGGCGTTCTACAAGAGAATCCCTTCTTCGTGCCGGCTGAAACGCTCTTGGGAGAGATCTCGCTGCGCAAAAGGTGACGAATGTCCTCGTGCGTCGATCTTCATGCGGACGACGACCGTCTCGAGCGGCAGCGGCTGCGACGATGCCTGAACGAGCTGGTCGGCGTGCTCTCGCTGCCGGCATTGTGGTCGACGCACGAACCGGCGGTCATCCGCGACACGCTGCTCGACGTCTTGACCCGGATGCACCGACTCGATTTTGCTTACATTCGAGCCGGGACCGCCCTCGGAAGCGCCGCCGGTGAATCGGCGCGCTTCGGCCGCGCGTTCGCCGGCACTTCGGTCGCAGAGCTCGGTCGCGCTCTCGAACCCTATCTGAACGAATCGCAGTCGACGGTGGTGCGTGGGTTGCCCGGTGGTCCCGACCGCGACATCTTCATTTCGGTCTTCCCCCTCGGCTTCGCCCAGCCAGTTGCCACCTTCGTCGCGGCCTCGTTCCGCGTCGATTTTCCGACGACATTCGAGCGACTGGTCCTACAAACGGCCACGAATCAGGCTGCTTTTGCGCTCATGGAATCGCAGCGCACCAGCCTCGAGCAACGAGAAGCCGCCGAACGGCTGGAGCACCGGGAGCGGGAGCTCCGTCTGCTCGTCGATTTCGTTCCGCACCTCATCGGCGCCGTCGGCCCCGATGGACGGATGCTGTTCATGAACCGGGCGGCCACTGCCTATCTCGGTACCCCGGTCGAGGATGCGATCGAGGCGGAACGCTGGCGGGCGCGTTTCTATCATCCGGACGACCGGGAAGCGATGCAGCGGAGCGTGCAGCGGGCGCTGGCAGAGGGGGCTCCGCAGGAGAGCGAGGCGAGGATCCGACGGTACGACGGGGAATACCGCTGGTTCCAGGTTCGCCACGAGGTGTTGCTCGATCACCGTGGCGGTCTCATCCGTTTGTACGCCGCTGCGACCGACATTCACGACCGCAAGCTGGCCGAGGCCCGTGTGCGCAGGGAGAACCTGGCTTTGCGCGAAGAGCTCGCTCGAACTTCGATGTCCGAGCAGATCATCGGGTGCTCCGAGCCGTTGCGCGCGGTGCTGTCGCAAATAGGCCAGGTGACGGCGACTGAGTCAACGGTCTTGATCACCGGGGAGACCGGCACCGGCAAGGAGCTGGTGGCGCGCGCCATCCATCGCGGTTCGCGCCGAGCGGCTGGTCCGTTCGTCACCGTCAATTGCGCTGCTCTGCCACCGTCGTTGCTCGCCTCCGAGCTCTTCGGGCATGAAAAGGGCGCTTTCACCGGCGCCCTCCAAAGTCGTCTCGGGCGGTTCGAGGTGGCCGACGGGGGCACGCTGTTCCTCGACGAGGTCGGCGAGCTTTCGCCCGAAGCCCAGGTGATGCTGCTGCGCGTCCTTCAAGAGCGCGAGTTTGAGCGCGTCGGTGGCACGCGTCCGATTCGCACCGACGTGCGCTTGGTCGCTGCCACGAACAAGAATCTCGCTGAAGCGTCGGCGCGGAATTTGTTTCGCGCGGACCTTTACTACCGTCTCAACGTCTTTCCCATCGAAATGCCGCCGCTTCGGGCCCGTCGCGGCGACATCCCGCTGCTCGTCGAACATTTCAGCAGTCGCATCGCTCGACGGATGGGCAAGCGAGTGAGTGGCATCGATGGCGACACATTGCGACGACTCGAGAATCATCACTGGCCCGGTAACGTGCGGGAGCTGGAGAACATCGTCGAGCGGGCGATCATCGTGTGTGAGTCCGGCGTCCTCAATGTCCCCACTCACTGGCTGTCGGCTCCTGAATCCGATCGAGAGAACTGGCCGAACGGCTCCGCGGCGCACGCGGCGCCTGAACGCGAGCTCATCGAATCGGCGCTACGGGCGAGCCAGGGGCGGGTGGCGGGCCCGTTCGGCGCCGCGAAACGGCTCCGGATGGCGGCCAGCACGCTCGAGTCGAAGATCAAAGCGATGGCCATCGACAAGCGCCAGTTCAGGTCTTCCTGAGCGGTAGTTGCCGCGATTTTTTCACGAGCCTTCGTGAAAAAATCGCGACTCGCGACACATCGCTGGCGCGAACTGGCCCCTACCCGCGTGGTCCGTCCCTTGCTGCCGCGCTCCTCCATGCACATTCATCGCAATCGCTCCTGGTCCTTGATCGCAACCTTGCTCTGCATCCTCTTCGTCGGTGGCCTCGACGGCGGCGTGCTGGCACAGCCCCCTCCTGCGGCGCAAAAACCGCCCCGAGAGACGCCGCTCAGCATGGTCAATGCCCTTCACGCCGCCTTTGGCGAGCACCATGCCCGAGCCGTCCACACCAAGGGCGTCGTGCTCGAAGGAACATTCACTCCCGACAGCCACGCGAGCGCCATCGTCCTCACCCCCATCTTTGCCGGCCGGCCCCTGCCGGTCCTCGCGCGATTCTCGCTCTTCGCGGGCGTGCCGACACTTTCGGACGCCGATGACGGAGCTGCGCCGGCAGGGTTCGCGGTGAAGATCAAAGCGCCGAACGGCGATGACTTCGACGTCGAGGCCAATCAACAGAACACGTTCATCACCGCGACTTTCGACGAGTTCGCAGTTTTTCTCCGCGCCGTCGGCGCGACGAAGCCCGAGACGCCGCATCCGAATCCCGTCGAGCAGTTCCTCGGCAGCCATCCGCACGCAAAGGCGTTCCTCGAGAGCCGCACCTATCCGGCGTCGTTCGGACAGGCGAAGTATTGGGGAATCAACTCACTGAAATTCACGAATGCCGGCGGAAGGTCGGTGTTCGTTCGCTATCAGTTCGTGCCGCGCGCCGGCGAGCGTTACCTCGCGGTCGGCGAGCGCCGCGCGCAGTCGCCAAACTATCTTCACGAAGACCTCGCGGCGCGCATCGCGAAAGGGCCGATCGTTTTCGACTGGTATGCCCAGGTCGCCGACAAGGGGGACGCGATAGAAGATCCGTCGATTGCGTGGCCCGACAGCCGGAAGCTGGTCAAGCTGGGCACCATCGCGCTGACACAAGCTCCCAAGGACCCGGATGCGACGCAGAAGAGTCTGCTGTTTCTCCCCGGGCAACCACACCCGGGCGTCGAGCCAGTCGACCCGATGCTGGTTCTGCGGAACGTGGCGTATCCGATCTCTTTGGGCCAACGCCAATAGAGTCCAGGTCGACCGCCCGGCCGCCCGGCGCTGACCTGCGGGGTACCGTTTCGGCTTCACGTCGATACTTGCTCCGGAGGAGGGTTTCGAACCCCCGACCCGGCGGTTAACAGCCGCCTGCTCTGCCACTGAGCTACTCCGGAATGGGACGGCCCATTATGTTGAGCGTCGGCTCTCAGTCAAGGGCGGAGGCGAGGGGCGCGGCCGTCGGCGCGCGTCGCTACGGCGGGTGGGGCTGCCAGCGCAAGACGCGGGCGGCGTTGTCGAAGTAGAGCTTGCGCAGCACATCCGCGGGGAGCC
>CAZJMY010000767.1:0-2328 GCA_964546845.1 uncultured Myxococcales bacterium | reverse complement strand
GGCGGCGTCGGCGGCGCGGCCCAGCGCCAGCAGCGCCAGCCCGCGGTTCGCCCGCGCGCCGGGGTCCCGCACGCCGTCGTACGCCGCGACGGCGGCTGTGCGGTCGCCGGCCGCCAGGGCCAGGTCGCCCAGGCTGATGCGCGCCGCGATGGTTGCGCGCGCGTCCAGGCACCCGGGCGTCGCCAGCGCCTTGTCATAGGCGGCGCGCGCGTCGGCGGACCGCTCCCCCAGCGCGACCAGCGCGTCTCCCAGCCGCCGCTGCCATTCGCAGTCGGACACGGGCGAGGCCGCCGGGCGTTCGAGCAGGGGCTCCGGCGTGACGCCGCGCTCGCGCGCGTACGTGAACGTCAGCGGCTGCTCGTCGCGCGCGATCAGGTCGCGCCAGCGGGGCAGCCGGGCGACGAACACCAGCGCCTCGGCGTCGCGGTGGACCAGCGCCCACGCGTCGGGCGCGAACAGCGCGGCGCGCGGGTTCAGGTCGGGGTAGGTGACCAGCGCCGCCGTGACCCCGAAGCCACCGACGAATTCCTGCCACTCCGCGCGCGACAGGTCGTCACGCCTCAGGACGGCGTGGAGGGCGGGCGGGTAGCCGTTGATGCGTGGGTCCTGGAACACGCCGCGACGTCCTTGCGCGTGCCACGCCAGGTACGAGCCGACCTCGAGGTCGTTGTAGAGGCGCTCGCCCAGCTGGTGGTCGTCGACGTAGGCGATCGCCTCCAGGGGCACCAGCCCCGCCTGCATCCCC
Organism: uncultured Myxococcales bacterium; assembly: GCA_964546845.1. Classification (GTDB taxonomy): domain Bacteria; phylum Myxococcota_A; class Polyangia; order Fen-1088; family Fen-1088; genus JADGRB01. The sequence goes on along the minus strand of CAZJMY010000767.1, from coordinate 1,583 downwards.
AGGTCCAGCGCCCGCTCGCCGCGGCGGGCCGCGGCGATCCGCGGCGCGACGGTGAAGCCGATCAGCCAGGTGCCCGCCAGGACGCTGGCGAATCGCGCGAGCCGCCCGGTCATCTGCGCCGTCGCCGGATCCCGCAGGCGCGCCGCCGCCCGCGAGGCCAAGTCCGTGAGGGCCACGGCGAGGATCGGCCCGCTCAGGATCGCGAACTCGGCCACGAAGCGGATGCGCCGCGCCCCCAGCAGGCCCAGCGCGATCGCGGGCAGCGCGTTCCGGAACGCCCGGCTCGGCAGCGCCAGCGCCAGCGCCACCCCCGCCGCCACGAACAGGAACGGCCCGTCGACCGGCCAGGTGGCGGTCCGATACTCCTGCAGCGGGCGCAGCCAGGGCATGCGCCAGTGGTTGGCGATGTACCCCAGCGCGTGGACGCCCGACGGCGTCGCGAAGATGAACGGCGCCAGCGCCAGCGCGACCCAGCCCGCCCGACGCGCGTCACCCGCCCGCCCATCGAGACGCGCGCCCAGCGCGTAGAGCGCCAGCACCGCGGGCGCCAGGAAGAAGCAGGAGTTCGCGTTGGCCCAGATCGGCGCCAGCGGCACCAGGACCCACAGCAGCCGCGGGCGTCCCGCCTCTGCCCGCGCCGTCGCCAGCACCAGCAGGGCCAGGCCCAGGAACGTCACCAGGTGGGGGCGCTCGACGAAGCGCGGCTCGGCGGCCCAGGCGGCCAGCGCCAGCGCGGCGGCGGCCGCCGCCGGGTGGGCGCCGCGCCGGAGGGCGGCCCGGAACAGCAGCGTCCAGGTGGCCAGCACGAAGGCGGTCTTCAGGACCACCGTCCCGGCGATCCCCCCCGCCCGGTACGCGAGCACCAGCAGGATCTGGAACAGCCAGGCCAGGTTGACGTCGCGGAAGTCCGGGTACGTGAACGACAGCAGATTCGTGCGCGGGACGGCGTGGCGGCCGAGGACGATCTCCCCCAGCCGCAGATTGAAGAAGAGGTCCGTCTCGTCCATCGGCACCAGGCAGCGCCCCGCGACGAAGATCAGCAGCGCCGCCAGCAACAGGTTGCGGCCCCGGCTCACGGCGGTTTGATCCCGTAGACCCGGGCGGCGATGGAGGCGTAGCGCAGCTGGAAGAGCTCGGGGTGCGCGTCGGCCCACTGGCGCTCGATCGGGAACTGGTCGGCGTCCGCCGCGACGGTGCGCGCCACGATGGGGTCCAGCGCGGATACGAACAGGACCTGGGCCCCGGCCGCGCGCAGGTTGCGAAGCCAGTCTGCGTAGGTGGCGCCCTCGCGGTAGGGGGCCGGCTCGGGGGTCGGTGCGTGCGCCGTTCCCCACCGACGCGCGAAGTCGGGCAGGCGGTCGCCCGGTTCGCCGCTGACGTTGACGTAGCCGACCCGGTTCGCGAGGTCCGGGCCCCACAGCGGGAACGCCAGGTTGGTCCCGGTGTAAGCAACGCGCGCCCCGTGGACGTTGTGGCCGAACCAGGCCCACGCGTCGTCGATGTCGCCGGCGACGCGGTACGGGTCGGCCCCGCGCCGGTGGGCGGGCAGCCCGCGCGCGACCCCCACGGCCAGCAGGGTCCCG
>CAZJMY010000766.1:0-5282 GCA_964546845.1 uncultured Myxococcales bacterium | reverse complement strand
GGCCGATTCGACGGCGTGTACTTCAGCTCCGGGTCGGCGCCCAGGTTGCCGATCAAGATGACCTTGTTGACGCTTCCCATCGCGGTCTCCCTTCTAGCATAGGTAGATTCTTTTCGGTGCCGACGCGCGGGGGGTTGCGTGAGTAAAATGCGCGGCGTGTCGCGCCTGCCCCCCGCGCTGCTGCTGGCCGTGCTCGCCGCGCCCGCCACGGTCAGCGCCTCATCGAGCGCCGGGCACCTCGGTCGCGGGTTCGCGGCCTATCGCGCCGGCGAGTATCACGACGCCGCTCGCGCGTTGCGCGCCGCGCTGTCCGACGGGCTCAAGAGCGAGGACTGGGCCGCGTTCCTGCTGGGCGAGAGCGAGTTCTACGACGGCGACTACCGGGCGGCGCGCGCGGCGTTCGAGCGGGCCGGGCGCGGCAAGGGCGGCGGGCGCCCCGTGGCGATGGCCCCGTTTCGAATCGCCGACTGCCAGTGGATGCTGGGCGACAGGGCCGCCGCCGCCAAGGCGTACGACCGCCTCATCAAGAAGGCGACGCCCACCACCGCGGACGTCACGCTGCTGCGGTTCCGCATCGCCGAGGAGCTGGCGGCGCGCGACCCGGAGGCGGCGCGCAAGCGGCTGCTGGCGATCGCCCGCGACTTCCCCGCCCACCCGCTGGCCGACGAGGCTCTGCGCCGGGCCAGCCCGGCGGCCGCTGCGACGGGTGAAGCGCCCGCCACGGTGACACCGGCCGCCCCGCCGCCGGCCGCCGAGGCGGCGCTGTCCCCGGCGGACCGCCTGCGCCGGGCCGAGTCGCTCACCAAGGACCGCCACTGGGACGAGGCGCTGGCCGAGCTGGACCGGCTGCCCGCGCAGCTGCCGCCGGAGCTGGCCGCCGAGCGCGACTACCAGATCGGCATGACCAAGTTCCACATGCGGCGCGACTACGCCAAGGCCGGCGAGATGTTGCTGGCCGCCGTGCCGCACCTGACGGGGGACAAGGCGGCCTCGGCCGCCTTCCACGGCGCGCGGGCGCTGTCGCGCGCCGACCGGGACGACGAGGCGATCGCCGGCTACCGGCGGGTCGTGGCCGCCTACCCGAGCTCGCGGTACGCCGCCGAGGCGCAGTACCTGTCGGGCTGGCTGGAGTACAACCGGGGGCGCTTCCGCGAGGGGCTGCCGGCGCTGGAGGCGACGCTGGCGCGGTTCGGGTCGAGCCCGTTCGCCGACGACGCGGCCTGGTGCGTGGCCTTCGCGCATTTCCTGCTGGGGGACGCGGCGGCGGCCACCAGCGGGCTGGAGCGCTATGCGCGCCTGCCCGCCACCGGCATCACCACCGACGAGCGCGGGGATCGCGTCGCCTACTGGCGGGCGCGGTTTCGCGAGAAGCTCGGCGGCACCGACGCGGCCAAGTCCGAGGCGCGCGAGCAGTACAGGGCGCTCGCGCGGCGCGCGCCCCTGTCGTTCTACGGCCTGCTCGCGCGGGCCCGCCTGGCGCAGGCCGGGCAGCCCGAGCCGGTGCGGCTGCCGTCGAAGAAGGTCGACGTGGTCACGCCGGCCAAGGTGGCCAGCGACCCGGTCGTCGCGCGCGCTCTGGAGATGACGGAGGCCGGCCTGGGTCCGGAGGCGGGCGACGAGGTGGAGCGCGCCGAGAAGACGGTCCTGCAGCGGGCGGGAGGCGCCAGGGCCGCGGCGTGGCTGCTGAGTCTCTACAAGCGGGCGGGCGACTTTCACCGGGCCTACCGCTTCGCCGAATCACACGACCCGGGCGCGCTGGCCGCGGATCCGCACGACGACCCGGGCGTGCGCGCGTTCTGGGAGGCGGCCTTCCCGCGCGCCTACGCGCCGCTGGTCGACAAGTTCGGGCCGCCCGCCGGCAACCCCGACCTGTATCTGTACGCGATCATGCGCAAGGAGTCGGGGTTCGATCCGCACGACGTCTCGTACGCCGACGCGCGCGGGCTGCTGCAGATGATTCCGCCGACCAGCGCCAAGGTCGCCGCGGCCGCGGGCGAGCCGTTCTTCCCCGACCAGCTCTACGAGCCGGAGGTGAACATTCACCTGGGCGCGCTCTACATCGGGTCGCTGTTCAAGAAGTTCGCCGGTGAGGTGCCGCTGGCGGCGGGCGCCTACAACGCCGGGCCGCGCGCGATGGCGCGCTGGTGCGCGCAGCACGCCGGCCACCCCACCGACGAGTTCGTCGAGCTGATCGCGTTCGCGCAGACGCGCGAGTACGTCAAGCGCGTGACCAGTCTCTACGCAAAGTACCGGTTTCTGTACGGGCCGAAGCCGTACGAGCTGCCGTTGACGCTGGACACCAAGGTCGCGGCGGACGGGCCCGACTTCTAGCCCCAGTGCCGTTCGCTTAAGCGCCAGGACGCCGGGAACGCCATCTGAATGATCCAAAGGTGGAGTTGCCCGAGTTTCGTGGACACCCCAGTAGGCCGCAAAATGGCCTGGAAAGGTGTCCCAGATGCCCACGAGCAAGCGGAAGCGATACACGACTGAGTTCAAACAGGAGGCGGTCCGGCTCCTGAATTCCGACCCAAGACCTGGACGAGAGATCGCCCGGGAGCTGGGGGTGCAGCAGGCGATGCTTTACCGGTGGCAGCGGCAGCTTCAAGGGGGCCCCAAAGCCGTTGGGAGCCTGGACGAGGCCCTGTCGCCCGGCGAACGAGAGGAGCTTCGGAGGCTGCGCAAGGAAGTCGGGCAGCTGCGAATGGAGCGGGAGATCTTAAAAAAAGCGACGGCCTTCTTCGCCAAGGAAAGCAAATGAGGTTCCGCTTCATCGAGGCGGAGAAGGCCAACTACCCGATAACCGTGCTCTGCCGGGTTCTTCGCGTCAGACGTTCTGGATTCTATGCATGGCGCGAGCGAGTCCCTTCGATGCGTGCGCGGACGAACGTTGTGGCTCGGGTCCATATTCGGGCGATCTACCGGCAGCATCGACGCCGGTACGGTAGCCCCCGCGTCTACCGGGAGCTTCATGAGCAGGGAATCGCACTGGGGCGACATCGCGTCGCACGGCTCATGCGGGAAGAGGGCCTCAGGGCGAAGGCGAAACGCCGCTACTGCGTGACGACCAATTCTGCCCATCCTCATCGCGTAGCCCCGAACCGCGTGGCGCGGAATTTCACTGCTGCGGCGCCGAACCGAGTCTGGCTCAGCGACATCACCTACCTGGAAACCGGTGAAGGATGGCTGTATTTGACCTGTTTTCTCGACGTCTATTCGCGACGGGTGGTCGGCTGGGTGGTCGATGAGACCCTCCACGCCGAACCGATCTGCCGCGCCCTGATCGAGGCGACCGCTCGCCGCCGACCAGGGCCAGGCCTGCTGGTCCACTCCGACAGAGGGGTACAGTACGCGGGGGAGCACTTCCAACGCCTCCTGCGGCAGCGTGGCTTCGTCAGCAGCATGAGCCGAAAAGGCAACTGCTGGGACAGTGAGAATCTCAGGGTGTGTCACGGGGCGGCCGCCTGACCCATGCTTGGGATCGACCTCTGTCGAGTGTCCTTGCGTTGATCCGTCGACGGCCGCTCCCGTGGCGCGCGGCAGGATCCCGCCAAGCCCGTGACCTGATAGGAGCTCGCGATGCGCGCCCGTCACTGTCCTGTCCGCGGCTTTCGTGGGATCTCGCCCACTTTCACCTGCGGAGGCGAGCACATGAAGGCGACCATCGATGTGGGGGCGGTGATTGGAGGAGTGGATACGCACAAGGACACGCATACCGTTGCGGCTCTCGACCAGACAGGGCGCCGGCTCGGCGAAGCGACGTTCCCTGCCACGGCGAAAGGCTACAGCGCATTGTCCGACTGGCTGAGGCGTTTTGGCGATGTCTCGGTCGTGGGAGTCGAAGGTACCGGATCGTACGGCACTGGGCTGCTCCGGCACTTCCAGGCTGAAGCGATACGAGTCGTGGAAGTGGGTCGACCCAATCGGCAAGCCCGACGGCGGCACGGCAAGTCGGACGGCGCTGACGCGGTCGCAGCAGCACGCGCAGCACTCAACGGCGACCATCTCGGGGCGCCCAAGTCGCAGAATGGGTCCGTCGAAGTCATTCGGATGCTGCGCGTAGAAAGGCGGTCCGCCATCCGTGCCCGGACGCAGGCCGCAAACCAAATCCACGCCGTCGTGGCAACCGCCCCCGAGCCTCTACGGGCGACTCTTCGCGAACTGACCGTCACTGCGCTGGTGAAACGGGCGCAGCGCTTCCGTGTTGCGCCGCCGACGGACGTGATGTCCGCTACCCGCGTTGTACTTCGTGGTCTGGCACAGAGGTGGGTGCAACTCGACGCCGAGGTGGTCGCGCTCGACCGACATCTCGACTCCCTCGTGAGAGCGGCAGCACCCGACCTTGTCCAGCTCCGCGGGGTCGGCGCGGACGTCGCCGGGGCGCTCCTGGTGGCCGCCGGAGACAATCCCGAGCGTCTCTCGCACGAGTCATCTTTCGCCGCCCTCTGCGGGGCCTCGCCGCTCGACGCCTCGTCCGGCCGGCAGAACCGGCACCGCCTGAATCGAGGCGGCAATCGAGACGCGAATCGAGCACTCTGGGTGATTGCGCTGGTCCGGATGCGTTCGGACGCGCGCACGCGCCGCTATGTGGCGCGTAGGCTCCAGGAAGGCCGCACCAAGCCGGAAATCCTTCGGTGCCTAAAGCGATACATTGCTCGGGAGATCTTCAGGAAGCTGTCCCCTTCGACGCCCTCCGCTGCGGCTGCTTGACAGACATAGGAGCATCAACGCGCCAATGGAGAGCTTCTTCGCCACCCTCAAGCGAGAGATCGCCCACACGACGTGGGCGACCAAGGCAGCTGCCGAGGCGGACGTCGCGGCCTATCTCACTTACTACAACCACGAGCGCCGCCACTCGGCCCTCGACTACCTCACGCCGGCAGAATACGAATCAGCCGCTGTCTAAACCCCTGTCCACGAAAACCGGGCAACTCCAAAAAGTTCTGATCCTGGCGTTCTGAAATCCTGGCGTTTCCTGCTCTCTGAACTGCATTGCGCGCTCGCGCCCGGCGGCGCTTGACGGGTCGGGCTCGGCCAATTATATGGGTTCCCATGCATCAAGGCGCGGCGGACCGGAGTGGGGTCGTGGCGCTGGATGCGATCCGCAAGTTGATCCGGGCGCTGGGGGAGTCGGCGCGGATGGCGCAGGGGCGGACCGGGATCAGCGGGGCGCAGCTGTTCGTGGTGCGCGTGCTGGCGGCGCAGCCTGGCGGGCTGTCGATCAACGAGCTGGCCGAGCGGACGATGACGCATCAGAGCTCGGTCTCGGTCGTGGTCACGCGGCT
>CAZJMY010000765.1:0-1413 GCA_964546845.1 uncultured Myxococcales bacterium | reverse complement strand
GGTTCCAGACGGCCACCTCCCCGAGAAGCGACACCCGAACGCCGGTGCTGGTCCGGGGGAGCGCCGCATTGTCACAGCAGATCGCGGCGGACGAACGAAACACCTCCTCGACGCCTGCCTGCGCCTCGACGGCGCTGCCGCGCGCGGACTCGATGCGCGCGACCAGGCCGGCGTCGAAGGCATGGGCGGTGCGGCTCCCCATCCAGGTGGAGTCGACCTGTCCGTCGTACTCGACCTGATAGCCGGTCCGCAGGGCCACGAACTGCCGCGGCGTGCCCGCCAGGCGGACGATCAACGCCCAGGATGCCCAGTCGAAGGGGCCGACCAGGGCTGCGCCAGCCGACAGGTCGGCGCGCAGCAATTGCGCGAACCAGAGCCGGGCGCCCACACCGGCCGCCGGGCCCCCGAACGCCTGGACGGTGACCGCGGGGACCGGCACGTCGTCGGCGGCGCGGGCGGCCGTCCCGGCCCCCCCCCACGTGGCGAGGAGCGCCGCCACGGTCAAGGTTGGGATTCGAATGCACCGCTCGATTCGCATGCTTCGCTCTTGTGCAGGGCGGGTGCCAGCGGAGAAGGCCCGCCCGGACCACACCCCGCCCCTACGCCAGTGTTGGACCTTGGTCACCAGCGTCGGAGGTTCCACGGCGCCACGGACCGGACGGATCTACAATAGGGCGGACATGGAACAGACCGGGTTCGATCCCAAGCGGCGCCTTTGTCCCGACGGGAGCTGCGTCGGGGTCATCAGCACGGACGGGCGCTGCACCGTCTGCGGCATGTCCGCGGGTGCCGCCGGGGCTGGCCAGCCCGAAAGCGCGGCTGGCAGCCAGGACGCGTGGGGCGACGACCCGCCCGCGCTGGACGCAGAGGGCGCCGGCATCGGCGGGCTCGAGCTGTCCGCCGGCTTCGACCCCAAGCGCCGGCTGTGCGACGACGGGAGCTGCATCGGCGTGATCGGCGCCGACGGCGCCTGCACGGTGTGCGGGATGAGGGCGGGAGCCTGACGCGATGCCCAGCGTCGCCGTCATCGGCGCCAGCAGCACGCCGCACAAATACGGCAACCGGGCGGTGCGCGCCTACCTGCGCCGCGGCTGGACGGTCTACCCCGTCAACCCCACCGAAGAGACCATCGAGGGGCTGCGCGTCTACCACACGATCGACGCGCTGCCCGACGGCGTCGAGCGGTTCACGGTCTACGTGCCGCCCGCCGTGGGGCTGACGCTGCTGGACGCCATCAAGGCCAAGCACCCCAAGGAGCTGTTCATCAATCCCGGCGCCGAGAGCGACGAGCTCATCGCGCGCGCCGAGGCGCTGGGCCTGGATCCGATCCAGGCCTGCTCGATCGTCGAGATCGGCGAGCGTCCTTAGGCTAAGCTGCCGCGCCTTCATGCCGGCATACGCGGTCAACACCAT
>CAZJMY010000764.1:0-1426 GCA_964546845.1 uncultured Myxococcales bacterium | reverse complement strand
CAGGTAGGGGTTGATGGCGCTGGCGCCGTAGCCCAGCAGCAGCGCGAAGTGGTGCACCTCGCGCGGCTCGCCGCTCTCGATGACCAGGCCGACGCGCGTGCGCGACCCCTCGCGCAGCAGGTGGTGCTGCACCGACGCGACGGCCAGCAGCGCCGGGATCGGCGCGCGGTCGTGGTCGTGCCCCCGGTCGGACAGGATGATGATGTTGTTGCCGTCGGCGATGGCCTTGCTGGCCGCCGCGCGCATCGTCTCGATGCCGGCCTTCAGCCCCTCGCCGCCGCGCGAGACGTCGAACAGCGCCGGGATCGTGATGCTCTTGAAGCCGTGCGACTGCGGCCCGCCGTCCAGGTTGCGCAGCTTCTCGATCTCTTCGTTGCGCAGGACCGGCGTCGCCAGCTCGATCTGGCGCGCCGAGGCCGGCGTCGGCTCGAGCAGGTTCCCCTCGGGACCGATGGCGGTGTCGACCGCCATGATGATCTCCTCGCGGATCGCGTCGACCGGCGGGTTGGTGACCTGCGCGAACAGCTGCTTGAAGTAGCTGTAGAGCAGCTGCGGCCGGTTCGAGAGCACGGCCAGCGGCGTGTCGGTGCCCATCGACCCGGTGGCCTCGACGCCGTCGGTGGCCATCGGCGCGACCAGCACCTTCAGGTCCTCGGTGGTGTAGCCGAACGCCTCTTGCCGGCGCAGCACCGTCTCGTGATCGGGCTCGATCACCGACGCCGCCTTGGGCAGGTCGGCCATCGAGATGAGGTTCTCTTTCAGCCACAGCCCATACGGCGCGGCGTTGGCGAGCTGCTCTTTGATCTCGTCGTCGCCGATGATGCGCCCCTGCGACGTGTCGACCAGGAACATGCGCCCCGGCTGCAGGCGCCCCTTCTCCAGGATGCGGTCGGGCGCGATGTCCAGCACGCCGACCTCGGACGCCATGACGACCAGGCCGTCCTTCGTGACGTAGTAGCGCGAGGGGCGCAGGCCGTTGCGGTCCAGCGTGGCCCCGATGCGGATGCCGTCGGTGAAGGCCACCGACGCCGGCCCGTCCCACGGCTCCATCAGACAGCCGTGGAAGGCGTAGAAGTCCTTGCGCTCGCGCGACATGGACTCGTGGTTCGACCACGGCTCGGGGATCATCATCATCATGGCGTGCGGCAGCGAGCGGCCCGCCAGGACCAGCAGCTCCAGCACGTTGTCGAACATCCCCGAGTCGCTGCCGTCGGTGTCGACGACCGGGATGCACTTCTTCAGATCCTCGCCGAACAGCTTGGATCCGAACATGCTCTCGCGCGCATGCATCCAGTTGACGTTGCCGCGCAGCGTGTTGATCTCGCCGTTGTGCGCGATCATCCGGTAGGGATGCGCGCGCGACCAGCTGGGGAAGGTGTTGGTCGAGAAGCGCGAGTGGACCAGCCCCAGCGCCGATTCGATCCGG
>CAZJMY010000763.1:0-2741 GCA_964546845.1 uncultured Myxococcales bacterium | reverse complement strand
CCACGCCTCCGCGCCCGCGCCCGCCGCCAGCGACGCCGGCTTCATCGCCTGGGCCTGCGCGGCCAGCGTGGGCCCGTCCGCGCTGGCGGCCGCGATCGTCAGCATGACGGCGTCGTTCAAGAATGGCGCGGCCGCCGCGGGCAGCGACGGCAGCATGTCCGGGAGGCCGGCGGCGTCGACCTCGCTGAACACCACCAGCGGGAACGTCCGCCCGGCCGCGTCGGCGCTGGGCGCGAACACGCCCACGAACGCCAGCGCCGCGTCGGGTGGCGCCAGCAGGAACGCCGTCGGCGTCGCCGGCAGCTGGGTCCGTTCCGTCCGCAGCAGCTCCATGCCGTCCTGAAACCAGCGGTCGAGACCCGCCTGGGAGAAGCTGCCCGCGCCGGCGCGCAAGAAATCCGGCTGCGTCGCGACCTTGCCGTACAGGCCCGCGCCGCTCATCGCCCGCACCCCGAGCTGCCCGCCACGATGCCCCGCGGGATCTCGATCCCGCGGAAAGCGTGCAGCAGGGCGGCGGGCTTGACGTCCGCGCGAATCGACGGCGCGCCGCTGGCCGGCGACCAGACGGCCGACAGATACTCCTCGCCGTCGGACGAGACCGTCAGCTTGGCTTCGTCCAGCAGGTGGAACAGCCCCCACTCACCGTCGATGAACCCGTACTGCCCCTCGTTGGCGCCCAGGAACGTGTGGAACACGGCGCCGCGCCCGGGCCAGGGGAACTCTTCCCACCGCTCGCGCGCGTTGAAGTAGGTCAGCTTGCGACCGCCGCTCTCGAACGTGAGCTTGGTGTACGGCGCCGACGCGCGGATGCGCATCCCGACCGTGATGCCCAGCCGGCTGCCGTCCTTGCCGTACAGCAGGTCGGTCAGCTCCTGCGCGCGCTTGAGGAAGGCGGGCAGGCTGGCCTTGTACTTGACCGTGGTCTGTTCCTTCAGCTGAAAGATCGTCGTGCCGGCGGGGTGATCGAAGTCCGCCTGCAGCGCCGTCGAGAAGTACTGCCAGAGCGCGCCGCCCTTGGGCTGGAAGATCTTGTCGATGTCCGCCACCGGCACCTCGCGCGCGCCGCGCTTGCCCGCGAACGGGTACCGGCCCGACAGCAGCTGATCGAACACCACCACGACGTTCTCGCACCACTTGCGGTTGGCGGAGTCGCCCGTGGCGCCCGTCACCGCCACCTCGGCTCCCGACAGCGGCGGCGACAGCATCTTGTCCAGCAGCGCCGCCTCCCAGTTGTGGTCGTTGTAGGTGCCGACCAGCGTCTGCAGCTTGAGCCGCGCGCCCTTCAGCGCCGTCGTGAACGCCGCCGCGTCGGGCGCGCCCGAGTCGCCCAGCGTGGCCGCGATCTCGCCCAGGATCTGACCGTAGCTGTCGGTGCCCGTCGGCTTCGTCAGCCCGAAGTTCAGGAAGCTGGAGAACTCCCGCCCGACGTCCTCGGGGCTGGTCAGCTCTTCGCGCCGCGCGCCCGCGGCGTCGCCGCCGAGCCCGCCGATGTCGACGCCCGCGGGCAGCCCCTTCTTGGCGTCGTCCAGCTTGTCGTTCAACGCCGCCTTGCCGGCCGCCAGCAGCCCCGTCAGCTCGTCCTTGAAGATCAGCTGCCGGCCGGCGTTCTTCCAGACGGCGTCCAGCGGCTTGGCCGTGACCAGCATCTTCAGCAGCGCGCGCGCGTCGTCGACGCTGGTCGGCTCGCGGATCGCCAGCGACAGCAAGAATGCCTTCCAGGCGTCGACGTACCGGCGGAAATACTCGGTCCGCAGGGTCGTGGCGTCCGCCCCCTCGCGCACCTTGGGCGCGGCCAGGACCCACGCGTTCTCGTCGTGGCTGTGGTCGGCGGTCAGCCGCGAGATCCGCTCGCGCACGATCTTCCAGCCCGCCGGCGTGAAGGCGCCTGGCACGATCGGTCCGCCGCGCGTCCCGCCGGTCGCGGGCGGCGCCTGGAACACCGTCACGGCTCCGCCCAGCACGTCGACCAGGTGGATGTCGCGGGGCAGCGCCGGGTCGCGCAGCACGTCGGCCAGCGGATCGCCCTCGTGCGAGCCGACCAGCGCCGTCCGCGCGCGGGAGATGACCTGGCCAAGGGCGGTCTTGCGTTCCAGCAGGTCACCGACCGTCACGGCGCGCGCCGCGTAGAAGCGCACCGCGTTCTCGACCGCGTGGCGGGCGCGCGCGGTGGCGTCCTCGCCCGCCATCAGCACCCACAGCTCGCCGGCCTGGCGGCCCGACACGTCGACCCACTTGTCCTTCCAGTGGTCGTTCTCGGGCGCGGGCTCGTCGGCCGCCTTGGGCTGCGTCAGCAGCAGCTCCAGGACCAGCCCGTTTTGCGCCTGCGCTTCGTCGGCGTCGCCGCGGCCCCGCGCGAAGTCCTGCAGCCGGCCCGCCTCGACCCGCAGCAGCGGCGCGACCAGCAGCTGCTCGACGGCCGCGCGCAGCGGCACCAGCAGGTCGTCGCCGGGGTAGAGGCCGAACTCGTGCGACAGCTCGGGCCCGTTGATGGCCAGCGTCGCCAGCCGGGTGGCCATCGGTTCGGCCCGCTCCAGCGAGCGCGACGACAGGACGGCGTCGCCCCGCTGCTCCGAGAGGTGCTCGACGAACGCGCGCCCGTCCTCCACCAGTTTGGTGTTCTTGAGGTAAGAGGAGATCGGCAGCGCCAGGAACGCCGCCGAGATCGCCAGCGCCACGGTGGCCGTCAGCCAGCGGATCGCGCGCTGCCGGCGCATGCCGCGCGTGCTGCGCACCGCCACCGC
>CAZJMY010000762.1:0-22655 GCA_964546845.1 uncultured Myxococcales bacterium | reverse complement strand
GCGGCGTGGCCGGGGCGGCCGGCAAGGGTGGGGCGGGCGGAATGGCGGCCACCGGTGGCGCGTCCGGGGCGGCTGGGGGTGCCGCGGGGCGGGGCGGCCCCGGGGGCGCGGCCGGCAGTGGCGCCTTCGTCTGCCCGCTGGGCGGCGCGCTCAACTGTTCAAGCACCGGCGCGCTGAAGCTTCCCTCCGGGCAGGTGACCGATTTCTCGTCGTCGCAGTGGAACGGCACGACGCAGCAGTGGTGCGACGCGGACGGCCTGCGCGGGCGGCTCTTCAGCTTCGCGGGGCCGGGTTCGGCGCCGTCCACGGTGTCGGTGGACACGACGGCTCAGAACCTGAGGCTCGACGTCATGGCCAAGGACTGGGGCGGCGGTGGCCTGGTCTTCGAATCCTGCGTCAACGCGTCGGCGTACACGTCGGTGCAGTTCAAAGCGTCGCTGGCGAGCGGCAGCCTGACCGGCTGCTCGTGGCAGGTCCAGTTGCAGACCCAGGACCAGCGGTCGACCACCGACGAGGATCCGACGGGTGGGACATGCGCGTCGAACTGCTACCGGTACCCGGTGGCAGCCAACCTGGCGTTGCCGACGGCATCGGGCACTGTTTACACGGAGCCGTTCACGGCCTTCATGAGCCAGGTGACGTCGGCGACCCCGACCGCTTCTCAGGTCGTCGGGATCCAGTGGCAGGTGAACGCGTCGACGTCGAGCGGCTGCACGGCCCAGCTTCGGATCGACAACATCCGCTTCCAGTGACGCCGCGGGGCGGCGCCCCGCCGGTCACGGAATTTGTTGAACCCTTTTTCGCCTGCGAAGCTCTCAAGGGGCGGAGGCAGCGCATGCCGATCGTTCAGGTGACCGAGGAGAACTTCGAAGGAACCGTCCAGCAGGGCATCGTCTTGCTGGACTTCTGGGCCAGCTGGTGCGGCCCGTGCCGCGTGTTCGGGCCCATCTTCGAGCAAGCGGCCGAGCGTCACCCGGACGTCGTGTTCGGCAAGATCGACACCGAGGCACAGCCGGGGCTGGCCGCGGCGCTGGAGATCCGGGCGATCCCGACCCTGATGGTGCTGCGCGACGGTGTGCTGCTCGGCCGATCGGCCGGCGCGGTCCCGGCGGCCGCGCTCGACGAGCTGGTCGCCGAGGTGAAGGGTCTCGACATGGACGAGGTGCGGCGCAAGGTTCAGGAGGCCAAGGCGTCGTCCGGCGGCGGCGCCGGCACTCCAGGCGGTTGACGCTGGCGTTCGGCGGCTTCCTGGCGGTGCTGGCCGCGATCGCCTTCGGCGGGGTCGTCCCACTCACGCAGCGCGCCGGGCATCACGTCGGTCCGTTCTTCACGGCGGCGCTGCTCTACGGTGGCGCGTGCGCTTTCGCGGGCGCGACGGCGTTCGCGACGGGCGGCGCGCGCCGGACATTGCGGCGCCGCGACGCGGGCCGGGTGGTCGTCGTGGCGGTGCTGGGCGCGGCGATCGCGCCGACGCTGCTCGCGTGGGGGTTGCAGCGCATCGCCGGAACGACCGCCTCACTGCTGTTGAACTTCGAGGCGGTGTTCACGGTGGTGCTGGCGCGCGCGATCTGGCGCGAGCCGTACGGGGCGCGCGTGATGCTCGCGCTGGCGGCCATGGTCGGTGGCGGCGCGGTGCTGATCGGCGGCGCGCGCTGGGCATCGGGATCCACGCCGTGGGGCGCGCTGGCGGTCACCCTCGCCACGCTCGCCTGGGCGGCCGAGAACGTCGTCTCGCGCCCGCTGTCCGAGCGCAACCCTCTGATCATCGTGTTCGTGAAGTCGCTGATCGGATGCGCGCTGACCGTCGCGATCGGGGTGGCGATTCACGAGCGCGCCGCCTTCGACGGCTGGCGCGCCCTGGCCCTGGCCGCGTGCGGCGCCGTCGGCTACGGCGCGAGCCTGTCGCTGTATCTGCGGTCGCAGCGCGAGATCGGCGCCGCACGAACGGCGTCGATCTTCGCGCTGGCGCCGTTCGTGGGCGTGCTCATGGCGTGGGGCTTGGGCGATCGCGCGCTGACGGCGTCGACGGGCCTCGCCGCCGCGCTGTTCGCGACGGGCGTGGCGCTGCACCTGACCGAGCCCAAACAGGCGCTGGCCGCGCGCGCGGACTGAACGAGCGCGCCGCCCTGTCGGATCGCGGCCGGCGCCGGCCGCTCACATCCCCTTGAGGCCCGCGTGCCCGTGCAGGACCGCGGTTGCCAGGACCTGGCCCGCGGTCATCGCGTTCTTCAGCGCGGTCCGCGCGTTCGCGACGGCGGTGGTGCTGGAGCCCGAGACCGTGATGGTGGGAACGGACAGCGCGTAGACGGTGAAGGTGTACTGGTCGTCCATGCCGTTCATCAGCGATTGCGCGCACGGCGCCAGGAAGGTGCCGCTCTGCTTGGCGTTCGCGAGCGTCCCGCTCAGCGTCTTGGTGCCCTCGGCCAGCGTGGACTCGGTCGCGGGGATGTTCCACATCGCCCAGTGATTGCCGTACATGTCCATGCCCGCCGCGATGAGCGTGTCGTCCAGGAAGGTGATCGCGAAGGACATCGTCCCCGCGGGCGCGTTCATCCATTCGAGATCCGGGTTCACGCCGCCACCGAGCTGGCCGTTGTTCGACGCGCACGTGTACTTCGCGTCGAAGTGAGCTCCGTCGGCCAGGTGCATGCTGGCCAGCGAGAAGGCCCCGCCGGAGGTGCCCGCCGATCCGCTCCGTCCGGCGCCTCCGGTCGTCCCACCGCCGGCGCGTCCGGCGCCTCCTCCGATGCCGCCCGTCGCGCGCCCGCCGCCGCCGGACGCACCGGCTGAACCTGCGCCGGCGACGCCTCCCGTCGCGATCCCACCGGAGCCCGTGGCGCCACCCGAGCCGTCGACGCCGCCCGAGGCGGTGGCGCCACCCGAGCTGGTCGCGCCGCCCGAGGCCGTGCTGCCGCCGGAGCTGGTGGCGCCGCCGGTGGCGCTCGTCGTGCCGCCGGACCCGGCGTTTCCGGCCGGGCCGGACGAGCTACAGGCCGTCAGCGCCAGGGCGGCGAGCAGGGCGGTGCGCCCGATGAGCCTCGTGGATTTCATGTCGTGTGCCCTGGAAGGCAATGGCGCCGGGCCGGGCAGAGCTTCGCCGCCCGCCACATTTGCGCGCCGCGCACCGAGCCTGAGCTGAAAAACGGGCAGCTCGGCCGCAATCACCACCGGCGCGCGGCGGCCCCGTCCCCTACCTTCGAAATTCCTTTTTTTTCGTTGCGGGCGCCCGCGGGTGCTCGTTTTGTCGTCATTTCGGGCGCCCCGCGCGCGCCCGCTGCTTCGGGAGCTCGCATGACACGCGCCGCTGCATTCTCGTTTCTGTGGGTCGCGCTCGCCGCCGCCGGTTGCGGCTGGTCCCCCTCCGCGACCCTCCTCTCCTCGCCTCCGGACGCCGGTTCGCCGGTCGTGCGTCCCTCGGGGACCGGCGGCGCGTCCGCGACTCACCGGACCACCGGCACCGGAGGCACAGCCGGAGCCGCCGGAAGAGCAGGCGCCGCCGGAGCGGCCGGCAGCCCCGGCGGCGGCTGCCCCGCCAGCTGTCCCGCGGGCGACGTCTGTCTGGGCGGCGCGTGTCAGCCGGATCCGTGCCGGACCGACGGCGGTTCGAGCTGCACCGGCGGCGCGACCTGTGCCGCCACGTGCGTGCCGATCGCCGATTCGTGCGCGGGCGTGACGTGCGCGCGCGACCAGACCTGCGTGGCCGGCAGCTGCGTGGCCGGTTGCTTCCAGGTCCCGTGCAACGGCGTGACATGCCCGACGGGCCAGAGCTGCGACGCCCAGACCGGAAAGTGCGCGCCGTTCACCGCCTGCGCGGCGGCGTGCGGTCCGGGCAAGGCTTGCGCGCTGACGTGTGTTCCCCCCGACCCGTGCGCCGCCGTTTCGTGCGCGACAGGGCAGGTGTGCAGCGCCGGCAAGTGCGTGACGGACCGTTGCGCCAGCGTGACGTGCGCGCCCGGCAGCACCTGCACGAACGGAACGTGCACGGACACGTGCGACTGCGGCCCCAAGGGCTGCGGCACGAACGGCCGCTGCGTCCAGGGCGCGTGCGTCTGCACCCCGGACTGCCCCAGCGACGGTAGCCGCGGCGGTCAGGACGACGGGTGCAACGGGACCTGCGGCTGCCCCGGCGGCTCCGTCCTCCACGAGGGAAGCTGCTGCACGCCGCTGTGTCCCCCCGATGGATCCGACAGCGGAAAGCCGGACGGATGTGGCGGCATCTGCGCTTGCCCGGCCGGCACCGTGTTCAAGGACGGCAGCTGCTGCGCGCCGAACTGCCCCGTGAATGGCCGCCGCGGCGGTCTGGCCGACGGCTGCGGCGGCACCTGCGCCTGCCCCAGCAACACCGTGTCGTACGGCGGCAGCTGCTGCACGCCCGTCTGCCCGCCGGACGGAACCTTGGCGGGAAAGTCGAACAGCTGCGGCGGCACCTGCCCGTGCCCCGGCGGCACCGTGCTCGTGGCCGGTAGCTGCTGCGCGCCGAGCTGCCCGGCGAACGGCAGCCGGGGCGGCCTGGCCGACGGCTGCGGCGGGACCTGCGGCTGCCCCGCCAGCCAGGTCCTGTACGACGGCAGCTGCTGTGCCCCGGTGTGCCCGCCCGACGGGACGCTGGCCGGGAAATCGAACAGCTGCGGCGGCACCTGCCCGTGCCCGGGCGGGACGGTCGCCTATCAGGGGACTTGCTGCGCGCCGCACTGTCCGCAAGACGGCACGTGCGGCGGCAGCGACGGCTGCGGCGGAACCTGCGGGTGTCCGGGCAACGGGGCCTGCACGAACGGAATGTGCCCGCAGAAGACCTGCGCGCCGGCCTGCGGTTGCGGTCAGTCGTGCAACGACGGCGCCTGCGTGCCGCTGACCTGCCCGCACGGCCTCTGCGGCTGCTCCTGCTGCCCGCAGCTGGGCCCACTCGGCATCGGCGCCCTCTGGTCCGAGTGACCTGCCCGCCGCGGTTCGCGGCTAGCCGTGGCCGGGGCCCATCTCGAACAACTGGTACAGCTCGCAGGTTCCCTCGCCGGTGACGGCCAGGAACTTGCGGGTCAGCGCCAGCGCCTCCTCGCGCGACTTGACCTGCAGGATGGCGTACCCGCCGATCACCTCCTTCGCTTCGGCGAACGGGCCGTCGGTGACCGTCAGCCTGGGGCCCTCCGCGTGAACGCGAAAACCCACTTCGCCGAACGCGATCCCCTCGGTGATCACCAGCCAGCCCTCGCGATGGCCTTCCTCGATCAGCTTGTTCATGGCCGCCATGTGCTCGGGGGTGGGCGGGCCGCCCGTGGGCTTGTGCGTGTAAATGCTGAAGTAGCGCATCGGATCTCCTCTCGTGGTGCGGGTGTCGGCGGCGTCTGTTTCGCCGCCTTGCCCTCACGACGAACGAAGTGTCCGCCGATCGACACCCCCCGAAAGAAATTTTCGATTTCGGGGCGTTGCGCCGTCGCCGCCCGGTCATGACGCGGCAACCTCATCCGGGGTCGCCGGAAACTGCGGAGCAAGTGGCGCGCGTCCGTGGCCTCCGGTCTCGGGGCGCGTCCGTGCCTTTCGCCTCGCCGCCGGATCCTTAGGTTGGTGGCGGGCAAGGGAGGTGTTCGATGGCGATGACGACCGCGGATCTTCTGATCGAACGATTGATGGGCTGGGGGGTGGACACGGTGTTCGGCCTCCCGGGCGACGGCATCAACGGCATCTTCGAAGCGCTGCGCACGCGCCAGGATCGGATCCGCTTCATCCAGGTCCGCCACGAGGAGGCCGCCGCGTTCGCCGCGTGCGGCTACGCCAAGTACACGGGGCGGCTGGGCGTCTGCCTGGCCACGTCCGGTCCGGGCGGCATCCACCTGTTGAACGGGCTCTATGACGCCAAGCTCGACAACCAGCCGGTGCTGGCCATCACCGGACACACCTTCCACGATCTGATCGGCGCCCACTATCAGCAGGACGTCGACCTCGACAAGCTGTTCACGGACGTCGCGGTGTTCAACGAGCGAGTGATGGGCCCGGCACACGTCGTCAACATGGTGGACGCGGCTGTCCGGCACGCGTTCGGCCGCCGCGGCGTGGCCCACCTGACGATCCCCAAGGACATCCAGGAGTGGACCAGCAAGGACGAGGAGCGCTCGAAGGCCAACATCCCGCACCACAGCGGCGGCGACAGCATGATGAACGTCCAGCCCATGCCGACGCCGGACGAGCTGCGGCGCGCGGCCGAGGTCCTGAACGCGGGATCGAAGGTGGCGATGCTGGTCGGGCGCGGTTGCCTGGGGGCCCGCGCCGAGGTCACCGCCGTCGCCGAGGCGCTGGGCGCGCCGGTCGCGAAGGCGCTGCTGGGCAAGGCGGTTCTTCCCGACGACAGCCCGTACACGACGGGCGGGATCGGCCTGCTGGGCACGGCGCCGTCCGTCGACGCCATGAAAGAGTGCGACACGCTGCTGCTCGCCGGCACGAACTTCCCGTACATCGAATTCCTGCCCAAGCCGGACAGGGCGCGCACGGTGCAGATCGACGTCGACGCGGCGCGGATCGGCACTCGCCACCCCGCCGAGGTGGGCCTGGTGGGCGACTGCGCGCGCGTGCTGGCCGCGCTGCTGCCGCTGCTCGAGCGCAAGAGCGACCGCAGCTTCCTCGAACGCGCGCAGAAGCGCATGCGCGAGTGGAACGAGCTGATGGACACGCGCGCCACGCGCGACACGATGCCGATGAAGCCGCAGGTCGCCGCCGCGGCGCTGGACCGCTGTCTGAGCGACGACGCGATCATCGCCGCCGATTGCGGCACCGTGACGACCTGGGCGGCCCGCCACCTGCGCATCCGAGAGCGGACGCTGTTCAGCGCGTCGGGGTCGCTGGCCACCATGGCGAACGGGCTGCCCTACGCGATCGCGGCGGCGGTCGCCTATCCGGGGCGGCAGGTGGTCGCCGCCTGCGGCGACGGCGGCCTCACGATGCTGATGGGCGAGCTGGCGACCATCGCGAAGTACAAGCTGCCGATCAAGATCGTGGTCTTCAAGAACAACGCGCTCGGCGAGATCAAGTGGGAGCAGCTGGTGATGGAGGGCAACCCGTCGTTCGGCGTCGACCTGCAGCCGATCGACTTCGCGGGCGTGGCGCGCGCCTGCGGCATCCGCGGCTACACGCTGGAGCGGCCGCAGGACGCCGATGCGGTCATGCGCGAGGCGTTCGCGCAGCCGGACGCCGCGCTGGTCGAGGCGGTCATCGACCCCAACGAGCCCCCGATGCCGGGTCACATCAACAGCGCGCAGGCGCTGAACTTCGCAAAGGCTCTGGCGCGCGGCGACGAGAACCGCTTCGCCATCATCAAGGACGTGCTGGGCGACAAGGTCCGCGAGGTTGTCTAATTTGGGACCCTCGAAGGGTCCCGCGCTCCCTCGACGCGGACGCGCCGCTACGCGCCCGCGTTGCGCGTGATCGCCGTCCAGCCGGCGGCGATCAGGGCGGCGCCCAGCACCAGGAACGCCACGTCCCAGGACAGCTGGTCGTCGCCCGGGTGGACGTGGTGAATCTGCAGGAGCTCGTGGTCGAGCATCCCCTCGACGACGTTGAACAACCCCCACCCCAGCGCCAGCGATCCGCCGAACACCGGCGTCGAGCGCACGACGTCCGCGCGCCCGGTCGCGCGCCCCAGCAGCGCCAGCCCGGCGACGGTCGTCAACCACGTGAACGCGTGGAAGAGCCCGTCCCAGAACATGTTGACCTTGAGGTTGACGAGGTCGGTGGCCGGCAGCCGCGCGGTCAGCATGTGGTGCCACTGCAGCAGCTGGTGCAGCAGGATGCCGTCGACGAAGCCGCCCAGGCCGATGCCCAGCAGCGCGCCGGCGGCGACCAGCGGCCCGACGCGCCGGCTCCGGTGATCGTCGCCCGCCGCATGCGTCGGCGACCTGGGCGGCATCAGCCGCGGTCCCGCGGGTTGGCCAGCGGCCCCCGCATGCGGTGAAGCCTCCACGCGACCGCGGCAAACACGGCGAACGGCGCGGCCGTGATCGCGAGGTTGGTCCAGGGACGCTGGCCGCACACGATCTCGCGCACCAGCCTGGACGTGGGGCACCCGGGGCACGCCGTGGCGGCGCGCGCGTCGACCAGCACCGCGAACATGGCCAAGAGCTGCGACACCACCCGCATCCTGCCTCCTGGGGGGACAATGCCCGACGACCTGTCGCGCCGAGGGGCGACCTGAGCGGGCGCTGCTGAAGTTGGGGTCCCGCCGCCCCGACGCAAGCGCGACCTGCGCGGCCGGCGACGCGCCGCCCCCGAACCAGGCTACCCTCGTACGCGGAAACATGACGGAAGCCGCCGAGACCGAGGCCGCGGTCGCGCCCTCCAGCTGGCGTGCGTTCCTGCTTTACTTCCTCAAGCTGGGGACGTTCGGGTTCGGCGGGCCGATCGCGCTGGCGGGCTACATGCAGCGCGACCTGGTCGAGCGGCGCCGCTGGATCGCCAAGCGCGACTACGTTCAGGGGCTGGCGCTGGCCCAGCTGGCGCCCAGGCCGCTGGCGGCGCAGCTGGCGATGTACCTGGGGTGGGTCAAGGCGGGCGTGCGCGGCGCGACCCTGGTCTCGGCAGCGTTCATCTTGCCGTCGCTGGTGATGGTGCTGGCGCTGTCGGCCGCCTACGTGCGGTTCGGCGGGCTACCCTGGATGCAGAGCGTGTTCTACGGCGTCGGCGCCGCCGTCATCGCCATCATCGCGCGCAGCGCGGTGAAGCTGATCAAACTGACCCTGGCCCGCGATCGGCTGCTCTGGGGCGTGTTCGCGGTCAGCGCGGGGGCGACCGCCTGGACGGAGTCCGAGGTGGCGTGGCTGTTTCTGGCCTCGGGGGTCGTGGTGCTGCTGATGCGGGCGCCCCCACGCCGGCCGCCGCCCGTCGCGCTGGCGCTGGTGGGTCCGGCGTCGCTGGCGGCCGTTCTCGCCGACGCGGCGCCGGTCGTCGTTGCGACGGCGCCCGGCTGGCCGCTGCTCGGCCGGATCGCGACCTACTTCGCCGAGGCGGGCGCCTTCGTCTTCGGCAGCGGTCTGGCCATCGTCCCCTTCCTGCACGGCGGCGTCGTCAACCAGTTCCACTGGCTGACCGAGCGGCAGTTCCTGGACGCCGTGGCGGTCGCCATGATCACGCCCGGTCCGGTCGTCATCACGGTGGCCTTCATCGGGTATCTGGTCGCGCGGGTGCCGGGCGCGCTGGCGGCCTCGCTGGGGGTGTTTCTCCCCTGTTATCTGTTCGTGATCCTTCCCGCGCCGTATTTCCGCCGCTTCGCCGGCAACGCGCGCGTGAAGGCCTTCGTCGACGGCGTCACGGCGGCGGCCACCGGCGCCATCGCCGGCGCCGCCTTCGTGCTGGGACGGCGCGCGTTGATCGATCTGCCCTCCGTCGCGATCGCGGTCGCCACCTGGGCGGTGTTCAGCCGCTTCAGGAAGCTGCCGGAGCCGCTGGTGATCGTCGCGGCGGGCCTGATCGGGCTGATCGTCCGGCGGTGACGCGCGAACACCTCAGCCGAGCGCGGGATCCGTCTTGCTGTCGCGCCCGTTCTCGACGTGACCGGCCAGCTGCTGGCGGAACCCGGGATCCGACGGCACGGTGACCGTGAAGTCGTACCAGTTGAACGACCTGTGCAGCGACCAGCCGTGCGTCCACCCCTCGCCGGGCTGCAGTGTGCGTGAGATCGCCGGCCCCCCGTAAGCGTCCTGAATCTCGATCGCCACCGTCCGGCTGCCCCGGTTGCGGATCTCCAGCGCGACGTCGTCACCTCCGCAGTCGTAGATCGCGGTGACGGCCAAATTCGCCCGGTGATGACCGGTCAGGCTCCCTTTGTAGGACCGGAAGAAGCCGTTCGGGCCGTACACCGACAGGTCGTAGCCGGGTTTTCCGCTCAGCTCCCAGCTGTCCGACAGCGCCGCCTGGGCGCCGACCGTATAGGTCCGCGGTCCCTCGCCGTCGCCGGAACGGACCTGGAACACGGCCGCCGCGCGCCCCGAATTGCCGAAGTGAATCGCGACCGCGCCGGCGCCCGGCTGCACGTCCGCCAGCACGTCCAGCTCGTACGGGACCGGGCGCGCGGGGCGCACGCCGGGTTCCTGCTTTGGCACGGCCTGCGTCGCCGGCGGCTCCGGTACGTAGTCGTCGTGCTTGACGCGATCCGGGGGCGCGTAGCCGTCCGTGGCGGGCAGCTCCACGATCGCGTCGTTGGGCGATTTGAAGTTCAGCGTCGACGTCAGGTCGCCCGTGATCGCGCGGCGCCAGGGGGTGATGTTGCGCTCGATCAGCCCCGCGTGGCGCGGGCTGAAGCGGCGCTCGATGAACTGGATCAGCGACGTGTGGTCGAACACCTCCGAGCTGACCCAGCCCCCCTTGCTCCATGGCGAGATGACGATCATCGGGACGCGCACGCCGAGGCCGAACGGTCCCGCGCCGTAGGTGGCGTTGCCGGTGAAGACCTCGTTCACGGTGTCCACGGTCGACAGCCCCTGCGCGCGCGACTGCGGCGGCGTCGGCGGGACCATGTGATCGAAGAAGCCGTCGTTCTCGTCGTACATCAGGAACACGACCGTCTTGCTCCACACGGCCGGGTTGGCGGTCAGCGCGTCCAGGAACTGGGCGATGTACCAGGCGCCGTAGTTCGCCGGCCAGTTGGGGTGCTCGGTGTACGCCTCGGGCGCGACGATCCAGGACACCTGCGGCAGCTGGTTCGCCGCCACGTCCTGCTTGAACTGGTCGACCAGGTCGCCGCCGTTCTTGACGTCCGTTCCGCCGCGCGCCCCGACGAACAGCGGGCTGCCCGGCGCGGCGTTCTGATACTGGTGGAAGTAGAGCAGCGAGTTGTCGCCGTAGTTGCCGATGTACGCGTCGTCGCCCCAGCCCCAGTAGTGGGGCGCGTCCAGCCCGGCGCCGACGTCCTGGTAGACCTTCCAGCTGATCCTGGCCGCCGTCAGCCTCTCGGGGTAAGTCGACCAGTCGTAGCCGGCCTCCGCGTTGTCCAGCACGGGGCCGCCGCCCCGCCCGTCGTTGCCGATCCAGCCCGTCCACATGTGGTAGCGGTTCGGATCGGTCGCCCCCAGGAACGAGCAGTGGTACGCGTCGCACACGGTGAAGGCGTCGGCCAGCGCGTGGTGGAAGGGGATGTCGTCCCGCGTGTAGTACGCCATGGTCGTCGCGCCCTTGGCCGCAATCCACTGGTCGTACCGGCCGCCGTTCCACGCCTGCTGGGTCGTCTTCCAGTCGTGCGGCAGATCCTGCAGGAACGCCAGGCCCAGGTCGGCGGCGCCCGGGTGGAACGGCGCCTGGCGGCCGCCGCCGTTCGGCTGGTACCAGACGCGATCGCCCGACGGCAGGACCACGGCGCGCGGATCGCCGAACCCGCGCACGCCGCGCAGCGTTCCGAAGTAGTGATCGAACGAGCGGTTCTCCTGCATCAGGAAAACGACGTGCTCGACGTCCTCGATGCTGCCGTGTCGGCTGTGCGCGGGGATGGCCAGCGCGCGGTTGATGGTCGACGAGAGACCGGCCGCCACTGCGCCGGCACCCACCTGCTGAAGAAACCTTCGACGATCGGTCGCCATGTTGTCCTCCTGGACGAGTCGGGACGTGCAAAGTCGGTGAACGACTGGACGGGCGACCAGATATCACCGGCGGCGGGCGCGCTCGGTTCCGAGATCCCGAACTTCGTGTGACGGAAGGCTCAGGCGGCGGGGCGGCTGCGCTGGCGGAAGAGAACCAGGCCCGTCGCCGCCGCGAACGCGCCGGCCGACGCCGCCAGCGAGGCGTGCACGGTGACCAGGCTGCCGGCCAGGCCGACCGTGACGCCGCTGAAGGTCCGCAGCCCGGCGGAGGCCATGTTGAAGAGGCCCAGCACACGGCCGCGCGACGTGTCGGGCGCCTGCTTCTGCACCAGCGTCTGGGCCATGCTGCTGAACGACAGCTCGAAGAATCCTGCCGCGAACAGAAGCGGCAGCGCCATCAGGTAGCTGCGCGCGAACGCGAACCCGAACAGCGCCGCCGCCCACAGCATGGCCAGCTTCATCGCCGCCGGCGCGCTGGTGCGCACGAGGCCGCCCCGCGCCTCCAGCACGAAGCCGGCCAGCAGGGCGCCCGCGGCGTCCGCCGCCAGGAGCAGCGTGTAGGCCACGCCCGGATCGCCGTGGCCCAGATCGTGCGCGAAGCCCGGCATCTGGGCCTGATAGCTGTTCCCGACGAAGAACGACGCCGCGCCCGCCAGAAGCACCATCGCCCCGATCACCGGCAGGCCCCGGATCTCGCGGATCGTCTGCACGATGTCAGCCAGCCCGCGCACGGCACGCTTGGCGCCGGCCGCCGCCCCGCGGAAGTGGCGGCCATAGGGGGCCGCGATCAGCCAGACGAACAGCGGCACGTAGAAGAGGGCGTTCAGGAAGATCCCGCGCGTCGGCCCCAGCGTCAGCATGATCAGGCTGCCCACGCCGGGCCCCACCAGCACGCCCAGATAGCGGGCGCTGGCGTTGAGCCGCACGGCGCTGGCCAGCGCGGCCGGCCCCACGATGTCGTAGAGCAGCATCTGGCTGGAGGTGATCCACAGGACCCCGGCGCAGCCGTGCAGGATCAGCAGCACCATGGCGTGCCACATCTGCAGCGTCCCGGTGATGAAGAAGTAGCCCCAGCCCAGCGACGCCGTCATGAACATCAGCGCGCCCGCCTGGATGATCCGGCGCGAGTCCAGGCGGTCGTTGAGCGCGCCGACCGCGACCGAGAACAGCAGATAGGGCAGCCAGTGCGACACCACCGCGAATCCGCCCAGCGCGGCCGAGTGGAACTTCTGGAAGGCGAGCCAGTAGCTGATCACGTGCTCGATGTTGTCGGCCATCATGGTGAGGGTGAAGGTCGCCAGGTACGCGCGGTAACCGGGGATCTGCAGCGCCTCGAAGGCGCGGCGGGGCGGAGCGACGGCGGTCATGGCGCTGGTCGTACCAGGTCGAGCCCCTAGATTCGACCGCGGCCGACGCGCCGACCGCCACCGCGACGCGGGGCGTCGCGTCCGAGGGCTGTCCAGGGAAGAACTATTGCGCGGCGGGGGGTTGCGCCGCGTATGGGGATGTACAACTAAGAAGACACCCGAGCCCGGCGGCTGCGTCGAGCTTTGGCCCCACGTGGAATGGACGCCGCCGAAAAAAAGGACAACCCTAAAGCCCGGGAGACGTCCTTGCCTCGTTCGACGAAAGCTTCCGGCCGCTCGGCCGGTCCGCCGGAGCCCCCCGCCGGTCGTGAGCCTGGCCGCGTGGTTTCGCTGCTGCGCGAGAGCGACGACCGATTCCGCGTGCTGGTCGACAGCATCCGCGACTATGCGATTTTCATGCTGGATCCGACCGGTCGGGTGGAGACCTGGAACACCGGCGCCGAGCTGGTGAAGGGGTACAAGCGGGCCGAGATCCTGGGCCAGCACATCGACGTGTTCTACACGCAGGAGGACCGGGACCGCGGCGTGCCCGCCGCCCTGCTCGCGGAGACCGAGCGGGAAGGGCGCGTCCAGCACGAGGGCTGGCGCGTCCGCAAGGACGGCACCCGCTTCTGGGCCGAGGTCGTCATCACGGCGCTCCGGAGCGACGACGGGGACCTCATCGGCTACGCGAAGGTGACCCGCGATCTGACCGAGCGCCGCCGGCTGGAGGACGAGCGCCTGCGCCGCGCCCGCTCGGACGAACGGTTCCGCGTCATCGTCGACAGCGTCAAGGACTACGCGATCTTCATGCTCAGTCCGACCGGGCACATCGAGACCTGGAACCGCGGCGCGGAGCTCATCAAGGGGTACCAAGCCAGCGAGATCATTGGTAAGCGGATTGACGTCTTCTACCCGCCAGCCGATCGAGAGCGCGGCAAGCCCGACTACCTGCTGGGTCTCGCGGTGCGCGACGGCCGCGTCGAGGACGAGGGCTGGCGCGTAAAGAAGGATGGGACTCCGTTCTGGGCGGACGTCGTGATCACCGCGCTCCGGTCCGATGACGGCGCGCTGCTCGGCTTCACCAAGGTGACGCGTGACCTGACGCTGCGGCGCGCCGCCGAGGAAGAGCTGCGGCGCAGCGAGGAGCGGTTCCGGCTTCTCATCGACTCCGTCGAGGACTACGCGATCTTCATGCTGGACCCGGAAGGGCGCGTCGCGACCTGGAACATCGCCGCCGAGCGGATCAACGGCTACCCCTCCAGCGACATCATCGGCCAGCACTTCTCGGTGTTTCGCCTCCCCGAGGAGGCGGCCGCCGGCCGTTGCGAGGTCGAGCTGGAGGTCGCCACGCGAACCGGCCGCTTCGAGGAAGAGGGCTGGCGCGTGCGGAAGGACGGCACGCGGTTCTGGGCGAACGTCATCATCACCGCGATCCACGACAAGTCCGGCGCGCTGCTGGGGTTCGCCAAGGTCATTCGCGACCTGACGGAACGGCGCCGCCTGGACGAGGAGCGACTGCAGCGCGTCCGCGCCGAGGAGGCGCTGCGCATCCGGGACGAGTTCCTGTCGATCGCCTCCCACGAGCTGAAGACGCCGCTGACCTCGTTGCAGATCGAGCTCTACTCGATGCGCGAGCGGCTGGAGGGCAAAGAGCCGCAGGAGTGGCTTTCCAGGAAGCTGGATCGCGCGGCCCGCAACGCGGACCGTCTGTCCGGTCTGATCGACACGTTGCTGGACGTGGCGCGCATCGCGACCGGTCGCCTGACCCTGAAGCCGGAACGTTTCGACCTGACCGAGTCCGTCCGCCTGGTCGTCGACGGCATGAAGGGGACCGCCAGCCGCTCCGGGTGCGAGCTGGTGTTCGACAGCTCGAACGCGCCGACGCTCACCGGCCGCTGGGATCGCCTACGCGTCGAGCAGGTCGTCATGAACCTGCTGTCGAACGCGATCAAGTACGGCGCGGGCCAGCCGGTGACGGTGACGCTGGCGGTTCAGGACCGCCACGCGGTCCTGCGGGTCATCGATCGCGGCCCGGGCGTGGCCGAGAAGGACCTCGGCCGCATCTTCGAGCGTTTCGAGCGCGCGTCTCCCATGCGTCACTACGGGGGCCTGGGGCTGGGCCTCTATGTGTCGCGCGAGATCGTTCGCGGCGAGCACGGCACGATCGCCGTGCGCAATCTCGCCGAGGGGGGCGCCTGTTTCGAGGTGCGCCTCCCGATCGAAACGGGGGGCGAACCTGGCCAGCCGGCGGGCGAGGGGGCCGCGCCGCGGACCTGACGGTGGCGGGAGGTCAGACGTGGAGCTTGCTGCACTCGCCCCTAGCATCCCCGAGCGGGATGGCGCCGAGGAACTGAAGGCGCTGCGGATCCTGTACGACGCGAGCCGTGCGTTCGCGGTGTGCCCGGACGTCGAAGCGGTGCTGCAGCGGGTGCTGCACGCACCTTTGGCCCTGCTGCACGCCGATAAGGGTTTCGTGGAGATGACGGATCGCGCCGACGGGCGGCTGCGGGTGGTCGGCCAGCACGGTTATCCGGAGGCGCTGGCCGCCCGGCTGCGCGTGTTGCGGGCGGGCGGCGGGCTGAAGGGGCCGGGGCCGCACGCGCGGACCATCGTCGAGGATGCCGCCAGCGATCCGACGCTGGACGGCGAGCGTCCGCTCGTGTGCGAGGCGGGGGTGCGGGGGTTGCACTCGACCCCCATCTACACCCGCGACGTCGAGCTCATCGGCGTCGTGTCGACGCAATACGCGGACGCGCGGCGCCCGCGGGAGGCCGACCTCGTCTTTCTGGATTCGCTGCTGGACCACGCTGCCCGATTCGTCGAGCGCCTCTGGTCCGAGCAGGCCTGGCGGGAGAAAGAGCGTCAGACCGACGCGCTGCTGGCCCGCCTGGATCCCACCCGCCACGGTGGGGTCGCGCCGGGGGCCCAGGGCATCCGGCGCGTGTTGGTCGTGGACGACAACGAGGATGCGGCGAACATGTTGGGAGAATTGTTGGAGGACGCGGGGCACGAGGTTCGCACGGCGTATACCGGGATCGAGGCATTGCGGGCGGCTGAGACGTTCCGGCCGGACGTCGTGCTGCTGGACATCGGCTTGCCCGACATGGACGGTTACGAGGTCGCACGGCGGCTCCGCGCGGGTCGCGCGCGCGGAACGAAGATCGCGGCGCTGACCGGCTGGGCTCAGCCGCGAGAGGCCCATCGGTCGGAGGCCGCCGGGATCGACGTTCATCTCATCAAGCCGGCCAGCTTGCAGGCGATCGAGGACGTCATCGATTCGGTCGAGCCGCGGGACGCGGAGGATCCGTTCGGGCTCGAGGATCCGCTGAAGGTGGAAGAGGACCAGCGGCGAAAGCGTCCTTCCGCGTCCCGGCGCGTACTGGTCGTCGACGATGACGACGACATCCGCGAGAGCCTGATGGAGTTCCTGGAGGAGCACGGGTTCGAGCCGCTCGGCGCGCGCGACGGTGTCGACGCGTTCGAGAAGCTGGGGACCGCCGACCCTCAGCCCTGCCTGATCATCCTGGACCTGATGATGCCGAAGATGGACGGCCGCACGTTCAGGCACAAGCAACTCGAGCGGGCGGCGCTGGCCGACATCCCGGTCGTCGTCATCTCGGCCTATCGCGACGTCGAGCAGAACGCCCGCGACCTGCACGCGGTCGACTGGCTCCCCAAGCCGCTGAACCTGCCCGCGCTGCTGCAGGTCGTCCGCCGCGCCTGCGCCGACGCCTAGTGTCTTTTCATCTCGCCGGCCACGGCTGCCGCGCGCCGCTTCACTTCTTCAGGGTCGCCTAGATACCGTCCCGGCTCCACCGGGCGCAGATTGTCGTCCAGCCGATAGACGAGGGGGGCTCCCGTCGGGATGTTCAGCTCGGCAATGTCCGTGTCGCTGATGCCCTCCAGGTGCTTCACGAGGGCGCGCAAGCTGTTGCCGTGCGCGGCGATGAGGACGCGTTCGCCGCGCCGTAGCGCCGGCGCGATGTCGCTTTCCCAGTACGGCAAGAACCGCTCGACCGTGTCTTTGAGGCACTCGGTCGTCGGCACGGGCACGCCGATGTTTGCGTAGCGTCGATCTCGAGCGGGTGAGTATTCGCTCGACGGGTCGATCGGCGGCGGCGGCACGTCGTAGCTGCGCCGCCAGACCTTCACCTGCGCCTCACCGTGCTTCGCCGCCGTCTCGGCTTTGTCGAGACCCTGGAGCGCGCCATACATGCGCTCGTTGATGCGAAAGCTCCGGTGAACGGGGATCCACATGGAGTCGAGCTCTTCCAGCACGATCCAGAGCGTCTTGATGGCCCGCTTCAGTACGGAGGTGTACGCCACGTCGAACTCGAACTTCTCCTCGCGCAGGAGGGCCGCCGCGCGTTTCGCCTCTTCGATTCCGAGGGGGCTCAGCGGGACGTCCACCCATCCCGTGAAGCGATTCTCCTGGTTCCACTGGCTCTGGCCATGGCGCAAAAGGACGAGCGTTTTCATCGTGGGAAGTCTCCGACCCTTTTTGCCTCGGGTTCGGCCGGAGCGCAAGGTGAGAACGGTCGCGGCCGGTGTTAGAGTTGGTGGCCATGACAACTCCGCAACGCGTCCGCCTGGTCATGCTGGACGGCCAGAGCCTGTATGCGGGCAAGGAGAAATGAGCATCGGCAAGCGCCTCATCGATCTCGCGCGGTCCGAGCTGAACTCGCTGCTCGACAAGGCCGCGCGCACCGAGGATGACGACGACCGCCGCAGCGGCAGGGTCCGCGGCGACGTCAGCTCGATGTCCGACGAAGAGTTACAGGCCGAGATCGAGCGACGCCGCCAGGCCCGCGAAGAGGTCGAGCGCGTCACCTCCCGCGGGCGCTCCACGGCTGGCGCGCCGCGCCCGGAGCGGCCGGCGCGCGAGTCGTTCCGCGAGCAGGCCGCCCCCCGCCGGACGGCCGCCGGCGACGAGGCCATCCGGCGCGCCTACGCCGCGCTGGAGGTCCCCGCGGGGTCGGACTTCGAGTCCGTGAAGCGGTCCT
This sequence comes from uncultured Myxococcales bacterium, assembly GCA_964546845.1. Classification (GTDB taxonomy): domain Bacteria; phylum Myxococcota_A; class Polyangia; order Fen-1088; family Fen-1088; genus JADGRB01. The sequence goes on along the minus strand of CAZJMY010000762.1, from coordinate 4,754 downwards.
ACCGCCGCCTCATGCGCAAGTATCACCCGGACCTGAACGCCGGGTCGCCCGAGAAGCAGAAGGCCGCCACCGACCTGGCCCAGCGCTTGACCGAGGCGTACAAGACGCTGGAAAAGCACCTGCGCCAATAAAGCGGCCCGGATTGACCACCGCCGCCGAGACGACCGCCGCGCTGCCGCCTCTGGTGGGCCTCCTGCCGCCGGCCGGCGCGGGACCCGACGAGATCCTCACGCGTTTCGTCACGTACGCCACCGGGTCGGGGCTGACGCTGTACCCCGCCCAGGAGGAGGCGCTGCTGGAGCTGATGGCCGGCAAGCACGTCGTGCTGAACACGCCGACGGGCTCGGGCAAGTCGCTGGTGGCGGCGGCGCTGCACTTCAAGGGGCTGGCGGAGGGGAAGACCTCGTTCTACACGTCGCCCGTCAAGGCGCTGGTCAGCGAGAAGTTCTTCGATCTGTGCCGCCTGTTCGGCCCCGAGAGGGTCGGCATGCTGACGGGCGACGCCGGCATCAACCGTAACGCGCCGATCATCTGCTGCACCGCCGAGATCCTGTCGAACATGGCGCTGCGTGACGCCGGAACCGCGGACTACGTGGTGATGGACGAGTTCCTCTACTACGGCGACCGCGAGCGCGGCATGGCCTGGCAGGTGCCGCTGCTCTGCATGCCGGCGACGACGTTCCTGCTCATGTCCGCCACCCTGGGCGACGTGACCACCATCGCCGAGGGGCTGGCCGACCTCACGAAGCGCGAGGTCGCCACGGTGCGCGGGCGCGAGCGCCCGGTCCCGCTGGAGTTCGAGTACCGGGAGACGCCGCTGCACGAGACGATCGCCGAGCTGGTCACGCAGGGGCGCGCGCCGATCTACCTGGTGAACTTCACCCAGCGGGCCGCCGCCGAGGAGGCCCAGAACCTGATGAGCGTCGACGTCTGCTCGAAGGCCGAGAAGGACGCCATCCGCGCCGCGCTGGAGGGGATGGACTTCGACACACCCTACGGCAAGGAGATCCAGCGGTTCGTCCGCCACGGCATCGGCCTTCACCACGCGGGGCTGCTGCCCAAGTACCGCCTGCTGGTCGAGCGGCTGGCCCAGCAGGGGCTGCTGAAGGTGGTCAGCGGGACCGACACGCTGGGCGTCGGCGTCAACATCCCCATCCGCACGGTGCTGTTCACGCAGCTGTGCAAGTACGACGGCGAGAAGACCGCCATCCTGGGCGTGCGCGAGTTCCTGCAGATCGCCGGGCGCGCGGGGCGCAAGGGGTTCGACGTGCGCGGCTTCGTGGTCGCCCAGGCGCCCGCGCACGTCGTCGAGAACAAGCGCCTGGCCGTCAAGCAGGCCGCCGGCAAGAAGGTGGTGATGCACAAGCCGCCGACGCGCGGCTTCGTCCACTGGGACCGGGGGACGTTCGACCGGCTGGTCAACGGAACGCCCGAACCGCTGGTGTCACGCTTCGAGGTCACGCACGGCGTGCTGCTCAACTGCCTGCAGTCGCGCGCGCCCAAAGGCGGCTATCGGCGCCTCGTGCAGATCATCGGACGCTCGCACGGCGGGCCGCGCGACAAGCGGGCCGAGCGGCGGCGCGCGGCCGCCTACTTCCGGACCTTGCGCCGCGCCAAGCTGGTCGACGTCGTCACGACCGAGGCGGTGCGCGGCCGCCTCGTCGAGGTCAGCCCCGAGCTGCAGCGCGACTTCTCGCTGAATCAGACGCTCTCGCTCTACCTGCTGGAGGCGCTGTCGGTGCTGGATCGGGACGCGCCCACCTACGCGCTGGACGTGCTGACGCTGGTGGAAGCGATCGTCGAGGATCCGGAGCCCGTCCTGCGGCGGCAGCTGGATCTGCTGAAGGACGAGAAGATGGCCCAGATGAAGGCCGACGGCGTCGAGTACGAGCAGCGCATCGCCGAGCTGGAGGCGCTGGAATGGCCGAAGCCGAACCGCGACTTCATCTACGCGACGTTCGACGACTTCGCCTCCCGTCATCCGTGGGTCGGTCACCAGAACGTGCGCCCGAAGTCGGTGGCGCGCGCGATGTACGAGGCCTGCGCCGCCTTCAACCAGTACGTCCGCGACCTGGGCATCGAGCGCAGCGAGGGGGTCCTGCTGCGATACCTGTCGCAGGTCTGGAAGACGCTCGAGCAGACGGTGCCGCTGGCGGCACGCACCGAGGAGCTGCTGGACGTGCTCGCCTACCTCGGGACGCTGCTGCGCGACGTCGATTCGAGCCTGCTCGACGAGTGGGAGTCGCTGGCCGATCCGACGCGCCGGCGCGCGCGCCCCGCGCGCGACACGACCGTGGCCGTCGATCCCGCCGCCGAGCGGCGGTCCGCGCTGGCCGTCATCCGCGCCGAGCTGCACAAGCTGGCGGCGGCGCTGTCCCGACGCGACTACGCGGCCGCCGCGCGCCTGGTGGGACCCGGTGACGGCGAGCCCTGGTCGCCCGAGCGGCTGGCCGCCGCGATGGCGCCGTTCTGGGCGGAGCACAAGCTGTTGCTGGTGACACCGGAGGCGCGGCGCCCCGACCGCACGCAGCTGGACGAGGTGGAGCCGCGGCAGTTCCGCGCCCAGCAGGCGCTGGTCGACGGCGACGGCGACGAGGACTGGTCGATCGACTGCCGCGTCGACCTCGGCCGCCCGCGCGGCGACGGCGAGCCGCTGCTGCAGCTGGTCCGGATCGGCGTCTGACGGTCAGGGAACGATCGCGACCGGGCTGCCGGGGCGCAGATCGGCGGGCGGATCGAGGATCACCCGATCGCCCACGCGAAGCCCGTCGCTGATCAACGCGTCGTCGCCCAGCTCGGCCGGCGTCACGTCGCGCGGCTCGCTGGTGCCGTCGCGGCCGGCGACCCAGACGGTGCGGCGCTCGCCCTCGCCGGCAAGCGCGCCGGCGGGCACCGGGAACACGCTGTCGAAGCGGCGGCGGGCCAATCGCAGCGGCTGGCCGGAGACCAGCCCGACGTCCCCGGGCAGCGCGACCTGGACCGGTTCCGACGACGCCGCGGCGCGCGCGGGCATCTTTTCGCAGTCGACGAAGCGTGGGCCGACCTGCGCCTCCAGCGGGCTCGAGTCGACGGCGGTGGCCGGCTGTGCGGCGCCGTTGCCGGGATGCCCCTCGTCGGGGTGCGCTTGCCGGCGGACCGGATCGTTCGACGCGCGCGGCGCGAGCCCGATGACCTCGACGCGGCAGAAGTCGAGGCCGGCGAACGCGTTGCGGTCCGCGGGATCCAGCTGGAACGCGCCGCGCAGAAGGCGGCTCTTGATCCTGGCCACCGGGGTGCCGGGCGCGACGGCGGCGCCCACCTTGGCCAGCGTGTCGACGATCTCGCCTGGCTCGGACGCGACCACGGTGTATCTGGCCAGCGCGGCCTCGGCCTCGGCCACCAGGCGCTCTTTCTCGGCGAGCATGACGGTCGCGTGATGCGCGGCCGCGGTGTTGCCGACGGCCTGCATCGCGTCGCGCACCTGCTTGTAGAACCCCACGCGCGAGCGGTGGTGCTCCAGCGCGGTCTCGATCGAGGCCGCGCCCGAGAGCTTGCCGATCACCTCACCCGCGGCGACCTCCGTCCCCGACGGCAGCAGCTCGACGAGGCGCCCGCCGCTGGCGAACGACAGCGCCAGCATCTCGGCGGCCGTCACCTGGCCGGAACGCTCGAACCAGCGGTAGACGGCCGCGGGCGCCGGGGTGAACACATGGACGTGCGCGGCCTGCGGGGCCGCGGCGGCAGGGTGCTGGTTCTTCCAGTACCAGAGTCCGGCGGCTGCCGCGGCGGCCACCAGCACCAGCCCGATCACCAGGGGCGCGCGCGAGCGCCGCGGGGGCGCCTCGCTCTTGCCGGCCTCGCCCGTGAAGGCCGCCATCACGACGGCGTCGGGCGGTGGCGGCTGGCGTCGCTCGGTCACCCCGGGCGGCGGGGGCGCCACCGTCGGCGGAGGCACCGCCGGCAGCTTGACCTCCCTGGTCACTTCAGTGGTCCCCGGGGCCGTGGCGGCCGACGCGCCGCTGGCCGGCGCGTCGTCGAGGGCCATCGCCCAGGCCGGCGTGGTCCGCGAGTCATGCGCGGACGCCGCAGCCTCGGGCGGCAGCGCGACGGCGCGTTCGATCGTCGCCGGCTCGGGGCTGCGCCGGGGCGGCGGGCTGTCGTCGAAGTCGTCCAGCGATACGCGCGCCGTCGGTTCGGCGCCCATGTTCCGCTCGGGGACGGCTTCGTGCCGCTCGGGCGCCGGCGCGGCCGCGACGGGCTCCGGTAACGGCGTGCGTTCAGGGACCGCCGGTTGGGCTGGCGGCGGGTTGCGCTCCGGCATGGGCGTTCGTGCGTCGCCGCCCAGCATCGCGGCGTCCGGAACGAACTGCGCCGTCTGCGCGCTCTGCGCCGTCATCCACTCGTCGGCGGGGTTCTCTCCCGACTCTTCGGCCGACGGCGGGCTGGCGATCGGCATCTCCTCGGTCGTCGGGGCGTCCCCCTCCAGGAACCCCAGCTCGCGCAGCCGCGACGCGAACTCCGTCACGCCGTCGGGCGTCAGGTCGGCGCCGAAAGCCTCCGACGCCCAGCTGACCACGCCGGTGAGCGGCTGCCCATTCAGCTGCAGGGCCAGCTGGTATTCGAAATCGTAGAAGCGAAAGCTGGTCCCCGTCCGCGGGTCGCTCACGTCGACGCAGGGGACGCCGTCCGCCTCGACGGGGGACGTGGCCAGGTCCTGCCGGAAGCGGGGGCTGGCGTCGCTCATTCGCGGTCCGAGCTTACAGGCCCCCTTCGGC
>CAZJMY010000761.1:0-3963 GCA_964546845.1 uncultured Myxococcales bacterium | reverse complement strand
GGCGGACGCGCCGCTGGCCCGGCTGCGCGGCCGGTCCCGGATGCAGGTGTGGCTGTACGCCCACGACCGGCAGGCGCTGGCGGCCACGGCGCGGGCGGCGGCGCGCGCGGCGCGGCCGGGGGGCGATCTGCGCGTCGCCGTCGACGTGGACCCGCAGAGCGTGCTCTGAATGATAAAGTCCTGGCGGGGATGAAGCTGCTGATCATCGCCGGCCCGTACGAGGCCGATCGCATCCGCAAGGCGGCGATCGCGGCCGGGTTCGAGACCCTGGCCGTCGAGCCCGGCGAGAGCCTGTCGGGGTGGATCACGGCGTCGCGCCCCGACCTCATCGTGATGGCGCCGCAGATCGTGCACCCCGACCCGGCGCTGGCGCTGGCCAAGGTGCGGACGGTGCCGCGCGGGCGCGTCCCGGTGTTCCTGGTCGGCGACGCGGCCGAGGAAGAGCGGATGCGCAACCTGGCCGAAGGGTTCTTCGTTCGGCCGATCGCGCCCGAGCTCCTGCTGGCGCAGGCCCGCGCGATCCTGACGCCCGCTCCGGCGGCGGCGCGCCCGCAACCGGACTTCGAGCGGACGGAGATGGGGCTGGGCGCGGGGGCTCCGCCTCGCGCCGCGGCGCGGCCGCAACCGGACTTCGAGCGCACGGAGATGGGGCTGGGCGCGCCGGTGGCCAGCCCGGGGTTGAAGCCACTGGTTGCCCCGGCGCTGGCCGGCCTGACGCCGGCGCGGGGCGCCGACCCCAGCCGCTTGCTCGCCGAGCTGGGGGCGGGCATCGACGCCTTGCTGGACGCCGATCTGGACGCCGAGCTGGCGGCCTTCGGCGCGGCGCGCCCGCGCAGCGAGGCGGCGGACTTCGGCGGCGAGCTCACGCGCAAGGCCAAACCCGATCTGACGGCGGACGCCGCCCGAGCCGCCCAGAAGAAGCGCGCGGCCGCCAAGAAGCCGGGGCGGACGTCGCCCGGCATGCCCGTCCCGGCGGTCGCTCCCCCGGTGACGGAGGATCCGCGCGCGCGGCTGCTGCGCCGTCACGCGGTGGTGCAGGACGCGGACTACTTCACCGTGCTGGGGGTGGCGCGGGCCGCCAGCGACGAAGACGTCCGCCGCGCCCACGCGGCGGTCCTCCGCGAGACCGCGGCCCTCGAGGGGCCGCTGGCCGACGAGCTGGCCGACCAGATCGCCGACATTCGGGCCGTCGCGGACGAGGCCCTGCGCATCCTGACCGACGCCCGCTTGCGGCCGCGCTATGCGGCGCACCTGCCGCGATGAGCGCGCGCGCCCTGCGCACCGTCTTCTTCGGGTCGCCCGCCTTCGCGGTGCCGTGCCTGCGGGCCGTCGCCGCCGAGACCGCCCTGCAGGCGGTGGTCAGCCAGCCGGATCGCCCGGCCGGACGCGGGCAGGCCCCGACGCCGCCCGCCGTGAAGGTCGAGGCCCAGAAACTGGGCGTGCCGGTGTTGCAGTTCGAGAAGGTCCGCACCCCCGAGACGGCCGCGGCGCTGGCGGCGTTCGCGGCGGACCTGTTCGTCGTCGTGGCGTACGGGCGCATCCTGCCGCAGGGGCTGCTGGATCTGCCGCGGCTCGGCCCGTTCAACGTGCACGCGTCCGTGCTGCCGAAGCTGCGCGGCGCCGCGCCCATCCAGTGGGCGATCATCCGCGGGGAGACCGAGACCGGGGTCTCGATCATGCGGATGGAGGCGGGCCTCGACACCGGGCCGGTGGCCGCGGTGCGGACGCTGCCCATCTCCGACGACGACACGACCGGCACGCTGTCTGAAAAGCTGTCGCGCCTGGGGGCTGACCTGCTGGTGGCGACGTTGCCGTCCATCGCCGACGGCTCGGTCCGGTTTCAGCCGCAGGACGACGCGGGGGCGACGCTGGCGCCGCCGCTGACCAAGGCCGACGGCGTCCTGCGCTGGAATCAGCCCGCGCGGCTCGTGTCGGCGCAGGCGCGCGGCGTCGACCCCTGGCCGGGCGCCACGACGACCCTCGCCGGCGAACCGTTGAAGCTGTTCGCGCCGCGAGTCGCGGCCCCCGGCGCAGGGGAGCCGGGCACCATCCGGGACGTGGGGGCGGCCGGCCTGATCGTGTCGTGCGGGGCCGGAACGGCGGTCGCCTTCGCCGAGCTGCAGTTCGCCGGACGCCGGCGCATGGCCGCCGCGCTGGCCCGCGACCGCTTGCCGCCCGGAACGCCGCTGGGCTCGTGAGCGGCGATCGGGAGACGGCTGCGCCACCCACGCCGCGCGATCTGGCGCGGGGGGTCCTCGCGCGCGTCGAGCGCGACGGCGCGTTCGCCGCGCGGGCCCTGGACGCGGCGCTGGGGCGCGTGCCGCAGATGCCGGCCGCCGACCGCGGGCTGGCGACCGAGCTGGTCTACGGCGTGCTCCGGCGGCGGGCCCGCCTGGATCGCGCCATCGGCGCCCTGGCGCACAAGGGGATCGACGCGCTGGACCTGGAGGTCCGGATCGCGCTGCGGGTCGGGGCCTATCAGCTGCTGTTCCTGGATCGGATCCCCGCCTACGCGGCGGTCAGCGACGCCGTCGAGGCGTGCAAGCAGGCGAAAGGGCGGGGCGCGGCCGGGTTCGCCAACGCGATCCTGCGGCAGCTCGCGCGCGCCGGCGAGCCGCGCTTGCCCGATCCGAACACCGATCCGGCGATGCATCTGGAGGTCGCGGTCGGATTCCCCCCCTGGCTGGCGCGCCTGGCGCTGGCGGAGCTGCCGGCGGCGGACGCCGTCGCCTTCGGGGACGCCAGCGTGGCGGCCGCGCCGCTCACCCTGCGCGCGAACACGGCGCGCATCGATCGCGACGCGCTGATCGAGCGGCTGCGGCAGGAGCGCCCCGACGCCAGCCTGGAGCCGTCGCCCGTCGCGCCGGACGCGATCCTGGCCCGCCGGCTGGAGGCGCCGGCGACGACGGCGGCCTGGGGGGCCGGGCTGTTCGCCGTGCAGGACGCGGGGGCGCAGGTCATCGCCGAGCTCTGCGGGGCCGCGCCGGACGAGCGCATCCTGGACGCGTGCGCCGGGGTCGGGGGCAAGACCGCGCACCTTCTCGCGCTGTCCGCGTCGACCGCGGCGCGCGCCCAGGTCACGGCGGCCGACATCTCCGATGCCAAGCTGCGCGAGGCCGCACGCACGCTGCAGCGCCTGGGGCTCGGCCCCGCGACGATGATGAAGGCCGATCTCACCGCCCCGCTGCCCGCGGGGACGCCGCCCTTCGATCGCATCCTGCTGGACGCGCCCTGCAGCGGGCTGGGGGTGCTGCGGCGGCACCCGGAGGCGCTGTTGCGCCGCACGGCCGCCGATCTGACGGCGCTGGCGGCCGCCCAGCGGGGGATGCTCGCGACCCTGGCGTCCGCCGTGCGCCCGGGCGGCCTTCTGGTCTACGCGGTCTGCACCTTCGATCGCGCCGAGTGTGAGGACGTCGTGACGGCGTTCTTGCGGGATCACCCCCGGTTCCGGGTCGAGCCGGCGTCAGCCGCCGGCGGAGGGGTCCCCTGGGCGAGGCTGATGGTCGGGGAGGGGCCGCTGGCCGGCGCCGTCAGGACCTGGCCTCAACGCGACGACGCCGACGGCTTCTTCGCCGTCCGCCTGCGGTTCGAGGGTTAAAATGGACAGCGTGAGTCCCGCCAGCACGCGTCGCCCGATCCGGGTTGCCCCGTCCATCCTCGCGTCCGACTTCGCGCGGCTGGGGGAAGAGGCGCGCGCGGTCGAGGCGGCCGGGGCCGACCTGCTGCACGTCGACGTGATGGACGGGCGGTTCGTGCCCAACATCAGCGTCGGCTTGCCGGTGGTCGCGGCCGTGAAGCAGGCCACCAAGCTGCCGCTGGACGTCCACCTGATGATCGTCGAGCCCGAGCGCTACCTGGACGCCTTCGCCAAGGCGGGCGCCGACGGCATCACCGTCCACCTGGAGGCGTCGCCCCACCTGCACCGCACGGTCGAGCACATCCGCGAGCTGGGCAAGAAAGCCT
>CAZJMY010000760.1:0-10736 GCA_964546845.1 uncultured Myxococcales bacterium | reverse complement strand
CTGGGTCGGCTCCGACGGCGCCGGTCACTTCGTGAAGATGGTCCACAACGGCATCGAGTACGGCGACATGCAGCTGATCTGCGAGTCGTACCAGATGATGAAGGACCTGCTGGGCATGTCGGCCGACGAGATGCACCAGGTGTTCGCCGAGTGGAACAAGGGCGACCTCGACAGCTACCTCATCGAGATCACGCGCGACATCCTGGCGTTCAAGGACAAGGACGGGACGCCGCTGGTCGACAAGATCCTCGACTCGGCCGGCCAGAAGGGGACGGGCAAGTGGACCAGCGTCACGGCGCTGGACCTGGGCATGCCGCTGACGCTCATCAGCGAGGCGGTCTTCGCGCGCTGCCTGTCGGCGCTGAAGGACGAGCGCGTGGCGGCGTCCAAGCTGCTGCGCGGTCCCCAGCCCCAGTTCAACGGCGACAAGAAGGCGTTCATTTCCGACCTCGGCAAGGCGCTGTATGCGTCGAAGATCGTGTCGTACGCGCAGGGCTACCAGCTGCTGCAGTCGGCGGCGCAGGAGTGGAAGTGGGACCTGTCCTACGGCGGCATCGCGCTGATGTGGCGGGGCGGCTGCATCATTCGCTCGAAGTTCCTGGGGAAGATCAAAGAGGCGTACGACAAGGACCCCAAGCTGTCGAACCTGCTGCTGGCGCCGTACTTCCGCGACATCATCGACGGCGCGCAAGAGAGCTGGCGGCGCGTGGTGGCGCAGGCGGCGCTGAACGGGATCTGGATCCCGGCGCACGCGACGGCGCTCAGCTTCTATGACGGGTTCCGCGCCGGGCGGTTGCCGGCCAACCTGCTGCAGGCGCAGCGCGACTACTTCGGCGCGCACCAGTACGAGCGGCTGGACCAGCCGCGCGGACAGTTCTTCCACACCAACTGGACGGGGCGCGGCGGCGACACGGCGTCGTCGGCGTACATCGTCTGAAAGGCCAAAGGGGCTGATGACGGGCTTGATGCAGATTGCGAAGTACTCGCTGGGGATCGGGGACCGGTTCGGGCGCGAAGGGCTGGCGCAGCTGCGGGCGGTTCAGCTCGCCGAGCGTGCCGGCGTCGTGGTCGTCCCGGTCTGGAACAAGTCCTTCCGCGAGCACTCGCTGATCGGCACCAAGCCCGCCGACGTCCGCGCCGAGGCCGACGAGGCCGTCCGGCGCGGCGGCTGGCAGCACCCGTACCACGTCGACGCCGACCACATCGGCCTCAAGACGGTCGACGGGTTTCTGGCCGCCAGCGACTTCTACACGCTGGACGTCGCCGACTTCATCGGCGAGGCCCCCGACGAGGCGGCGCTGGCCGCCTTCGTGCGCGACATGGCGCCGTTCCGAGGCACACTGCGCATCCCCGGCATCGAGGCCGCCTTCGAAGTGACCGACGGCGTGCTGGAGAAGATCGGCCGCAGCTACCTGCGCGCCGTGGCCGAGGCGGGGAAGACCTACCGCCACGTGGCGGCGGCGAAGGGCGCGGACGCCTTCATTGCCGAGGTGTCGACCGACGAGGCGACGGAGCCGCAGCTGCCGTTCGAGCTGTTCTTCATCCTGGGCGCGCTGGCGCGCGAGAAGATCCCCGTCCAGACCATCGCCCCCAAGTTCTCGGGCAAGTTTCTGAAAGGGATCGACTACGTGGGGGATGTGGCGGCGTTTGCGCGCGAGCTGGACGCCGACCTGGCGGTCGTCAAGCACGCGATCTCCGTGTTCGGGCTCCCGCCGTCGCTGAAGATCAGCGTTCACACCGGCAGCGACAAGCTGTCCCTGTACCCGGTCATCAACCAGGCCCTGAAGAAGCACGACGCCGGGCTGCACCTCAAGACGGCCGGCACCACCTGGCTGGAAGAGGTCATCGGCGTCGCGCTGTCGGGCGCGCGCGGCCTGGCGGTCGCCAAGCGGGTCTATCAGCAGGCGCTGCCGCGCTTCGACGAGCTGGTGAAGCCCTACGCGACGGTCGTCGAGATCGACCGGGCCCGACTCCCGTCCCCCGCGACGGTCGACGGCTGGTCGGCCGACGACCTGGTCGGCCGGCTGCGGCACGACCAGGCGCATCCGCTGTATGACGTGAACCTGCGACAGTTCGTTCACGTCGCCTTCCGGGTCGCCGCCGAGATGGGCGACGAATGGACCGGCGCGCTGGCGGCGGCCAGCGAGGTCGCGGGCCGCTGCGTGACCGAGAACCTGTTCGACCGGCACCTGCGCCCGCTGTTCGTGGGCAGCTAGCGCCCGATCCGTGCGGATCAGAGAAACCGCCAGGATTTCAGAAGCGCCAGGATCAGAAATCTTTCAGATGGTCCGGATGGCGGTCCTGGCGTCCTGGCGCTTGACCGAACGGCATCGGGCGTAGCCTCGCGCGGCGCCTGACCGGGCGGGGGCGAGCGGCTATATTGCCCCCACATGTCCGCACCACGGTCCGACGCGTTCGTCTTCTTCGGGGCCAGCGGGGACCTCGCGTTCAAGAAGATCTTCCCCGCCCTCTACGGGATGACCCGTCGGGGGCATCTGGACATGCCCGTCATCGGCGTGGCCAACACGGCGCTGACGCCCGATCAGTTCAAGGATCGGGCCCGCGAGAGCTTGAAGCAGCACGGCCCCAAGAAGATCGACGAGGCGGTGTTGGGCAAGCTGCTCGAGCGGCTGCGCTACGTGCGCGGCGACTATACCGACCTGAAGACCTACGACGCGATCAAGCGCGAGCTGGGGAAATCGTGTCGGCCCACCCACTACCTGGCCATCCCGCCCAGCCTGTTCGGGATCGTCGTCGAGGGGCTCGGGAAGTCGCGCTGCTCCGAGGGCGCGCGGCTGGTCGTCGAGAAGCCGTTCGGTCGCGATCTGGAATCGGCGCGCGAGCTGAACCGCACGCTGCACGCGGTGTTCGAGGAGAACGCGATCTTCCGCATCGACCACTACCTGGGCAAGGAGTCGGTCCAGAACCTGATGGTGTTCCGGTTCGCGAACACGTTCCTCGAGCCGATCTGGAACCAGCACTACGTCGAGAGCGTGCAGATCACGATGGCCGAAAGCTTCGGCGTCGAGGGGCGCGGCAAGTTCTACGAAGAGGCGGGGGCCATCCGCGACGTCATCCAGAACCACATGCTGCAGGTGGTGGGCTTGCTGGCGATGGAGCCCCCGGTCGGGACCTACGCCGAGTCGATCCGCGACGAGCAGGTCAAGGTGTTCCGCGCCATCCGCCCGCTGATGCCCGAGGACCTGGTGCGCGGCCAGTTCAAGGGCTACCGCGACGAGCCCGGCGTCGCCTCGGACTCGACGGTCGAGACCTACGCGGCGGTGCGGCTGCACGTCGACTCGTGGCGCTGGGACGGGGTGCCGTTCTTCATCCGCGCCGGCAAGCGCATGCCCATGTCGACCACCGAGGTGCTGGTGAGCCTCAAGCGGCCGCCGCTGCGGCGCCTCGGCCCGGAAGAGACGAACCACCTGCGGTTCCGGCTGAGCCCGGACGTCATCATCGCGCTGGGCGCCCGCATCAAGAAGTCCGGCGAGAACATGATCTCGGAGCCGACGGAGCTGAAGGTGATGCACCAGACGGACGCCGAGGAGATGGACGCCTACGAGCGGCTGCTGGGCGACGCGATGGAGGGGGACGCGACGCTGTTCTCGCGCCAGGACGGGGTCGAGGCCGCCTGGGCGATCGTCGACCCCATCCTGAAAGCCCCGACGGCGGTGCACGACTACGAGCCGGGCACCTGGGGCCCCCCCGACGCGGCCCGCTTGACGGCGGACGTCGGGGGCTGGCACGTTCCGCCGACGTGATGACGACGCCTGCGAGACGGAGCAAATGAGCAAGACATCGGCAACGGGTAGCCCCACGGCGCCGGGGATCCTGGCGGCCGCCGAACGCGCCGCCGAAGAGGTGCGCGACGGTTCGTGCGTCGGGCTGGGATCGGGGCGCGCCGCCTCGGCTTTCATCACCGCGCTGGGCGCGCGCATCCGGCGCGGCCTGCGCATCACGGCGGTCCCCACGTCGGAAGCGTCGGCGCAGCTGGCCCGGTCGCTGGGCATCGAGCTGGTCGACATCGACGAGGACATGCCGCTGGCCGTCATCGTCGACGGCGCCGACGAGGTCGCCCCCAACCTGGATCTGGTCAAGGGGCGGGGCAACGCGTTCGTACGGGAGCGGATCGTCACGGCGGCCTCCCGCCAGCAGGTGATCATCGTGGACCCCAGCAAGCTGGTTCCCGTGCTGTGCGGGCGCAACGACGGCGGCTTCCCCGTCGAGGTCATCCCCCTGGCCAAGGGGCTGGCGATGCGCAAGCTGAAGGCGCTGGGTCTGCGGCCGGTCGTCCGGCCGGACCGAGCGACGGGGACCCCGCTGGTGTCAGACAACGGCAACTTCATCTTCGACTGTGACGTGCCGGCGCCGCTCGCCGACGGGGAGGCCGCGCGCCAGATGGAGGCCGCCGTGCGGCGCATCGCCGGCGTGGTCGACACGGGGCTCTTCCTGGGGACCGCCACCGAGGTGCTGGTCGGCCATCCCGACGGTCGCATCGAGACCCTTCGCCGATCGGAGCCCTGAGTGCCGCCGCGAACCGTCTTCCTGTTCGACGTCGACAACACGCTGATCGACAACGATCGGGTGACGGCCGATCTGAAGCGGTTCCTGAACCGCGAGGTGGGCGCGGATCGCGCCGCCCACTACTTCGAGATCTTCGAGCAGATGCGCGCGCAGTTGGGGTACTCCGATTACCTGGGCGCGCTGCAGTCCTACCGCTTGACGTATCCGCGCGACCCGCACCTGCTGGCGCTGTCGTCGTTCCTCATCAACTACCCGTTCGCGAACCGGTTGTTCCCGGAGTCGCTGGACGCGCTGGACCACGCGGCGGCCATGGGGCAGACGGTGATCCTGTCCGACGGCGACGTCGTGTTTCAACCGCGCAAGATCGAGCGGGCGGGCCTCTTCGACGCGGTCGAGAAGCGCGTGCTCATCTACGTCCACAAGGAGCACGAGCTGGACGACGTCGAGCGCCGCTTCCCGGCCGACCACTACGTCCTGGTCGACGACAAGATCCGCATCCTGACGGCCGTGAAGAACGCCTGGGGGCCGCGGCTGACGACGGTGTTCGCCAAGCAAGGGCACTACGCCCACGCGGCCGACGTCGCCACCTATCCCAAGCCGGACATCACGCTGGACCGGATCGGGGAGCTGCGGCGCCACGACCTGGCGGCGCTGCTGGCCGCCGCCAAGACCTGGGAGCACTGACCGCGCGCCGCGCCGCCCGGCGGGGGTCTCAAGGGACCGGGTGGTCGTTGACCGAATCTTGACGATCGAAGCTGGAGCTGACGCCGGCCGGCTCCCCGACGGGGTGCTCGTCCGAGACGTCCGTCTGGTCGAAGATCGACCGGACCACCGGCCCGCTGGTGTTGACCGGGTGCGGCTCCGTGTCCGTGTTTCCGGTCTGCGAAGGCATGGACATCGCGCTGGCTGCGGTGTCGGCCGCCGACCCAGGGTTATCCGACGGCAAATCCAGGCGGGAGCCCGGGCCCGCCTGGGGCGGCGTCGTGCCCGGGTTCGCCGAGGAGTTCCCGGGCGCTGTCGCCGTCTGGGCCCGCGCCGGTCCCGCCATCACCCCGCAGAGCAGCGCCGCGCCGGCCGCCGCCCCGAACCCCCACCACCGCGGTCGCCTCACGCCGTCCATGCATTCAACGTAGGCGCTGCCCCGGACCCCGCAAGCCGAGCCGCTTCATGGTCGCGTTTCGGGGTTCGTTGACGGTAGAGTAGGGTCGTGCCTCAGCGACGCACGAAGATCATCGCCACCGTCGGTCCCGCCCAGGACGCGCCGGGCGCGCTCGAGCGGCTGCTGGACTCGGGCGTCGACCTCTTGCGGGTGAATCTTTCGCACGCGTCCCCGCGGGCCCAGGCCGCGCGTGTCCACCGGGCGCGCGCGCACCGGCCGGACATCGCAGTCCTGGCGGACCTGGCCGGCCCCAAGCTGAGGCTGGGCGACTTCGCGGACGACGTGAAGGTCGCCGAGGGCGAAACGCTGGTGCTGGGCGCCGGCGGCATCCCGGTCGGCGATCCGTCGCTCTACGACCGCGTCCGTCCGGGCGACCCGGTGTTCATCGCCGACGGGACGATCGATCTCGTCGCCAGCGAGGTCGCCGCCGACCGCCTGGTCTGCCGCGTACGCGTCGGCGGCACGATCCGGCCGCGCAAGGGGATCAACCTTCCGCTCGACACGTCTTCGTTGCCGGCCCTCACCGACAAGGATCGGCAGGATCTGGCCGACGTCGGCGTGCTGTCGCCCGACTTCGTCGCGCTGTCGTACGTCCGTCACGAGCGGGACATCGCCGACGCGCGCGCGCTGACCGATCTGCCGCTGGTCGCGAAGATCGAGAAGCAGCAGGCGCTTGAGCGGCTGGACGCCATCGTTCACGCCGCCGACGCCATCATGGTCGCGCGCGGCGATCTGGGCGTCGAGATCCCGATCGAGCGCGTGCCGGCCACGCAGAAGCGGATCATCCGCGCCGCGAACCGCGAAGGGCGGCCCGTCATCACCGCCACGCAGATGCTGATGTCGATGGTCTCGAACCCACTGCCGACGCGCGCCGAGGTGACCGACGTCGCCAACGCGGTGCTGGACGGCACCGACGCCGTGATGCTGTCCGAGGAGACGGCGGTCGGCCACGATCCGGCCGGCGCCGTGAACATGATGATCCGCCTGCTGGTCGAGACGGAGCCGTTGCTGCCGGCCCACCCGGGGCCCACGCGCGCGGAGGCGTCCAACGCGCTGGCGCACGCGGCGGCGGAGCTGGCCGACGACCTGGACGCGGCGGCCATCGTGGTGCCGACCCGCACAGGCGAAAGCGCGCTGCGCCTGGCCGCCTTCCGACCGCACCGGCCGATCCTGGCATACAGCCGCGTCCCGGCGACCACCCGCCGGTTGCACCTGACGTGGGGCGTGCGCGCCATCGACCTGGCCGTCCCCGCCGGCGGTGACCCGCTGAAGTCGACGCTGGACGCGGCGCGCCGCGATCTGGGCGCGGGCGCGCGCGCCGTGGTGCTCGACATCTCGTCGAAGGTCGGTGTCCCGTCGCTGGTGAACGCCGTCACCTTTTGACCGCAGCCGCGCCGTGGTGGCAATAATCAGGCGATGACACGGGCTCCGGTCACGATCCGCCAGCCGGGCGCGGATTACGAGATCCGGATCGTCGGTGACCGCACGTCGCCGCTGCGCGACTTCTACCACTCGCTGCTGCGCCGCTCGTGGCGGGTCACCATCGCCGCGATCAGCGCCGTGTTCCTGGGCGCCAACGCGCTCTTCGCGGTGCTGTTCGTGATTGTCGGCGGCGTCGCGCACGCGCAGCCGGGCAGCTTCCGCGACGCGTTCTTCTTCAGCGTGCAGACGATGGGCACGATCGGCTACGGCGCGATGTTCCCCGCGTCGGCCGCGGCGAACGCGGTGGTGGTGCTCGAAACGATCACCGGCCTCACCCTGACGGCCCTCGCCACGGGCCTGGTGTTCGCGAAGTTCTCCCGCTCGACGGCGCGGCTGGTGTTCTCGCGCCACGCGGTCGTCACGATCCTGAACGGCGCGCCGACGCTCATGTTCCGCCTGGGGAACCAGCGCGGGAACTTGATCGTCGACGCGCAGCTGCGCGTGGTCATGATCCGCACCGAACGCACGCTGGAGGGCGAGACTTTCTACCGGATGCTGGACCTTCCTCTGACCCGCCAGCGCGCCATGAGCCTCACCCGCGCCTGGAGCGCGATTCACGTGATCGACGCCGCCAGCCCGCTGCACGGCGAGACCTCCGAGTCGCTGGCGGCCAAGGAGGTCGAGCTGCAGGTGCTGGTCGTCGGGCTCGACGACATCACGATGCAAACGGTCCATGGACAGCACCGCTACTTCGCGAAGGACCTGCGGTGGGGGCACAGGCTGGCCGACGTGCTGTCCGAGACGCCGGACGGGCACATGCTGCTGGACCTGCGCCGCTTCCACGACGTCGAGCCGTTGCCGCCCGGGCGGGCGGTCATCACCTGATGTTCGACGCCATCCTGTTCGACAACGACGGTGTCCTGGTGGACACGGAGACGCTGTACTACCGCGCCAACCGCGACGTGCTGGCCACCGTCGGCGTCGACCTGGACGAGGCGACCTACGTCGAGCTTTACTTGCGGCAAGGGATCGGCGCTTTCCACCTGGCGGAGGCGCGCGGGCTGTCGCGCGACGAGATCGTCGCGCTGCGCGCCACCCGCAACCGCCTCTACAACGATCTCGTCGCGCGCGAGGACATCTTGATCCCGGGCGTCTTCGAGCTGGTGCGGCGGCTGGCGGCCCGCTACCGGCTGGCCATCGTCACCAGCGCCGAGCCGGAGCCGTTCGCCCGCACCCACGCCCGCACCGGCCTGCTGCCGTTCTTCGAGCTGGTGCTCACGCGCGCCGACACGATCCGCGCCAAACCCGATCCGGACCCCTACCTGCTGGCGGTGAGCCGACTGGGGCTGGCGGGCGCGCGCTGTCTGGTCATCGAGGACTCCCAGCGCGGGCTGCGCGCCGCCAAGGCTGCCGGCCTCTCGTGCTGGGTCATCCCGTCGGGCCTGACCCACGGCAGCGACTTCGGCGCTGCCGACGCCGTCCTGCCCGATCTGGGCGCGGCAGCCGCGCGCCTGCTGGATTCCGCCGTCACGGGACGTTGACAGCTCGTTGCGTAATCGTCACGCGAGGCGCCGGCCGCGCGCGGCTATGGTCGCGCGCATGTCGACGACCGGCGTCAGCATCGAAGGCGGGCAGTCCACGAATCCGCATCTGGCGCAGAAGCTGGCCGCGGGGCCCGGGCGCATCGGCATGGCGGTGTTCTCGGTCGCGCTGGTGGTCGGGATCGGCTTCGCCGGGTCGCAGCTGGTCGGCGACCTGGCCGAGATCCACCCCACGTCGGCGCTTCCCTTCATCCTGCTGGGGATCGCGCTGCTGGTCGCGCTGGGCTTCGAGTTCGTCAACGGCTTCCACGACACGGCGAACGCCGTCGCGACCGTCATCTATACCCATTCGCTGACGCCGCAGATCGCGGTGGTCTGGTCGGGCATCTGGAACTTCATCGGCGTGCTGGTCTCGACGGGGACCGTGGCTTTCGGGATCATCTCGTTGCTACCCGTCGAGCTGATCCTGCAGGTCGGCAGCTCCGCGGGGTTCGCGATGGTATTCGCGTTGCTGACCGCCGCGATCATCTGGAACCTGGGCACCTGGTACTTCGGCTTGCCGTCGTCCAGCTCCCACACGCTGATCGGCTCCGTGATCGGCGTCGGGCTGGCGAATCAATTCATGAAGGCGGGCTCGGGCGCCGCCACCAGCGGCGTCGACTGGCACCAGGCCGGCAACATCGGCAAGTCACTGCTGATCTCGCCGCTGGTGGGCTTCACGGTCGCGTCGCTGCTGTTGCTGGCGCTGCGGGCGGTGGTCAAGAACAGGGCGCTCTACGAGGCGCCCGTCGGCACGGCCCCGCCGCCGTTCTGGATCCGCTGCCTGCTGCTGCTGACCTGCACGGGCGTCAGCTTCGCGCACGGCTCGAACGACGGCCAGAAGGGGATGGGGCTCATCATGCTGATCCTGATCGGCACCGTCCCCACGGCCTACGCGCTGAACCACGCCGTCTCCGCGCGCGAGTCGCAGGACTTCATCGCCGTGTCGGCGCAGGCGGCCGGGTCGCTGAGCCACTACGCACAGGGCGGCACGGTCGCGGGCGACGGGCGCGACCAGGTCACGGCCTTCGTGCGCACGAAGCAGCTGCAGCCCGACACGGTGGCGGGGGTGCAGAAGCTGGTCGAGGGCGTCGGCCACGACATGTCGATCTACAAGGAGCTCAAGCACGTCCCCGCGGCGAAGACGCGCAACTTCCGCAACGACCTGTACCTGGTCGGTGAAGCGCTGCGGGTCATGGACAAGTCACATCAGCCGGCCATCGGCCCGGCCGACGCCGACGTGCTGAAGAACTACCGGCGCCATCTCGACAAGGCGACCAAGTTCATCCCCAGCTGGGTCAAGGTGGCCGTCGCCATCGCGCTGGGCCTGGGCACGATGATCGGCTGGAAGCGGATCGTGATCACCGTCGGCGAGAAGATCGGCAAGGACCACCTGACCTACGCGCAGGGCGCGGCCGCCGAGATCACCGCCATGGCCACGATCGGCGCCGCCGACGCCTTCGGTCTGCCGGTCAGCACGACCCACGTCCTGTCGTCCGGCGTGGCGGGCACGATGGCCGCCAACAAGACGGGCCTGCAGTGGGGGACCGTCCGAAATTTGCTGATGGCCTGGGTGCTGACGCTGCCGGTGTCGATCCTGCTGTCCGGGTCGCTGTTCTGGCTGTTCACCCGGATGAGCAGCGACTGACCGCGGGCCGTCAGGGGGCGCGGGCGGCCGCTTCGCATGCCGTCAGCCGCCGCCGCCAGCGGGGCGCGTCGGCGTTGCGCGGGTCGTCCCGCAGCAGCTCGCGGTACGCGATGGCGGCTTCCGCCCAACGCGCCTGCGCGAACAGCCGGTCGGCCCGGGCGGCGGCCGACTCGCGCCCGACGGCGGAACGGGGCGCGGCGGTGCCCGCGGCGGGCGCCGCGAAGGTCTCCTGGTCCGCCGCTTCGGCCTTCTTCGCTGCCTGGCCCTTGGCGCGCGGGGCGGCGGCGGGCGCCGGCGCGGCACCGGCGAAGCTCCCGCGGTTGGCGGCCCCGGAGGGCGCCGCGGCGCGATCCTGGTCGTCCGCCAGATCGAGCGCCTGACCGCCGCCGGAGGGCGCCGG
>CAZJMY010000759.1:0-1322 GCA_964546845.1 uncultured Myxococcales bacterium | reverse complement strand
GGCCGCGGCGGCACGACGTCCGGCAGCGGCGGCGGCTCGGCCAGCGGCGGCAGTCCCGGTGCCGGCGGCACGGCCGTGGGCAGCGGCGGCAGCGGTCTGTCCTCGGGTGGCACCGAAACGGGTGGAAGCGTCGGCAGCGGCGGACGCGCAGGCGGCACGCTCGGTTCCGGCGGGTCGAGCGGCAGCGGCGAGATCAGCGGCGACGCCGGCTGCGCCTGCCAGACGGGCGGCGGGCCGCCTGGTCTCGCGGGGGCGGCCTGGTTGCTGGCTTGCGCGCTGGTGCGCCGGCGCCGCCCGCCTACCGCGGCCTGACGACCGCGAGGCTCGGCTGGGCGCGCACGTCACCACCGTATCACTTGCGCAAGATGGCGGCCTCGCGGGTTGAGAGGGTGTCGACGTCTCGAACGTCTCCACCCACAACACGAGGTCACTCCATGAAACTGAAGGCCATCCTGCTTGCGGCGCTGCTCGGGTTCGCGCTGGTTCCCGCCCGGGCGTCCGCCTCGGCCGTCTTCGATCCGAACGGACGAGCGATCCTGAAGGTCCACACCGAGTACAAGAGCGGCGCGCCCTACACGATCGCCTACTACGTCGGGACGACCGAGGTCATCTCGCTGTTCAACCTGGGCAGCGGCGACGCACAGGCGCTGAAGAAGGTCCTCGACGACGCCTTCGCGACGGGCAAGAAGGTCACCTGGTTCAGGAACGCCCGCGGCCTCCCGCGCGTGGCCAACTGGTACGACGCCAACGACTCGCAAGCCAGCATCACGTTCCACGACTACGCAGGCGGCGAGGAGTTCCTGATCCGCGTCAAATAGAGACCTGACGCCAGCCGGCGCGGCCGGCGCGGGAACGCGAGAGGGCGGCCGCCGTGGGCTGGCGCCACTTCCGTCACCCGCGCGGCGCCGCGCCGCGCAGCTCGTCGGGCCACAACGGTGATGCGCGCTCGGCCGGGCGGCGACCGATACTGTTCTCCGGCGGAGCCGCTCGCTGCGCCGTCTCGATGACGGAGAACACGATGACCACGAGAGTCCCTGGATTTCGATCGCTGGGCGGCGTGCTGGCCGCCGTCCTCTTCGCCTCGGCGTGCGGCTCGTCGGGCGGCGGCTCCGGAACGCCGGGAACCGGCGGCAGCAGCAGCAGCGGCGGGCAGATCGGCAGCGGCACGGGAGGCGCTTCCAGCGGAAGCGGCGGCGCAACCGGCGGATCGGCCGCGGCGGGTCGCAGCGGGACGGGCACGGGCGGCAGCGGCGTGACGGGCACCGGTGGCGGGACCGGCGGCAGCGCGACGGGCGGCAGCGCGGGCGCGAGCAGCGGCGCCG
>CAZJMY010000758.1:0-5119 GCA_964546845.1 uncultured Myxococcales bacterium | reverse complement strand
GATCGAGACCCGCGAGCGCGGCTGCCAGATGACGCCGGTGCCGAACCGACCCGCCAGGTTGTCGTAGCTCTGCTGGATCGTGCGCTCGAACTCGATGCTGTTCTGCTCGCGCAGCGACGGGTGGCCCAGGAAGCGCGGCTGTTCGAACGAGACCCTGAAGTCGAAGACCGGGCCGTTGCGGGGCGCCGCCTCCACGTCGTTGGTAGCGACGGCCAAGATGTTGGGCAGGAACGCCCACCCGGCCTCGGCGTGGATGGTCAGCTTGCGAAGCCCCCCCTCAAAGTTGCGGTGGCTCCATTCGCCGATGAGGCGCGCCTCCTGGTGGATCTGGTCGATCTTCAAGCCGGCGCCGCCCCGCAGCGTGCGGAACGGCGCCTCGCGGACGGTGACCACGATGGGGATGCGGTCCGTCGCCTCGTCGGGCGGGCCGGTGACCACCCGCACGGTCGCGAAGACGCCCATGCCGAAGACGCGCCGCTGTGCCTCGTCCAGCGCCTCGTCGTTGAACAGCGAGCCGTCGGGGATCGCCAGCCGCGTCTGGTCCCAGACCAGCACCGGCGGGATGCGCGGGTCGGGGCCGGCCTTCACGTCGATGGCCCCGAAGCGGTACGGCACGCCCGGGCGCACGACGATCCGCAGGTCGGCCTGCTGGGAGCTCTCGCCCACCAGCGCCTCCCCCGCGGCCGTCGCGCGGTAGTAGCCGCGCGCGCGCAGCTTGCTGACGATCCCGCTCTTGCTCGATTCCCAGTCCCCCTCGTCGAAGACCTGTCCGGCGCGCAGCGCCAGCCCGCTCCGGGCCGCCTCCTGATCGGCGGGGGGCAGGGCGTCGAGGCCGACGACCTGCAGGTTACCGACGTGGGTCGGCTTACCTTCTTCGACGGTCACTTTCAGCGCCACCCCGTTCTTGCCGTCGGGGACCACCGCGTCGTGCGCGACCCGGGCCTGGTAGAAACCGCGCGAGACGTAGAGTCGAACGATCCGCTTCAGGTCCGCTTCCCAGGTGACCGGATCGAAGTACTCCTTGTGCGCGAACGGCCACCAGCCCGTCTTGCTGGTGAGGATCTTCTTCTTGATCTGGCGCGGCGACACGGCGTGGGTGCCGTCGATGGTCAGATCGCGGATCACCGGCGCTTGTTGCTGCTCCTGGTGCGCGCACCCCACGGTCATCCCCGCACAGACGAGCACGTGCCACGCGAGCGCCACGCGCGCGTGCCGGAGCCCGGCCCCGCGACGGTCCGCTCGAACCCGTGCCATGTCTGTGCCGAAAAATATGGCCACGCTCGCGCTTGCCGGAAGTGCAGGTTCGTAAGTGGCTGACCGGCGATCGGAAGGTCTCAAATCCTGAAAACCACCGTCGTGACGGGGGCCTGCGCCACGAAGCTGATACGCTTGGCTGCACATGGATCGGGCCATCGGCCGCGGGAAGCATCGGACCGCCACCATGCTCCTGCGGATCGGGGCCGGGGTCGTCGGCGCGTTCCTGCTGGCCGTCCTGGCGTTGCCGCTGGTCTTGCGCGGGCCCGTCGCGCGCTGGATGGTCCGCCGCGCCACCGCGTCGATGTGCGGGACCGTCGGGATCGCCGGGGCGCGCGCCGGGTGGGCGGCGGCCATCGATCTGATCCTGGGGCGCCCCTTTCCCTTGTCCGTGGACGGCCTGGAGATCAAAGGTCCCGACGGTCAGATCGTCGCGGCGGCCGCCCGCGTCGAGGGAGAGATGGCCATTCACCGGGGCGGCGTCATCGACGTCACCTGGGTGCGCGTGGCGCAGGGGAGCTGGCGGCTGGACCTGGACACGGACGGGTTGGGGACCGTCGACGCGTTCCGGTCTGTTCCTCCGGCGGGGCGGGCCGCCTGCCTGGACCCCCACGCCACTCGCCGCGCCGGCAAGTCGAAGGCGGGCGGCGGGGCGCTGACGCTGCGGCGGGTTGAGATCGCCGACCTGGACGTCGAGCTGACGTTCGACACGTGGGGGATGACGCTCGCCGGCGCGGCGGCGGTCGGGTCACTGTCGGCAGGAGGCGATCCGGCGTTTCTCTTCGAGGCGCGCGACGTCGTGGCGCGCGGCGGGTCGGTGCGCATCGGGGGGCCGAAAAGCCCCTGGCGCACGGTCGTGCCGCTGGACGCGGCCCGGATCACGCGCGTCGGCGTTCTGCGAGACGCGCCCACGGACCTGACGCTGGAAGTCGCGAGCGGTGTCACGGGGCGGTCCCTGCTGTCGGGGCGCGCCTCGTTCCTGAACATCTTCCCCGGGCCGGGCGGGCGCCCGCCGCCGGGGCGCGCCGGTCTGGATGCCGACGTGCGCTGGGCCGCGTTCGGCGACGCGCTGGCGCGGCTGCAGGCCACCTGGCGTCCCACGGGAGGCTGGGCGCGGGGGATCGGCGGCGATCTGCACGCGCTCGTGCGCGGCCCGTTCAGCGGCCTCGAGGGTGTCCTGGACATCGACGGCGGTCCCATCAAGGTGGCGGCTCGGCTCGGCGACAGCCGCGCCGACCTGCGCGTGAACCTCCAGCGCGTGGACACGACCCGGATGCTGGATCCCGCGCTGCGGCCCTTGCTGGGCGGCGACCTTCACGGGCGGCTGCACGCGACGGCGCGGCTGGCGCCCCGGTTCGCCGACGTCGAGGTCGACCTCCCCGACGCCGACCTGCGCCTCGACCTCCGACGCGCGCCCCGGGGCCCCGACGCGTACGAGCTGCGCATCGGCGCGGCGGCGCGACGGGCGCCCGGCCGATCGAGCACGACCGCGCAGCCTTCCCGCACCCTGGACGCTTCCATCGAGCGCGTGCGGCTGGCCGGGGCCGCGATGCAGCTGCGCGGGTTGCGGGTCGACTGGAGCGGTCTGTCGGCGGCGCTGGACGCCGAGCTGGTATTTCCCGCCGACGCGACCGACGGCGAACGGACGCGATCGCGCGTGGACGCGCACGGCAGCCTGGCCGTCGCGGCCCTGCAGGACTGGGTCCCCCCGGCGATCGCGTCGGGGCCGCTGCGCGTCGACGCCCGCGCCGCGGGCACCATCGACCGGGTCGCGCTGAAGCTGGCCTTTCCGCCGCCCGCGTCGCTGCTGGTGGTGGGGCAGCGGTTGCTGTTGCCTCGGCGAGTCGACGCGCTCTGGTCGTCCGAGGGCGGGCTGCGCGTGACGCCGTTTCAGTTGAAGCGCGCGGCGGGGGGCACCGTCCGGCTGGGCGGCCGCGTGGGGCCAGACGACCGTCTGGGTGTGTCGGTCGGCATGAGCGACTATCCGCTGGCGGCGCTCCTTGCGATGGCCAGCACCGGCCTGCCGCCGGCGACCGGGGTCGCTGCCGCCGACCTGACCCTGAACGGGACCACCGGACGGCCCGCCATCTCCGGGAAGGTCGAGATCGCGACGCTGACGGTGGCGCGCAGGCCCATCGGGAACGTCAGCGCCGACCTGCGCATCGCGGGAGAAGCCGGCGACGTGACCGCCAGCATCGACCCGGGCGTGACGGTGCACGCGCGCGTCAAGCGGCGCGGCGCGCTGTCCGTCGAGGCCGAGGTGGAGGCCCACGACCGCGCGCTGGGCCCCTGGTTGCCCCCGCCGCTGGCGGGCGCGCCCCTGACGACCAGCGGCCGCGCGACGCTGGCCTACCGGGCCGGCGCGCCGCTGGAGGCGGACGCCGCGCTGACCGTCGCCGGTCCGGGGCTGACGGGCCTGCGCGTCGACGCCCGCCTGCGCGGCGCCGACGGGTCGGGCAACGTCAGCGGCGCGGTCGACGTCGCGCGCTGGCCCCAGCTCTGGTCGCGGTACGTGAAGAGCGCCAGCGGAACGCTGGACCTGGACGTGGGCGTGCAGGACGTGCTGATCCGACCGCGCGGCGTCGGCGCGTTGCGGGTGACCCGGGACGTCGTCGTGCGGACCGGCGCCTGGCCCGCGCCGCTGACGCTGGCGGCCGGGGGGCGGTTCGACCTGGACGGCACCGCGGTGACGGCCACCGACGTCGCGGTCCGCACGCCCGGGCTCAGCGCCCGGCTCGGCGGCCGCGCCACGCTGGATCTGGACGACGTCGGGCGGACGGCGCTGGCGCTGCGGCTCGACGGCGACCTGGACGCCGCGCGCTTTCCCGTCCGGCTGCCCAGCGGCGTGTCGGTGGGCGGCCGCCTCGCCGTCCAGGTGCAGGTCGGCGGCACGCTGGCGGGCGTGCCGGGCCCACGGCTCGACGGAACTGCGCGCCTCGACGACGTCACGGTCCGCCTGTCGCCGACCACCCCGCTGGCCCACGGGCGCGGCACCGTCGAGGCGCACGGCGATCGCGTGCGGACGAACGGGGTCGACGTCCAGGTGGACGGCCTCGGCATGATCCGCGTGGGACGCGGCGACGCGCCGGCCGTCGTGCGCGTCGTGTCGTTGTCGCCGTTCCGCCTGGGCGAGGTCGACGTGCCGTTCTCGGGCGCGAATTTGACGATCGGAACGCCGTCGTCGCAGCTATACCTGCCGGACGTCGACGCCTCGATGCGGCTGGCGGGCGACGCGCGCGGCGAGCTGATTCTGGCGGGCGAGGTCAGCGTGTCGGGCGGCGTGCTGGATCCTTCCAAGAAGAGCGCCGCGAAGCCGGTCGTGCCGGGCGCGGCTGCAGCCCGGCCGCCTGCCGCGCCCGCGAAGCCGCGCGTGAGCGGTGCCTGGTGGCGCGCGCTGCCGCCGCACCTGACGCTGGACCTGGATCTGCGGGCGGTGAACAAGGGGATCCACGTCGAGGTGCCGGTGCTCCCCGACGTGAACGTCGATCTCCGCTGTCACCTGCACGCCAACAACCGCGGCGCGAACTGGTCGGGCCGCCTGCGCGGCAACGGCGCCTACGCGCGCGCGGCGGTGACGCTCTTCGACTGGTTCAAGGCGGAGGATCTGCGGGGCTGCCAGCTCACGAACTGACGTCGCCACGCTCGAGGCGCGTACGCCCGAGCTGGCGTCGGGCATCGACCGGAGATCTCGGAAGAAAGAACGCCAGGGCTGGCCAGGAGGCGGCGCAGGCACACATTCGTCCCGTAGGAGGGAAACGACATGGTGTTCATTCTTCCAGTAGTGGCAGTGGGGCAGGGGCCGGCGGCGCAGCCTCCTTCGATTGAAACTCGCGCTCCCGCGGCGCAGGTCGCGGCGGGTGCTCCG